>JBOGNC010000219.1:0-7709 GCA_050747045.1 Candidatus Acidiferrales bacterium | reverse complement strand
CAGCAGTCGACCGTATCGCGCCATCGGTCCTCCCTCGGCGCTGCCGCCCGCTGTTATCTCCCATTTTCGGCAACTTAAGAATCATCAATTCAATCCGTTGTACACAGTTTTGAAACAGCTTCTAGTGAGCAGGTGTTCTCGAAAGGCATCCACCGGATCCCTCGTGACACCCTCGAATCTGGCGGCCGCTCTGGCGATCGATCCACCGATACCGGGAATCTCGCCAGGCGCGCAAGTGTATAACAAGAATACGGTGATTGTGGGAAAGCCAGGCGAGTGGTACAACCCGCATATGTTCACGCTACCGGCCTATGGGATCTTAGGCGATGTTCCTCGAGGTGTTCTGCGTGGGCCCGGACTGGCGGATTGGGACTTTTGGATAAACTAAGGACACGGCGGTTCCATGGTTTGGCGAAAAAGGACGCGCCGAGTTTCGAGCGGAGTTCTTCAATATTGTGAATCACACGAATTTGAATTTTCCAGGAATTTCGCAAAACAACGACAATTTCATTCAAACGGGTATTGGAACGGGAATCGTGAATCCAGCGTCCGGGGTAGTCTCTACGACCGCTACCAATGCGCGCCAGATTCAGTTCGGGCTTCGGCTCGAGTTTTGAGAAAGCATCGAGAACCCAAGAGGGAATCGAGGTCGCATGTCCAGACACCTGTTGTCCCATCTGGCTCACGTCGAGCTGTTGACGCCGAAACTAGAAGAATCCGTTGCCTTCTTCACCGGCACTCTCGGTCTTGCTGAAAGCGGACGTTTAGGAAGGTCGGTTTTTCTCCGCTGCTGGGGTGAACACTACCATCACAGCCTTGTGCTCACTGAATCGGAGACACCGGGCCTCGGACACGCGGCGTGGCGCGCGGCGGGTGCGGCGGAGCTGACCGAAGCTGTATCGCAAATTGAATCTACGGGGATCCGCGGCGAGTGGCTGGAGAAAACGTTGGGGCATGGCCGGGCGTATAGATTTCGCGGACCGGGTGGGCACGCGCATGAAGTCTTTTGGGAGGTGGATCGCTTCGATGCTCCCGCCGATATGAAATCGAGTTACCCGGATCGGCCGCAGCGATATGTTGGCAGAGGCATCGCTCCCCGGCAGATCGATCACATCACTCTAAACACACAGGACGTGATGAAAACGTGCGAGTGGTATCGTGATGCACTCGGCTTCCGCTTCATGGGGTACACCGTACTCGATCACGATCCCGAAATCCCCGTCTTCGGTGTTTTGACCACCAACGAAAAGTCGCACGACCTGGGCTTCGGCGGCGATTTCTCGAAGCTGCCGGGCCGGTTTCATCACGTAGCGTTCTGGGTGCAATCCGAGGAGGACTTATTGCGCGGTGCGGACTTGCTGCTGGAATCGGGCACACCGATCGAGTTCGGTCCTGGCAAACACGGAATAGGCGAGCAGGGTTATCTGTACTTTCGCGATCCTGTGGGTCTCCGCGTCGAACTGAACACCGGCGGATATCGTAACTACATTCCGGACTGGCAGCCAACGGTCTGGAGACCGTCGCAGGGCTCGAACGTAATGTTCCGCAACGTGGAGGATGGTCCAAAGTCGTTTATGGAGGCCATGCCTCCCGCTCCCGAACCGGCAGTTCCGGAACCCGACATAGCACCGATTGCTGCGAGCGCGGCGAATCGGGGAACGCGACGAGAATAAAAGAGGTGGGTCGAGGCGCACGCGCATGAATCAATCCAACTCCACGTTCGCCCTTGCCACTTGCTCGGCAGAAAGCGCTGCGCAGTTTCCGGCATTGGTGCTCGATGGGAGCGTCGTGCCGTTACATGCCCTGAATCCGGTATTGGAGAAGCTGGGCTGCCAGGGGATCTCTTCCGATTCGATGCTTGCTGTTCTTGAGAACTGGGACGAAAACCTCGCTACTCTGCGCCGCGCGGCGGACTTTCTACAGACAGGTGCCCTTCACGATTCGCGCTGGCGCCATATCTTCATACCGAGCGAGCGGCTTCGGTTTCGTCCGCCCGTCGACCTACCCCGGCAGGTCTTTTGCGTAGGCGCCAACTATCGGCAGCATGTGATCGATCTAATCGTCGATCAAGCCCTGGGAGCCGACAAAGGCTCGGACCGGGAAGAACGACGCGCACAGGCGGCCAAGCTCATGGACGAAAGAGGGGCGCATGGGGCTCCCTTTGTTTTTTCCAAGCCGCCGTCAGCCATTACGGGACCTTTCGACCCGGTGATTCTGCCTCAGCACACGAGTCAACCGGATTGGGAACTCGAACTTGCTGTCGTTATTGGCAAACCGTGCCGACACGTTTCTCGTGATCAGGCGCTCTCCCGCGTAGCCGGATATACGATCGTTAACGACATCACCAACCGCGATCTCGTTTTTCGCAAAGACGCGGGCGCGATGGGTGCAGACTGGCTTGCAGCCAAGGGATCGCCAAGTTACTTGCCGACCGGTCCTTACCTTGTACCGTCCGTATTTGTTCCGAATTCTCAGGACCTGCAGATCACACTGACACTGAACGGCCAAGTTATGCAAAACGAAAGCACCGCCGACATGATCTTCGGGGTATCGCGTATCGTCGAATACCTGTCTACGTACGTTCAGCTCTGGCCGGGCGATCTGATTGCGACGGGTTCACCCGCGGGAAACGGAGCCCACTACCGCCGTTTTCTCAAACCGGGCGACATTCTGGAAGGATCGATCACAGGGCTTGGCACGCAGCGAAATCGGTGCGTCGCAGACGAGGTGGAAGCACATGCCGCCCGGTGATGCGCGACCGCAACAGGTGCAGCGCGAGCGAAAGAGCCTCACCGTTGATGTTCATTGTCATATCCTGACCACCGAAGTCGAACGTCTCGTTTCTGACTTTCCGGAAAAGCAAGCCGAACAGAACATTCAACTGCGAATGTACGGGCTCGAATCAATCGAACATAACCGAACTCTGTTCGCCAGCCTGATGCCGCAGCTCAAGGGCATCGACGAAAGACTGCGGCGAATGGACGAAATGGGCATCGACATCCAACTGATCAGCCCTTCACCGAACCAGTATTATTACTGGGCGGACGTCGATCTCGCGAAGCAGATTGTGGCCGTGCAAAACGAGCATATCGCGTCGGTGTGCGCCGCTCACCGGGAACGCCTGCGCGGACTAGGCAACATCGCGCTGCAACATCCGGAACTATCGGTCGAACAGCTAACAAACTGCGTTAAGAAACTCGGCCTGCGCGGCATTGAAATTTCATCGACTGTCAATGGCCTCGAACTCTCGGACGAGCGATTCGAACGCTTTTGGGCCAAGGCAGAGGAACTCGGCTGTCTCGTTTTCATTCATCCCCTAGGTACGTCGCTCGGAGATCGCGTAAACCGCTACTACCTCGGGAACATAATCGGCCAGCCGCTCGAAACGACTATCGCGCTATCCCACCTAATTTTCGGCGGTGTTCTCGATCGCTTTCCTGGCTTGAAAATTTGCGCTGCTCACGGTGGCGGATACCTGCCCTCCTACATCGGACGGTCCGATCACGGTTATTCCGTCCGACCGGAAGCGAGAAAGATCAAGCACAAACCAGGTGATTATCTGAAGCGGATCTATTTCGACAGCTTGGTTTACACACCGGAGGGGCTGCGGTATTTGATTGAAGAAGTGGGCGTGACCCAAGTCATGATCGGCACCGACTACCCGTTTGATATGGGCAGCTACGATCCCCACTCCCAGATAGCCGCGGTTCCCGGGCTCAGTCAGCGAGATCGCGATTTGATTCTGGGCGGTAACGCAATGCGACTTCTGAACATCGATTCCGGCGTAACGGAAAGCGTTTGAGGGAAGATATGGCGACTGTCTCAAAAGTGCTCGTCGTGGGAGGCGGGATCAGCGGATTAGCTCTGTCAATCGCCTTGCGCAAAGCGGGTGTTGATGTAGAGGTCGTCGAGGTTAGACAGCAGTGGACGATCTATCAAGTTGGCATCATTGCGCAGAGCAATCTGGTGCGTGCGATGGTGTTTTTAGGCATAGCCGATGATTGCGTTGCAGCCGGCTTCCCGTATTCAAGTGTGCGCTTCTGCGCCGCTGATGGAAAGGTATTGAGTGAAACGCCTGGAGTAAAGCTTGCCGGTCCCGATTACCCCGCATACTTGGGCATGACTCGCCCAGCACTTCACAACGTGCTTTTCGCCGCATCGAAGAAAGCCGGCGCGGTTGTGCGTCTGGGAGTTACGGTGGCGGATCTGACGCAGTCGGAAGGCGCGGTTACTGCCAGATTCACCGATGGCGGTGCACGCGAATATGACCTCGTGGTGGGAGCAGACGGCGTGCATTCACAGGTTCGCACCATGATCTTCGGCGAACACCTGAAGCCACGGTTCACCGGAGAAGGGGTCTGGCGCTACAACGTGTCTCGGCCGCCAGATGTGGACTATGGCTCGATCTATGCCAGCGCAGAGGGGCCCAAGGCCGGTCTCATTCCGCTCACGCGCGGCGCCGCTTACATATTTTGCATTGGACCCGAACCAGGTAATCCGCGATTTCCGAAGAACGAATTGGCCAGAATTATGCGCGATCGCCTGAGACCGTTCGGCGGTGCGATCGGCCACTTGGCTCATGAGATTACGGACCCTGAGTTGGTGGTATACCGTCCGCTTGAATCCGTGTTTGTGCCATCGCCGTGGGGCCGCGGCGGAGTGGTACTGATCGGCGACGCTGCCCACGCGATTACGCCCCATCTTGGCCAAGGAGCCGCCCAAGCCGTCGAAGACACGGTGGTTTTAGCTGACGAACTGCAAAAGAACGTGCCGTTGAAAGAAGCGCTCGTCTGTTTCGAGCGCCGCCGGTACGAGCGCTGCAAATTGATTGTCGAAGCCTCTCTCGAAATTGGCGAACAAGAGATACATCCCGATCCGGCGCGGGACCTGAGGGGCTTAATGGCCAAAGTTGGTGAAACAGTCCTGCAGCCGATCTGATTCGACCGCAGTGGACGCGCACGGCTGGCGTTTGCTCGGACGCCTGGGCGCCGCGCCATGCACAAAGGAAGCGCCATGAAAAAATGGCCGTACACAAAAGGGCTGCACGATCTTGGGAACGGCTGCTACGCCTATCTGCAGCCGGACGGCACGTGGGGATACAGCAACGCAGGCCTGATTGTTGATGGCGGCGAATCCCTCCTGGTGGATACCCTCATGGATCTGAAGCTTACGCGCGAGATGCTCGACTGCATGCGCGCTGCCGAGCCAGCGGCCGCGACAATCGGCACTTTGGTGAATACACACTCAAACCCCGATCACACCAACGGAAATCAGCTCGTAACGAACGCGCAGGTCGTTTCGTCAACTGCGTGCCTCGATGAAATGAAGGAACAAAGCTCGGCGCCGCGTTATCCGATGACGGGACAAGCCGGAGAATTCTTTCAAGAAGTTCTGGGCAGCAGGTTCGATTTCAGCGGCATCAGGCCCGTATTGCCATCGCGCACATTCGACCGCGAACTGCTGATCCACGTCGTCAGCAAGGAAGTGCGCCTTGTCGAACTCGGCCCGGCACACACACGCGGCGACATCGTTGCATATGTTCCTGCAGATAAAACTGTCTTCACGGGAGACATTTTGTTCGCGGGGGGCCATCCCGTGATTTGGGAAGGACCTGTAACCAATTGGATTCGAGCATGTGACACCATTCTCGATTGGGACGTCGAGACGGTCGTTCCGGGCCATGGCCCGATTGCTGACAAGAACGGAGTCCGCGCCATGAGGCACTATCTCGAATACGTCCGCGACGAATCGCGCAAGCGATTCGATGCGGGCATCGGATACGAGGAAGCAGCTCGGGATATCATCCTCGATGCATTTGCCGATTGGACCGATCCGGAGCGACTTGTCGTGAACGTGCATGCCTGCTATCGCGAATTTACCGGCGACGCCAGTCGTCTGCCCGTACCAGTTCTCTTTGGCAGCATGGCCCGCTATCACAATGAGAAAAAAGCGAAGAAGAGTTCGTTCGCTTGATGCCGGCTGACTCACGTTCTCGGCTGCGGTCGCCGTTAGGGACAAGGAAAACCAAAACATGGAGCTTAATGAAACGCACGACCCCTCGCGTCGTAGTTGGGTTCCGTCCGCAAATGATCCGAGCTCGGACTTTCCGATTCAGAATCTACCGTTAGGAATCATTCGCAAAGCTGGAATGGTCAGGGGAGGAGTGGCGATTGGCGACTGCGTTTTCGATTTGACCGCGGCGCTCGAATTGGGCCTGTTCTCCGGTGGGGCTGAAATTGCTGCTCCTGCAGCGGCTGGAGACGCTCTCAACCCGCTTATGACCCTCGGAATACAAGCTACTTCTGCTTTGCGCGCACGATTATCTGATCTTCTGCGAATCGATGGACCTGAGCAAACCCGCGTCGAGTCGCAAGCAAATCGACTTCTGACCCCAATGTCTTCGGTGGAGATGCTGCTTCCCGCTGAAATCGGCAACTTCACTGATTTTGTTTGCTCGACGTTTCATGCCCAAAGGGTTGTGCGAAAGCCGCTCGATTCACCATTGGCGCCCGTGCTCTGTTACATGCCTGTCGCCTACCACGGCCGTGCCAGTTCCATCCGAGTCAGCGGTGAACCAGTGCAGCGCCCCAACGGTCAATTTAAAGACGCCAAGGGCGCTGTGCAGTTCGGTCCCTCGCAAGCGCTGGATTTCGAACTCGAAGTCGGCGCGTTTATTGCCTCTGGAAATCCGCTTGGTTCTCCGATTTCGATAGAGTCCGCATCGTCGCATATATTCGGATATTGCCTGCTCAACGATTGGTCCGCGCGCGATGTGCAGTTTTGGGAGAGCATGCTTGGGCCGTTTCTCAGCAAGAGTCTATCGACCACAATATCTCCCTGGGTCGTGACGGCGGAGGCTCTCGCCCCGTTTCGAGTGCGGATCTTTGCACCGCAGCGGCTCGATTTTCAAGTTCCACTTCCGTACCTGGAAAGCAAAGTAGACCGAGCGGAATGGGGAATCGATATCGAACTCGAAGCATTCATTTCGACGCGCCCAATGCGTGCTGCGGGCGAGAAACCTGCTCGCATCGTCGCGACGAATTTCAACTATGCATATTGGAGCTTTGCGCAGATGATCGCGCACCATACCAGCAACGGCTGCAATTTGCAGTCCGGCGATCTTCTGGGCAGCGGCACGGTATCGGGTCCGACGGATGAGAGCAGGGCCTGCCTGCTGGAGCATACGCAGCCGCTTCACTTGCCGAACGGCGAGACTCGTCAGTACCTGCAAGGCGAAGATGAAGTGATTTTCAGAGCTCGCGCCCAGCGCCGAGGATATGTCGCGATCGGTTTCGGCGAATGCCGCGCACGGCTTGTGGATGGCGGTTAGGATTTACGAAGATACTGACGGGTTGTTCCGGCGAAACTTTCGACGTTTGAATGCCTCGAATTTACCCCTATTGCGCACGTACGAACACGAATCGAACGTCGGGCTGTGGCTTGCGCACGTGGCACAAGGTACGGCGCCGTCGATACAGACGCGCCAAGCCCGTGCCCGACCGTCGAGCAGCATCGATCGAACGGACCACCTGCCGTCGATACCCTGCCTCATTTTGCCCACGCTTCGAACCGCATTTTTTGGTTAGAACTCATTTCAAAACCCTGCGTAAGGTGATCATCAAACAGGCGATATGAAAGAAAGCTTCGTAAATGGAGTCGGAGCGGTCGTAGCGAACGACCAATCGGCGAAAGTTGCCGAGCCACGCAAA
>JBOGNC010000218.1:0-7720 GCA_050747045.1 Candidatus Acidiferrales bacterium | reverse complement strand
GAACACCTGCCGCGTAGACCACATTTTCCTCGATCAAGATGCTTCCGACATCATCCGCGCCGAACTGCAGGCCCACTTGGCAGACTTTAATGCCCGGCGTGAGCCAGCTCGACTGAATGTGGTCGATATTGTCGAGGTACAGGCGGCTAATCGCCAAAGTCTTTAGGTAATCGACGGCAGTCGTCTCCGAAACTTTTTTGCCGAGCGGCGTGTGTTCGGGCGCAAAAATCCAAGGTATGAATGCGGTGAAGCCGCCGCCGTCCTCTTGAATGCGGCGAATTCTTTCAAAGTGGTTGACGCGGTGGCGATATTCCTCGCCGCAGCCGAACATCATGGTGGCCGTGGTACGCATGCCTAGTTTGTGTGCTTCGCGGTGGACGGATTCCCATTCGTCGGACTTGCACTTCAGCCGCGCGATACGATGGCGCACTTCGTCGTCGAGGATTTCCGCGCCGCCGCCGGGAATCGACTGCAACCCTGCGTCACGCAGGCGAACGATCGTGTCGCGAATGGTCAGGTTGGAAACTTCGGCGATGCACAGAATTTCGGGCGCCGAGAAACAGTGCAGATGAACCTGCGGAAAACGCTCGTGGATCGAGCGCAGCATATTTTCGTAGTAATCGATTTTCAGGTCAGGGTGCAAGCCGCCCTGCAGCAGCACGCCATTGCCGCCGAGCGCGAGCATCTCTTCGATCTTCTGGTAGATCGCTTCCAGCGGCTGGATGTATCCCTCTTTTGAACCCAACGGGCGGTAAAAAGCGCAAAACGAGCAGTACTCAGTGCAGAAGTTCGTGTAATTAATGTTGCGGTCGATCTGATAAGTCGCCACACGCGGATCGTTTTTTTGGCGGCGGACTTCGTTCGCGGCCATGCCGATGCCGATCAGATCGTCGGAGTTGAAGAGGTCGAGAGCTTCTTGCGGAGTCAGACTCATGTCAGTTACGCGCCGAATGGATGGCGCGTTTTTCACCAGTACTGAAATTTTTAAAGCTAGCAAACTCGACCGGGCGTGCGCGGGGAATCAGGCCGGCGGCCGCCGCTTTTTCAAAATACACGCGCAGCCCGGAAAGATTTTCGTCATCGAGATCGAAATTGATGTTTTCGGTCAAGTAGCGCTCAAGGGCCCCAGGCGGCAGATCCAATTTGATGGACGCAGCTTCAGCGATCTCGAGCACGCGCTGCTTGCCATATTGTTTGGACGCAAGAAAATCCGAGATCACTTCCGGCGTGACCGCGTCCCGCCGTCCCACCCAGATCGCCAGCACGCTCGGAAGGCCTGTCAATTGACGCCACTGGTGAACCACATCGTAAACGAAAAGCGTTTCGAAGCCCGGTACAGGCATATCGTCAGGGTCGCCCTGGCAGCACTGTTCACCGCTGGGCGCCTTACCGGACAGAATATCCATCTTGAGCGAAATGCCGAGCGCTGGATCGCCGATCACCAGCGCCGCATCGGCAGCCTTAAGCATCTCCGATGGCTCGGGAGCAGCATCGACGAATTCAGGCGATATCTTCCAATGCTCGGCTGCGAGCATGCGGACCAAAGCAACAGTGCTGCGCGAACTTGTGTCCAGGGCAATGCGCTTTGCCAGTTCGATCGGCTTCTTCGCGACCACCAACAAGCTGCGAACCTCGCGCTTCGAGGCGATGGCCATCCCGGGAAGGGCTACCACGCCATCCATTCGCTGATATTCGATCGCGGGGATAATGCCGATATCGGCTTGGCCACGACGAAGGGTCTCGGCGCAAAGAGACGGGACTGCGAACGATAGATCGTATTTGCCGGCTAGCGGGCCGTCCGTGAAGCCCCACACCAGCGGAGCCGTATTAAGGAACTCCACAACCGAAATGCGCAGCTTTTTCACCGTTCGATCATCAGCTCCAATATCAAGAATATAGCACAATCGCACGGGTGTCCTGCGGGAGCTATACTTTAGCTTCGGAGCGGGAAAAATGGATCTTTCGCCGAAAGCGGTACTGGAAACGTCGCTATACGTGGACGATCTGGAGAGCGCGGTTGCGTTCTATGAGAAGGTGCTTGGCCTGCGGAAAATCGATGACGGGTACTTCGCGAGCGGACGTGGCGCGGCTCTACAGGTGGGCTCGGGACCGAGCGTGCTGTTGCTCTTTCGAGCGGAGATCACGCGCAGGGGCGGAGAACTGCCCACCCATGGCGCCACGGGCCCTGGCCACGTGGCGTTTCGCGTAGAGCCAAAAGAGCTCGGGGAGTGGCGCCAGAAGCTGAAGGAGCACGGCGTAGCGGTCGAGAAGGAAATTGCGTTCGGCGACCACCCGGCATCCGTATATTTCCGCGACCCGGCCGGAAATTCGCTGGAGCTGGCCGTATCGTCGATTTGGAAGCTCGGGGACTGACGCGTCATTGCGAACCGCCCCTGCTTTTTAGGTCGGCTTTTCGCCGACTGCCCAAAGCACTCGGCCGAACGGTAGGTGCAATCCCTGCCAAAACTTGCCAAGGGCGCGGACGGCAATTGCGCGGCGGTGCCGCAGGATCTCCACCGTAGGCATAGCTTGCCGCCGAAAGCTATACAGCAGGCCGCTGAGGTCCTCCTCCGTGGCGCGGCATTCCTTCACTCGAAAGCCCGTTCTCTCAAGGGCCAGCCGCAATTCGCCGCGGGTGTACTCACGATGGTGACCCAAGTAGGTTGCCGAATCAGCAGCGGTACCAAAATAGGAATCGAACGGATCGTTCACACTTTTCCGAATAACAAAAAGATTCGATTGTAGATCGAAGCGTGATTTGGCGTGGTCACGATCACCCGCCCCCCTGGCGAGAGCACGCGATGAATCTCCGCGAGCACGCGCTTCGGCGAAAACGAGTGGTGTTCGATCACGTCGGCGTAAACAACAAAGTCGAAGCTCCCCTCTGAAAAGGGCAGTCCTTCCATTCCCAGATCGCATTTTCGGTAGTCGACACCCAGATCGGCTCCGATCTTTCCGTAACGGTCGGCGTAGTGCGGATAATCGACCGCGGCCACCCGACACCCGAACTTCGCGGCGTACAAAGTGAATGCTCCGATCTGCGCCCCGACGTCAAGTATCCGAGGGGATGGGACCAGCGTGGCAGAGAGTATGTAGCGGAGGAGTTGCACCTTGTCCCCAGCGGCGCAGAGGTTCTCGCGAATCCAGATCGGAGAGTCCGGGGCGATTCGCGGATCGTTCGCGAGTACCTCCAAGATTTGGTCGAAGCCTTCGAGAGTGGGTACAGGGCGCGTCACGATAGTCGCGTTATGAAAGTGGAACGAGAGATTGTAAGTTCGTGGGTCCGTTAAGGCAAGCGAGAGCCATACGTGTGAGGTTTGTGAGAAAGGGAGTGAATCCGCCTACCCCAAACGAGCACTGCTGGAAGCTTCGAGGCCCGTCATGCGCGCGCGAATTGCGCGACTTTGATCCAAGATTGAGGACGAGCGATGGCGCACAGGCTGTCTCAAGAGGCGGATACAAACGCCGAAATCAAAATAGCATGGAGGCCGATCTGGCGATCGATCGGAGCCGCGAGGAACCCGCAGTCAGGCACTTACGGAACTGTTCGCGCATTCGACCAACCGACGGAAACGCGGGGAAAGGATCGACTTTGCAGACTACCGTAGAATCCCTATATTGACAGCTTCCGGTGCGGGTGCCACCCTCTGCGCCGGACTTCCCTCTCGGTGTCCCCACCATGCATGCGGACGACTATTTAGGCTGGCTGGCGCTGGCGCTAACGCCTGGCTTGGGTGCGCGATCGGCCGGAAAGCTCCTGCGTGAATTGGGCAGCCCGGACGCGATCTTCAATGCATCTCTAACCAGCCTGGAAGCCCTGCGATTGCCGGCTGCGGTGGCGCAGGCACTTCACTCGCGGCAGCCTCTTAGCGCGGCGGCCAAGGAGCTGGCGAATGCACAGGCGATCGGATGTCGGCTACTGACGTGGGATGAGCCGCAGTATCCGGCCCGGCTTCGAGAGATTTACGACCCTCCTCCACTGCTGTATGTCAAAGGAAACGCGGAGCTTCTGAATCGAAATCTGATCTCCGTAGTTGGCGCGCGTCGCCCGACCCCTTACGGGAATCAAATGGCTGAGAGGTTATCCCGGGATCTAGCCGCTCGCGGGTTGGTTATCGCCAGCGGCCTGGCCCGAGGAATCGACGCCAGTGCCCATCGTGGGGCGCTCAGTGCGGCAAGTGGAGCAACAATAGGGGTGCTTGGCTGTGGGATCGATGTGGTTTATCCAAAGGAGAATAAGAAGATTTTCCAGGAAATGGAGCAACGGGGGGCGATTATCTCAGAATTTCCACTTGGCACATTCCCCGCCCCGCAAAATTTCCCAATTCGGAACCGAATAATCGCAGGGATTGGGCTTGGGGTGGTGGTCGTCGAAGGTGCGCAATACTCGGGATCGCTAATTACGGCTCGGCTGGCCATGGAGTTTGGGCGCGAGGTATTTGGGGTTCCGGGAAACGCGACGCAGCCGTCTAGCTTCGGCCCCAACCAGCTAATCAAGCAGGGTGCCAAGCTGGTGATGGGATGGGAAGACGTGGTGGAGGAGCTGCCAACACCGGTTCGCGCCGAGTTGATGCCGGTGGAGACGGCATCTTCCGAGGAACGCGCCGAATTGATCGAGCAGGGCTTAAGTCCGACGGAAAGGCCGCTGTACGGGCTTCTGAAGGTGGACGAAGCCCGTCATGTGGACGATCTAGTGGAAAATTCGGGTCTTACCTCATCCGAGGTGCTGGCGGCGTTGTTTGACCTGGAGCTCAAAGGTGTGGTACGCCAGTTACCTGGTAAGCAATTCTTGAAAGTCCTGCTGTAATCCCCCAGCCAAAGCAGGGTTAGGATGGACTGGCAGGCAGATAGGCGGTCGGTCGCTGCCCGGCTCGGAGCCGAAACGGCTTACGCCGCATCGGAGTCAATGTAGTGCTGAAATTGGCAGCAGAAGCGTGGCGAGGAATAAAATAAAAGCGCATGGCAAGATCACTCGTAATCGTCGAATCGCCCGCTAAGGCGAAGACCATCAATAAGTATTTGGGCCGCGGTTACACGGTGAAGGCCTCTTACGGCCACGTGATGGACCTGCCGAGGAAGACGATAGGCATTCTTTTGCCTGGAGAACACAACGGCAAGCCTAAGCGCAAGAGCAAGAAAGGAAAAGGCAAGAGCAAAGCGGCCGCTCCCCAGAAGAAAGTCCCGATTACCGCCGAGAACATCTTCGAACCGACATACGAGGTAATTCCGGACAAACAGAAAATCATCGGGCAATTGCAAACAGCGGCCGATTCGGCGGATAACGTCTATCTGGCCACCGACCCGGACCGCGAAGGCGAAGCGATATCGGCGCACCTGCTGGAGGCGCTGGCGAAGAACAAGACCGAACGCGCCAAGTTCTCGCGCGTCATGTTCAACGAAATTACCCAGAAAGCGATTCGCGCGGCTTTCGAGAAGCCCACGAAAGTAGATGAGCACCTTGTCGACGCGCAGCAGGCGCGCCGCGTGCTCGATCGCATCGTGGGATACAAAGTTTCGCCGTTGCTGTGGGATAAAGTCCGCCGGGGCCTCTCCGCCGGTCGCGTGCAGACCGTGGCGCTCCGCCTGATTGTCGAACGCGAGCAGGAAATTCGGGCGTTTGTTCCCAAGGAATATTGGACTATCCATGCGCTGCTAGCGGCGGGAGAACCACCCACATTCGAAGCCAAGTTGGTCAAACGCAAGGGCGAGGATCTAGAGATTCCGGACGAAGCCGAGGCGCAACGCATTCTGGCTGACCTCGAGCGCGCCACGTGGCAGGTCTCCAGCGTTGCGCAGAAGGAAAAGCGCCGGTACGCGCCGCCGCCGTTCACCACCTCGAAGCTGCAGCAGGCTGGATACAACCGCCTGCGCTTCACGGCCAAGCGCACCATGATGCTGGCGCAGCGGCTTTACGAAGGCATCGATTTAGGCAGCGAGGGCTCCGTCGGACTGATCACCTACATGCGTACCGATTCGGTGCACGTGTCCGCGGATGCCCTTTCGCAGGTGCGGGAACACATCGGCGAGAAATTCGGAGCGAAATACGTGCCGGAGAAGCCGAACTTCTTCAAGTCGAAGAAGGACGCGCAGGAAGCGCACGAAGCGATTCGTCCCACCGACGTAGCGCGCACGCCGGAGAGTGTCAGACCATATCTCGACGAGCCGATGTTCAAGCTGTACCAATTGATCTGGCAGCGATTCGTGGCATCGCAGATGGTGCCGGCAATATTCGATCAGACCACGATTGAAATCCTGGCCGGCGAATATCTCTTCCGCGCCAGCGGCTCGGTGGAAAAATTCAACGGTTACCTAGCTGCGTACCAATCTGTGAAAGAGGACGATGAAGATAAGGACGAGGGCGATTCCGAAAGCCGTACGCTACCGCAGGTAAGCGAAGGCGAAGAGCTGCGCCTGGAGACGATCCGTCCCGAGCAGCATTTCACCGAGCCTCCTCCGCGATACACGGAAGCAACGCTGGTGAAGGAATTGGAAGAAAAGGGCATCGGGCGCCCGTCCACGTACGCGGCGATCATTTCCACTCTGGTCGATCGCGAATACGTGATCAAGGACCAGGGCCGGTTCACGCCTACGCTTCTAGGAGAACGCGTAAGCGTGCTGCTAGTGAAAAGCTTCGAAGATATTTTCAACGTGAATTTCACAGCTCGCATGGAAGAAGAGCTCGACGACATCGAAGAGGGCAAACGCCCCTGGCGAGCTTCGGTGAAGGAGTTCTGGGACCAGTTCGAAGAAGATCTCGAGAAGGCCGCGGACTCGATGGCGTCGTACAAGGCCGGTATTCCCACAGGGCAGAAGTGCGAAAAATGCGGAGAGGGCGAACTGCTTGAGCGCATCAGCCGGCACGGATTCTTCCTGGGCTGCTCCCGCTACCCCGAATGCGATTTTATCCGAGACCTCGCCGAAGCGCACTCCGACGATTCCGATGCTGCCACCGTCACGCAGTATTGCGACAATTGCGGAAAGGAAATGGTGATTAAGCGGGGCCGTTTTGGCACATTTTTGGCCTGTACCGGTTACCCTGACTGCAAAACTACGCGGCGGTTGGTGACCGGGACGAAAATCGCTCGACAACCGGATATTCCGCTCGACGAAAACTGCCCGGACTGCGGCGCGCAACTGCTGAAGCGCCAGGGCCGCTACGGCGATTTCATCGGCTGCAAAAACTATCCCAAGTGCAAGTACACGCGCCCGGTCACGCTGGGCATCAAGTGTCCAAAATGTGGCGAGGGCGAATTCGTCCGCCGCGGCACATCCAAAGGACGCGGCCGAGGGCGCGTTTTCTATGGCTGCAGTCGCTATCCCGATTGCGACTTCACCTCGCCGCACGAACCAATCAACGAGCCGTGCCCGAAGTGCGGCGCACCGTTCATCGTCGAAAAACACACCAAGCACGGCAACTATCGCGCATGCATCAAAGAAGGCTGCGACTGGGAAATTGAAGCGCCCGAAGTACAACCGGCCGAAGCGAAGCCCGAACCATCTCCTGCGCCGGTGACTGCTGCGCACGCCCCTACTAATGGCTCCGACACCGCTGGACACGAACCTGCAGAGCCTGTCGGTGCGGGTCACTCAAAACACTAGAAGCTGTTTCAAAACTGTGTACAACGGATTGAATTGATGATTCTTAAGTTGCCGAAAATGGGAGATAACAGCGGGCGGCAGCGCCGAGGGAGGACCGATGGCGCGATACGGTCGACTGCTG
>JBOGNC010000217.1:0-7756 GCA_050747045.1 Candidatus Acidiferrales bacterium | reverse complement strand
ACGCGGCCGAAACAGCCGCTTAGGAACTGGGCGCTACTTGCGCAAACTGAGTCGTGCCACAATCTCGCGATACCGATCCGGGTCGCGCCGATTCAGGTAGTCCAGCAGTCGCCGCCGCCTGTTGACCATCATGATCAACCCGCGCCGCGAGGCGTGATCTTTTGCGTGGGACTGGAGATGCGAGGTGAGGTAGTTGATGCGTTCGCTCAGCAGTGCGATCTGTACTTCCGGCGATCCTGTGTCCTTCGGGTGTACCCTGTACTGCTCAATCAGGCCGGCCTTTGCTTCGCTCAACTCGCCCCTCCATCTGAAACGTTACGGCCCTCTGCTATTTCGATTTGCCTCTTCAAGATACAAAAATGCTAGCACAGAGCGAGTGCCGTGCAAAGGAATTTTACGGTAATTCCCGGAGGCTCCGGATCAGGTTTTGAATCGCCCGGATACTCGCCGTTTAGGTAGACAGAAGCGTTTTTGCGGCGGCGTGCCGCGTCCGCTACCGTGCCGTGCGCACCAATGACAGGAATTCGTCGCGCGTCTGCTTGTTGTCGCGAAATTCACCGAGCATGGCACTGGTGACCGCCGCTGAATTTTGCTTCTCCACTCCACGCATCACCATGCACAGGTGCCGCGCCTCGATAATTACGCCCACGCCCTGCGGCTTCAATTGTTCTTGGAGCGTAGTGGCGATCTGATTGGTGAGCCGCTCTTGAATCTGCAGCCGCCGCGCGTACATATTTACCAGGCGGGCGATTTTGCTCAGGCCTACGACTTTCTTATCAGGCAGATAAGCCACGTGGCACTTGCCGAAGAACGGCAGCAGATGGTGCTCGCACAGGCTGTACACCTCGATGTCCTTCACCACCACCATTTCGTCGTAGCCTACACTGAACATGGCGTTGTTCAGGATTTTCTCCGGGTCCTGGCGGTAGCCGCTGGTCAAATAGCGCAGTGCTTTTTCAAAGCGCTCCGGCGTGCGCCGCAGTCCTTCGCGATTCGGATCTGCGCCGAGTTGCACGAGCATGCGGCGGACCAGATCGGCAATGCTCTCGGAGTCCGTCGTCGCTGGCAGCACGATCTCCGCTGTGTCGCTTTCGCTCATCACGTCGCTCCTGGTCTTGCGTGCCATCGTCGCTGCGCTAGCCCGCGTATTCGAAACTGTTGTTGCTTGTTTCCTCGATCCGCACTCTCTCGAGCCGTGCGGCCGGAAACGATTCCAAGCGCCGGTAAATTTCGCGGCAAAGGTTCTCGGTGGTGGGTACAACTTCGCGAAATTCCGCAATCTGCTCGTTCAAATACTTGTGGTCGAACGCTTCGATCACTTCCCGCTCGACAAACGGATCGAGTTCGCCCAGGTTGGCGATCATTCCCGTAGACGGATCAACAGGCCCACCAAGCGTCACCTCAACAACGTAGTTGTGTCCGTGCCCGTAAGGATTGCTGCATTTGCCGTAGAGCTGCCAGTTCTGCTCTTCGCTGAAGTGGCGGCTGTGCAGCCGATGCGACGCGGAAAAACGGTACCGGCGGGTCAGCGATAGGGTCAACGGGCGGTTCACGCGCGCTCCGCTTTTCTGCTGCCGGGCACGTCAGAGCGCGATCCCGCGCCGCCTGCTTCCGCAGTGCAATCCGCGAAGATGTCCGGCGATTCATAGACGCGCACGCGGTCGAGCCTCCCCGCGGCGATTTTCGGATCGAGCAGCCGCCAGATCGCGGCCGCCAGGTTCTCGCATGTGGGAATTTGCCCGGCAAGTTCGGGCACTTCATAATTCAGATGCCGGTGGTCCATGCGGTCGCAGATTTCGCGCTGCAAAATTTCCTTCAAATCTTTGAGGTTCAGCACCATCCCGGTGGCAGGATCGGGCTCGCCCGCGACGGTTACTTCCACCGTGTAGTTGTGCCCATGGCCGTGCGGATTATTGCATTTCCCGAAGACGCGGCGATTTTCGTCGGCAGAAAAATTCGGGTTGTGGTAAAAATGCGCCGCGGAAAACTCGACTTTGCGCGTCACTCGGATCATGAAGTTTTCGCCGGGTACGTCCTTTCCTTCCACACCACCGCGCCTCGCGTATTCTTCCACCAAGAGGCAATCAGCGCCGCCGAATAAAATGTGATTCCTGGCAGGTAATATTGGACGTACGAAAGGGGATAAAGATTCCGGTAGAGCCGCATTCCGTATTGGAGATGCACCCGCACGAGCGGCACCAGCAAAAGCAGCGGCAGCAGCCATCCGGAAACCGACGTACGCTCATCCAGATACAGCCAGATCGCAAGCATCGCCGCAACGTCGAACCAGGGCAGAATTTCTGCCAGCTCCAGCAGCACGCTTTTTGCATTCCCGCCCGCCAGAAGATACAAATTCTTCGTCCAGCCCTGCCAGAGGGCGCCGAAAGAACGGTACATCCGCGTGCGCACAATGCCGATCGGCGCCGTGAAGTAAATTCCGTAGCCCTGCGATTTCACTCGCCGCGCCAGCGCCACGTCTTCGAGAACTTCGCCCGCTATCGCCGCGTGCCCGCCCACTGCTTCGTACGCGTCGCGTAAAATCAACAGAAATTGTCCGTTCGCCGCCGCTTCGGAACGCCGCGGGTCGTTGACTTGCGCGAAAGAAAACCGCGCCGCCAGCCGCCCAAAAACGAAAGGAATCGCCGCGCGTTCCCAGAACGACTCCATCTCCTGCTCCGGCGAGTACGACACCAGCACCACCGAATGGTCCACCGCGTCCGCCAGCGCGCGTCGCGTGGAACCGAGATGATGGTAGGTATCGGCGTCCGTGAAAAGCAGCCAATCGCCTTGGGCGGCCGCTGCCCCGATCGCGACGGCGTGATTCTTGCCCATCCAGCCAGGCGGCAAATCGCCAGCCGCAAGCACCTTCAATTTCGGGATGCGCGCCGCTAATTCCCGCAGGATTTCGCCGGTGCGGTCGGTCGATTGGTCGTTGACCACAATCACTTCGCCGACTTCCGCCTGCGCAGCCACGGACTCCACGGCGCGCGCGATCGACTCTTCTTCGTTTCTCGCAGGAATGATGGCGGATACCAAGGTTTTTTGAATCCTGTCCGCAAGGGAGCTAAACTAGACTGCTTCAACTCCGCAGTCTATCTATTATAGTTATTATAGGTGCCTGGTGGCCGATTGAAAAGAACACTGAAAACGGGAGTCGCTCTAACCTTCATCGCAGCGCTGGTCGTGATATTCGTTCATCCGAGCTACCGCAATGGCACGCCGAGCTTGCACGGACAGCCCGCAAAAAACTTTGATCTCACGATTGACGGCAAGCCTGCGCAGCTATCCGACTTGCGCGGCAAAGTGGTGCTGTTGAATTTCTGGGCTTCGTGGTGCCAGCCATGCGTCGAGGAAGCGGCGTCTCTCGACGCCCTGCAGAACAAGATCGCGCCTCTCGGCGGTACCGTTCTCGGCATCAGCGTGGATGACG
Source organism: Candidatus Acidiferrales bacterium (assembly GCA_050747045.1). Taxonomy (GTDB): domain Bacteria; phylum Acidobacteriota; class Terriglobia; order Acidiferrales; family UBA7541; genus Palsa-295. Next base: position 4,326 of record JBOGNC010000217.1, on the reverse strand, counting down.
ATCCAGCCGCGTACGATCAGTATCTGAAGACTTACAACGTCGATTTCCCCACCTATCGCGATCCATCCAAGCAAATTCCGCTTTCTTACGGCACCACCATGTACCCGGAAACCTACGTGATCAATCGCGACGGCAAGATCGACAGCAAGATCATCGGCCCCCAGGACTGGACCAGTCCCGCGATGATGGCTTACCTCGATTCCCTGCTGCGCGTGAAGTAGCATCGGCGCGGCCGTGATATGTCGCGTGCGAAATCGGATGCACCAGCAATGTCCGCAATGAACGAAGAAAACGTCACGGCAAAAGAGCGCGACCCTGTATGCGGGATGACCGTCGATCCCGCGCGGACCGCGCACACGGCTGAGCACGCCGGCATAACTTATTACTTTTGCTGCGCTGGTTGCGTCGCGAAATTCCGCGCCGATCCGCAAAAGTATTTGCGGCCAAAGCCGCCGGCGGAGCAGGCCCACGCGCCGCTGGTGCAGTTGGGTGGAGCAAAAGCTCCGGCTCGCGACGGCGGAAGCTTGATGCAACTGGGTGCAGCAAAGCCGGCCGCGTCGGCGGATACGGATCATTCCGCGCATGGGGCGCATGGTTTGACCACGCAGCCCTCGGCGGCCGTCAAAACGTCGGCATACGTCTGCCCCATGGATCCCGAGGTTCGCGCGAACAAGCCCGGCCCCTGCCCGAAATGCGGCATGGCGCTCGAACGAGAAATGCCGCCAGCGCCCGCAACCCGCATTGAATACACCTGCCCGATGCATCCGGAAATCGTCCGCTCCGAACCCGGCGCGTGCCCTATCTGCGGCATGGCTCTTGAACCCCGCACCGTAACCATCGAAGAAGAAAATCCCGAGCTCAAGCTGATGTCGCACCGCTTCTGGATCAGCGTAGCGCTCACGATCCCGGTACTCGTCCTCGGTATGGCTCCGGCTTCCGCCTTCGCGAAATTTCTTTCCGCCCGCGCCATCGGCTGGATTCAGCTCGTGCTCGCCACACCGGTTGTGCTGTGGGGCGGCTGGCCGTTCTTTCAGCGCGGCTGGGCTTCGGTGGTGAATCGCAGCCTCAACATGTTTTCTCTCATCGCGCTGGGCACTGGCGCGGCGTATCTCTACAGCGTGGCCGCGATTTTCTTCCCCGGCGCATTTCCCGCCAGCTTCCGCCTGGCTGGCGGCGAAGTGCCTGTCTATTTCGAAGCGGCGGCGGCGATCACGACGCTCGTTTTGCTTGGCCAGGTGCTGGAACTGCGTGCCCGCAGCCGCACTTCCACTGCGATTCGTTCGTTGTTGAAACTCACGCCGAAAACCGCCCGGCTAGTCCGCGCGGACGGAACGGAACTGGACGTCCCCGTCGAACACATCACGCCAGGTGATCTCCTTCGCGTTCGCCCCGGAGAACGTGTCCCGGTGGACGGCACGGTCACCGAGGGCTTCAGCTCGGTTGATGAATCGCTCGTGACCGGCGAGCCAATTCCAGCGGAAAAATCGGGCGGGAGCCGGGTTACCGGCGGCACAGTGAACGGCACAGGCAGCTTCGTAATGCGCGCCGAGCGCGTTGGTAGCGAGACGCTGCTCGCTCAAATCGTGCGCATGGTTGGCGAAGCACAGCGCAGCCGCGCGCCGGTGCAGAAACTTGCTGACAAAGTCGCCTCGTATTTCGTTCCCGCAGTCGTGCTCTGCTCGGTGATGACGTTCATCGTCTGGTCGCTCGTCGGACCTTCGCCGCGCATGGCTCACGCGCTGCTGAATGCCGTCGCGGTCCTGATCATCGCCTGCCCTTGTGCGCTCGGATTGGCCACTCCGATGGCAATCATGGTTGGTACCGGACGCGGCGCGCTCGCGGGCGTGCTGGTGAAAAACGCCGAAGCGCTCGAAATGCTCGGCAAAGTCGATACCCTCGTCGTCGATAAGACCGGCACGCTCACAGAAGGCCGTCCGCGCGTCACGTCGATCGTCGCCGCGCCCGGCGGCAACGAAACTCAGGTGCTTTTAATCGCCGCCGCCCTAGAACGCGCCAGCGAACACCCGCTCGCGGCTGCCATCCTCGCCGAAGCCGAGGAGCGCAAGATTCCCGCCGCCGAAACCAAAAACTTCAGCTCGCACACTGGAAAGGGCATCACGGGAATCGTCGATGGCCGCCCAGTCGCGCTCGGTAATCGCGCCCTGCTCGCTGAATGCAAAATCGATGTAGGCAATCTTGATTCGCGCGCCGAAGCTCTCGAGTCCGAAGGCCAAACCGTCGTGTTCGTCGTTTCCGATGGTAAGCTCGCCGGGATCATCGGCGTCTCCGATCCAATCAAATCGACCACGCCCGGCGCCATCAAGGATCTGCACCAACAAAAAATCCGCATCGTCATGATTACCGGCGACAGCCGCGCAGCTGCCGAATCTGTTGCGCGAAGGCTGGGCATCGACGAAGTGAACGCGGGCGTCCTGCCCGATCAAAAGGGCGCCATCATTAAACGCTTGCAGTCGGACCGTCACATCGTTGCCATGGCAGGCGACGGCGTGAACGACGCCCCAGCTCTCGCGCAAGCAAACGTTGGCATCGCCATGGGCACCGGCACCGATGTGGCCATCGAAAGCGCCGGAATCACGCTGCTGCAGGGCGATCTGCGTGGCATCGTGCGCGCGCGCGCGCTCAGCCGCGCCACCATGCGCAATATCCGCCAGAACCTCTTTTTCGCCTTTGTCTACAATTCCGTCGGCGTGCCGCTCGCGGCGGGCGTTTTATATCCGTTCTTTGGCTTGCTGCTGAGTCCAATTATCGCCAGCGCCGCTATGACATTCAGCTCCGTCTCCGTAATCACCAACGCGCTGCGCCTGCGCCGCCTCCACTTATAGCCGCGGCAAAGCTCGCTCGGGCATCCACCTTCCTTGTTGCGGCTTTTGCTATAATTGCCGGCATGACCTTCATGACTATCACCTACGAGCTTCAGGAGAAGCTGAAGCCTGAGCAGTATCGCGCGCTGGGACGCTTTGCGAATACTTACGGCCTCCAGAAATTCCGCTTCGACGAAAAGACCAATCACCTGCATTTCGATTACGACGCTTCCCGGCTGCGCGAAAACGTGGTCGAGCACGTTCTGCGTGAAGCGCGCATCCCCGTGCTTCGCCGCGTCCCTGCCGCCTGACGCTCACCCTTTGCGAGCCGTGTTATGATTGATGGTTGGGGCGATGCAGATTTTCGGTTCTAGAGGAGCTTCCCGTTGCCGCTGTACGAATATAAGTGCGTGAAGTGCGGCCATCGTTTCGAGAAAATCGAGAGCTTCGACGCGCCGGAAACGAAGAAATGCCCGAAGTGCGGCGCCAAGGCCGAGCGCCAAATGGGCGCGCCCGCCATCCAGTTCAAGGGCACAGGCTGGTATGTAACCGATTACGCCGGGAAAAAATCGGGCGGCTCCTCGAACGAGAAATCCGGGGATGGCGCTTCGGAAAAGTCCTCCGAGAAATCGTCCGAAAAGCCGGCGGAATCCAAGTCCGTCCCATCGAAATCGGAGAGCGCCACGCCCAAGAAAAAGAAGTAATTCCCCATCTGTGTACGCCGGATTCGCTTCTGAGGGACCGCCCGGTGGCCCTTGGGTCACAAGCTCGCGAAACGGATTTCAATCGCTCTGAAGCCTTTGTGAAGTTTCACACGCCCTTCCTACGCAGCGCCCTGACCCTCCAATGAAAGCTAAGATGGCCGTTTTCGGCGAAATTCGCGCCGGGCGGACTTAAACCCAGTCCCGCGACAATAAACTGCCGTCCCGAGGGGCCCGATAGTGGCGGAGGATAGGTTCCGTATTCCCGACGTCCCGCTACAGCTTCAGTTTCCGCAAATATTCGCGAAAGTCCTTCCCAAGCTTCGGATCCTGCAAACCGATTTCCACGGTTGCCTGCAAAAATCCGAGCTTGTCGCCTGCGTCGTGCGTGCGACCCTGAAACACGGTGGCATAGAGCTTGCCCTCGGAGGCCAGCCGGCAAAGTCCATCCGTCAACTGAATTTCGCCTCCAGAGCCGGGCTTAGTCTCCGCCAAATAATCGAAAATCTCCGGCGGCAGCACGTATCGGCCGGTGATTCCCAAGTCCGACGGCGCTTTATCGGCGCTCGGCTTTTCCACCAAGTTTTTTACCTGCAGTAACCGTTCATGCCAGGTGGACTCTTTCGCTCCGCCCGGAGCTTTCACCTGCTCCGCGTCGATGATCCCGTAAAAGTGCAGCCGCTCGCGCGGCACGCGTTCCACATGGATCGCTCCGCAGCCTCCCGTGGCATCGCAGATTTCCACCAGTTCGCGCGTGGCAGGCACGGAGGAGCCGGCGTCCCCAGTGTGCTCCGCTGTTGCGC
>JBOGNC010000216.1:0-7763 GCA_050747045.1 Candidatus Acidiferrales bacterium | reverse complement strand
AAGATCACACCGCTCACCGTCTCTCGAATCTCGGTCTTGGGCATCGCGGCGCAGTCGTGGCGCTTTACGGACTCGCTCTTTGCTCCGGCACGCTGGCGCTTCTGCTCTCGCACATCGCCGCCGCGGCAGCGTATGCCTTGGCTTTAGTCCTTATCGTGTTCGGCTTAGCCGCCATCATGCGCCTGGAAGCCGTGCCCTACGAGCACCAAGCCAAGCTTCACAAACCGTCGCCCGCCCCGTAGCCCGGGATCTGCAACTGCTGCAGCAAGACGTTCATCTACGACGCGCTCAACCGGCTGACGCAGAAAAATTACCCGGATTCCACAAGCGCCGAGTATACCTACGACCTGGTCGGCAAGATTTCGCAGGTGAACGATCCGACGGGCACGTACGCCTTCGCCTACGACAACATGGGGCGGATAATCGGCACGACGACCACGTATTCATTCATGCCAAATATTCCGTTCACGAATTCCTACAGCTACGACGCTGATTCGAACCGTGCGGGCTACACTGCGCCGGATGGCAGCACCAACACCTACAGCTACGACACGCTAAATCGCCTAACCACGCTTGCGAACTCCTGGGCGGGATCATTCGGTCTCTCCTACGACTCGCTCAGCCGCCGCACGCAGATGACGCGGCCAAACGGAATCACTACCAACTACACCTACGATTCTCTCTCGCGGTTGCTGAGCGTGTTGCATCAGGCGGGCGGAAGTACCATTGACGGGGCCTCATATGCGTTGGATGCTGCGGGGAACCGGACGGCAAAAACGGACGATTTGACGGGAATAACGTCGAATTACACGTACGACAAGATTTACGAGTTGACCCAAGTGACACAAGGAAGCGATACCAAGGAAACATACGGCTACGATCCAGTGGGCAACCGCCAGAGTTCTCTCAGCGTACCGTCGTACACAGTCAATTCGTCAAACGAACTTACGTCGAATTCGAACGCAAGCTACACCTACGACGACAACGGCGACACGACTTCGAAAACAACCTCCAGTGGCACGACGAATTACACATGGGATTTCGAGAGCCGTCTGGCGAGCGTGACGCTTCCCGGCTCTGGTGGGACCGCAACCTTCAAGTACGATCCGTTTGGGCGACGAATTCAGAAAGCGGTTACGCAGAACGGGACCACGACAACTACAGATTATTTATACAACGGCGACAACGAAGTAGAGACAACAGACCAAAACGGAAGCGTTGTCGCGAAATTCGCTCAGGGCCAAAGCATCGACGAGCCGCTGGCGGAGTCCAATTCGAGCGGAGCGTATTTTTACCAGCAAGATGGGTTGGGTTCGGTCACATCGATAAGCAACGGCGCTGGCCAGCTAGCGCAGACTTACACGTATAGCTCTTTCGGAGACACCATAAACTCGACCGGCAATGTCGCCAACCCGTTCCGCTACACGAGCCGCCACTTCGATTCGGAAACCGGGCTCTACTACTACCGCGCCAGATACTATGATCCAACGGTTGGAAGCTTCTTGTCCGAAGACAAGTTCCAGTTCGATGCAGAGCACGATTTCTACGTGTATGTGGGAAATTCCGTTCTCAATGCGATCGATCCGAGTGGCAACACCCAGCAGGACGTCGGCACAATAGTTTCGACGGCCAGCAGCGCAGTCGGATTGATGACCGCGGTCGGGCTGCGATTCAACGCGCCAGGTTTCGCCAACAACGCGATTGCCACAGCCACGTACGTTTACGACGGCCTAGCTTTGCAGCCTGACTCGGGCCTTCCCTTTAAGATCCCGTACCTCGGCTGCGGGCAGCAGTCTGAATTCGTGGTCGGCCAAGAGATACCACTGATTCCGAAACTCCAGGATAACTGGAATCTTAGCGAACTGTGGCGTCTAACGCCCTTCTTTCACCAATATGTCGCCGCAACCGATAACAACCCTAAGGACCCGGACGTCATCATCGACCCTTACAATAATCAGTATCAGCTGATCCCAAAGGGCGGCAACTTGAATTCCAATAGCTGGCAGCCTCTCTACAAGTGAGGTGTGACTTGAGATATGTTTTCTGGGCAGTCCTATGCGTAGCGGTGAGTTTTGCGTTAGCAAATGACGCAAATTCGGTTGTCGGTTCCTTGGGGCTTGTGGAGGTTCTGGGATATGGCGCGATTGTTGGCTTATCAATCGCTGTGGCTACAGGATCGAACGCCAAGTTCCGATTGTTTGCTCGAATCGCGCTCGGTGCGTGCTGGATGGTTCTTGCGACCGGATTCTTCTTCGTGATTTTTCGGCCCGTGAGCGTGATCACTAACTTAGAGCTAATGCTTTTGGGTCTCGTATTCGGTTCAATCGCCCCAATTGTCTGCATCGGCAGAGGCATTGTCTACACGAGGCAGAACGCGTCAGGGAAAGAGGGATTTGCGAAGCGCTGATTTTCGCCGGATTTCAAGTAACGTTCAATCTAACGACCATCGGGCGTGCGCGGCTGATTAGATAACGTTGCCGGGTCCTCTCTCCGAGTAAACTTGGCAGTTGTTCGACGACCAAGGCTCGGAAAGAAGAGCCGAGCGACGCTGATTATAGGATGTGATTTTCGCACGCGCTATCAGCAGATAGCGACGACTCGGCCGGAGAGTTGGCAAGCGGTGAAGCCGACCGCTCCTACCTAGCTCCGCCGGAGTCCTGTAACGTTACGTACGTTATGTAACGAAACCCAGCGAAGGGCTCAGAACAGCCCCGGTCCGATCAAACCTTCGAGAGTTAGACCAATCTCCGCGCCGCATTTTCGGCAAGCGCTGTCGCGAGCCGGACCCTTGTAACCGCAAGAGCACTCGACGTAATACTCGTGGCGAAGAATTCTGTGCCGCGATTTGCGGTGTTGTTTCGCGCGTTCTTTTTCGCAAATGTCCCGCGATGTTCGCGGAGCTACATCTCCTCTTGCTGCAATTGAATCCGCCAGAAAAGCGAGCTGAGTTTCCACTTTCTTCGGAAATGTACGCTCGCGTAGCACTTGTAGGATCAGCGGAAATAACGGCCTAAATTGATTTTGAATTGATAGTGGCCGCGTTTGAAATGCCCGCTCCACATCTTCAACAGTCTTAGAAGCAAGTAATTGCATTGCCCAATCGCTCGGCTTATCTGGGACGTATTCTTTTCTCTTTTTATCTAAGCGGACGTCCCAAAACATCCGGCGGTAATTGTCGGCCCGCAGAACGACCTCCGATGCCCCCACGCCAGGGCGGCCCCTGCGACGCGTTTCCGAGAACGCGTCAAGCGGTTTTTCAGCCTGTATTTGCGGTCTTTTGCCTCGCGCGGCACCGTTTGGGGTGCAACGGTGCACCCCGCCGATGACACCGTCCCGCTCTCTTTTCCGCGCTGGTACAGGTTTGAGTGGCCTGTACCTTGGCCTGTACTCCTGGCCAGTAGGCGATTCCGCTCACCTTTGCTATCGTCGATCTGTAGTCATGTGCGCTGACGAAAAATTCGTCGCCGAAACGGCGGCTTCCAGCCGCAGGGACAATTGCGCCTCGCCTCGTCACCTGTCGCGCGTGCCCAATGGTTTCGCGCCACGCGCCCCGGAGCGGCAAGTGGATCGGGTGCAACGGCGTGGTTTCAACCCCGCGACAAGGCCGCTTGTTGCACGGTCCTGCAGTTTAGGTGCTCGGAGGCTTACCTTCGGCATAAGCCCCGCCGCTGGGGCGCGCTACCGCCCCCTCCGCGCGAAGTATTCGCCTCTGCGCTTCGCCGTCAGATCGGTACACTGTCGAGTAGAATGCGTCGTAAGTCGTTGCAAACAAAAGATGATCTCCACCCCAGATCGCTACAGTCTCGTTGCAGCTCCGAACCTGAATTCCCGTTCGCTCCTCTTCATCCGCGCGAAATCTTCGTCGCTCGCGAATCGCGACGCACATCTCTCGATTCGCGCCCTGCTCCTCCCCCACGCAAACTGCTTGCGGCGGAATCCGCGCGGAGATATAAGCAATGCTTCGCAAGCGGGGCCCCCACCGTGCTCCTGCACGATGGGGTGGGCAATGGGGGTGGCTTCCAGTTGTCCCACGCGAATCGAGTCTGCGCAAACTTTCCAGCCAATTAGCCTGGTGGCTGGCGCGGAATCGTCCAGCAAACATGCGGAGGAGAAAATAATGGCTGTTCAAAAAAAGATGCGGCGCATTGCGACTGAAGAAGCTTTTTCGACTCCTGAAGTGGCGGCGGCGCTAAAGGGCGTGGCGCGCTCTCCGAGTCAGAGCTCGGACATGATCCTGGTTAAGCGCATCTACGATGCGCCGAAAGACGACAAGACCATGATGGGCTCCTTGTTACCTCGACTTATCGATTTGGAAAAAGAACGCCTGCACGATATGGACGAAAACGGCGTCTCGATGCATCTGCTTTCCCTCACCGCTCCTGGCGTGCAAATGTTCGACGCCGACACGGCCACCGAGTTAGCAGCGCTCGCGAACGACCAGCTGGCCGAGGTGATCAAGCGGCATCAGACGCGATTCGCGGGGCTAGCGACATTTGCGCCACAGTCGCCGAAACGCGCTGCAAAAGAAATGGAACGCGCCATCAACAAGCTGAAGCTCAACGGATTCATCCTGAATTCTCATACCAATAACGAATATCTCGACGATCCGAAATATTTTCCATTTCTGGAGGCGGCAGAGGCGCTGGATGCATGTATTTACATCCACCCGAGGGGGGCCTCGGACGGCTTGGCCGCTCCCTTCCGTGACTACGGGCTTGATAGCGCCCAATGGGGATACGGAATCGAGGTTTCCACGCACGCCGTGCGTATGATCGTGAGTGGGCTCTTCGACCGTTTCCCTAAGCTAAAGATTTGCATTGGGCACATGGGTGAAGGCGTGCATTTCTGGTTTTGGCGCCTCGATTTCATGAACAAGAACGCCCAGAATCGCGGATCGGCTCCCAAGCTCAAACTTGCTCCCAGCGAATACTTCAAGCGCAATTTCGTGATCACCACCAGCGGGCAGGAATCGCATCTGGCGCTCGACTATTCGATCAAGGCGTTGGGAGTGGACAACGTGCTCTGGGCCATCGACTATCCGTATCAGCCAACCACTCCCGCAGTAAAGTTCATGGATACGGCGCCAATGACCGAAGCGGAGCGAGAGAAGCTCTATCACGGAAACGCCGAGCGGATTTTTCACATCAAGCCCGAATAGAAGCTTTGGATCCGATCGCTACTAGACTGCGCGAATTGGCGACCCGCATTCGTTCGGCGCTAGCGCCTGGAAAAGTTATAACGAATGCCTATGCGCGCGGCAATTGGCGTGCCGATTTGCGGGGGAGAGACGGGATTGATGTAGTACTGCTCGTTGGTGAAGTTTTCAACGGCGGCGTAGGCCTGAACGCCGTATCGGATCTGGCGGGAAATGGCCGCATCGAGAACGAAGTAATTGCCGAGGTAGACCCCGCTGGTATCGAGTTGCTGGCCGATGACGCGTCCATCGAACGTAGCGGAGAATAGAGACGGATTGTCATAGCGCGCCTCGAATGTGAAAGTGTCATGGGGGACTTCGTCAACCCAAGTGCCCAGGAGGTCCGGCTGGCCGGGCGCGTCCACGACCTTCGAATCCACGTATTGATAGCCCACAGACAATTGGAAGCGATCAGTGATGCGGCTGACCCCATTGATTTCGAAGCCCGGGGCGCTGATGCGGCCGAGATTTTCGCGCTGGTTCGTGGTCGAGTTGATGGGCACGTTGGCGATGGGATTGATGATTTGATTGTAGAAATAGACCGCGCGCACTTCGAAGCGGCGCTGGAAGCCGGTTACGTCGATCCCCGATTCGCCGCCGGTGAGGCGCTCGGCCGTGAGAGCGAAATTCGGGTTCGTGGTGACGGGGCCTACGCGGAAGCCGCGATACAGCTCATTCAATGTGGGGGCGCGAAACGCGCGGTAGACCGAAGCGGACCAAGAAATGTGGGAATTGAATTGGTGCAGCAGCGTGGCGCGCGGGTTGAAGACATCGTATCCGCTAGTGGCGAACGACTGATTGGGGGGACAGGCTCCTACACCAGGCGTGCAGAGATAAGAGGCGTCGAAATTGAGCCAACGATCGTAACGGCCGCTGAGACCCAGCAGCCAGCCGGGAGAAATTTGGATCAGATCCTCGCCGAAAACGCCAACGGTACGCTGGCGACCGCCTGCGGAGGTCTGGCGAATGACGCTCCCCGTTGAACCGGTGATGATTTCGTGGCTATGGCCGATCTCTTCGTGCATATCTAGCCCGGCAACGAGAGTTTGGTGTTGGCCCACATTGCGCCGCAAGACTGCGGACCCTCCCACGCCCTGCGCCGGGACGGTCTGGGAGTCAGTTAGGTACTGCGAGCTTTGATCGGGCAGAACGGAGTAAAAATTCTGAAAGTAGGTCTCTCCTTCACCATAGAAGCGAACCGCAAGAGTGCCGACCGATCCAAGGTCCAGATCCGCGCCGAGCGCGCCTTCTCCGAGGCGAATATCGTTGCGCTGGCCGATGGTGCCATTGTTCCGAGAATCATCGAAATACCAGCCGCGCGCGAAAATGTCGCTGTTCGTCCCAATCTTGCGACCGATGGCAAGGTCCGTGTCGCCGTGCTGAGTAGCCGCTCTCGTGTTGACGACGCCGCGGAATTGCGACGGATTCAGGAAGTAGCCGTCGGAATGAAAGGCTTCGCCGGATACAGTCGAATACCACTTTCCGAGCTGGCCGCCCGCTGAGAGCGAAAGGTCCTGCGTGTTTTGGTTTCCGTAGGACGCATCAACGGTCAGACCATCTGGTTGCAACTGACGGGTAAAGAACTGAACGACGCCCCCCATCGCTTCGCTGCCATACAAGCTGGACGCGCCTTCCTGTGCAATCTCAACACTCTGGACCGCCGCCGCCGGAACGCGATCCCAGTAAACCCACGAGCCGAAGGGGTCATTGAGCGGAATTCCATCTTCAAGCACCAGACCGCGGCTGGATCCGCTGGCGCCAAGACCTCTTAAGGAGACGCCCATGGTGGTCGGATTGGCGGTTCGGCTGCTAGAGCGTCGAAAGAGACTGAAACCGGGAATCTGGTGCAACTTATCATCCAGCGTTAGCGCGGGGATCGACTGCAGATCCGATTCGCTCATCTTGACATCGCTGGCCGGAGTTTCGCCCAGAGGGGTCGCGGTGCGGTTGGCCGTGACCATCACGCTTTGAGAAAGAGAAAGCAACTGAAGAACGACATCCACACGCACGGGCTTACCGGCTGCGCTGGTCCAGGCGCGCTTCAACTGCTGGAAATTCTTCGCGGTGATGATCAGAGCGCCAGTAACCGCGGGAACGCTATCGAAACCAAAGTTGCCGTCGGCCCCTGTGGTGACGGTGGCAGTAAACGAACTGGTATGGAGTTGAACTTGGGCGCCGGCAACGGGAGCGCCCGATTGGTCCTGCACAGTTCCGGAGACTTGGACACTTTGAGCGCTTGCGGGCGGAGCGAGGCCAGCGGAACATAAAATGAGTAAAACCAAGGTAAAAATACCGATGGCGAAACCGCGCCAAAAGTGCGCGAACGCAATAGTCATCCAATGTCTCCTACAAACTTTGTAATGTGACGCAGTTTCAATGATTTAGGTTACTTTGCGTAGTCGGAGGTGCACGCAACTCGACGGCACTTTGACGTTCCCCGTAGAACAATCAGGCCACGCGGTATGCTATCTTGCGTGCAGCAAGAAGTCCACGGTTCCGGGAGGCCCGATGACGTCGCTCCAGCCGCGCCGTACAGACCGAGTTTCTTTGACCCTATTCCTTGAAGTCT
>JBOGNC010000215.1:0-7853 GCA_050747045.1 Candidatus Acidiferrales bacterium | reverse complement strand
GGCGGCGGCGATTGAGAATCAGGGCGAGTTCCTTCATGCGCCGGAAATCTTCGGCGAGAGTTGCGTATCGCGCGGACATTTCGGAATCGGCTTCGAGAACCTTGTTGACGTTGGTGTAGGTCATGCGTTCGGCGGAGCGGATCACGCCGGGGGTGAAATCGGCATGGACGGTTTTGCCGTCGCGGTCGATTTCCATGATGACGCTCATCACCAGCCGATCAACATGAGGATTCAGCGAGCAGATTCCGTTGGAGAGTTCCTCTGGAAGCATGGGCACGGCGCGATTGGGGAAATAGACGGAGGTACCGCGCAGTCGCGCTTCCTGGTCGAGGGGCGAGGCGCGGCGAATATAATGCGCAACGTCCGCGATGTGTACTTGCAGCTCGAAATGGCCGCCGGGCAGCGGGCGAACGTAGACAGCATCGTCGAAATCGCGCGCGGTTTCGCCGTCGATGGTGACGATAGGGAGATCGCGAAAATCGCGGCGGCCCAGGCGCGATGATTCGTCGACTTGCTGCGGAGTGACATGCGCTTCGGCCAGGACTTCGGGCGGGAAGAGGTGCGGCAGATGATGCTTGCGAATGATGATCTCGACGTCGACGCCAATGTCGCCGGGACGGCCTAGAATTTCGATCACGCGGCCGCTCGGTGCGATGCCTCCTTTTGGAAAGCGAGTTATCTCGACATTGACCACGGCGCCATCGAGCTCAGGCACGCGCATTCGGCGCACGGACGCGGGCCCGCGCTGGGGCGTAACGCCGAGCTTCTGCTGCAGCTCAGGAGTGATCTCGTAGCCGGGCGGGATCGTGATTTCGTGGGTGATGCGCGCGTCGTACGGCAGAACGGAATTGCCGTGGGGGCCGTATCGAAAAAGCCCCACGACGGAGGGATTTTCGCGCTGGACGATGCGAACGACGCGGCCTTCGGCGCGGCCGTCTGGGCGGCGGCGAATAATGCGCGCGAGGACGCGGTCGCCATGCATCGCGTCGTCAAGACCGTCGCGGCCGATGAAGAGGTCGCCTTCGACACCTTGCATGGGTTGGTCGGCGACGAGGAAGCCGTATCCGTCGCGATGCGCGACGATGCGGCCGGATACGAGATTAGAATCGCGACTGCGAACCGGAGCGGATGAACTGCGCGCGGCATTTTGCGGCGCGAGATTTTCTTCCGTGGTGCTTTCCTGGGCCGCTGGATGGGATGAGGAGTGAGGCTCTCTGGTGCTTTTCGGTGGCCGATCTGCCCGCTGCTGTTGCGCGGAGTGCACGGGCTGTTGCTTGCGTCCGGTGAGGCGATATCGGCCGCCGTGAATTTCGTCGATTTCGCCGGAGCGCAGCAGTTTGTCGATGACGCGCGGGAGATAGCGGCGTCCGCCATGACGCAGACCCATGCCGTGAGCGATCTGGCGAATGCTGGCGGGTTGGGAGAGCTTGGCGAGATGCGCGACTACTTCGTCGCGAGTGACTTCTTCTTCGCGCTGTGGTTGCTCGTAGCTGCCGTATTTGCGTTTCATCAGTAAGTTATGTGTGCGTGACCGGGACACGATGCGGCGCCCGGACCGGAGTATTTATCGCAAGCATCGCGAACAGGCTATCGGAATTGGTGGCGCGTGGCAAAAGCTGCTTTTGCTCGACGGCACCCGCGATCAGGGCGACATGGGTGCCACGGTCCGAACGTTCATTAGGACGATTTTCCCGTCTGGCTCGCGTTCGAGAGGCGGGGCGTACACGCCCAGAAGTTTGCGCTTCCACCACATTCCCGTTTGGCGCCTGGTTTCCATGCTGGTGAACCAGTATTGATAGACTACGGCGCGCACTTCCCTGGGGGGATTGGCACCGAAAGGATTCTTGGCGAAGAGTTGAAGCACGTCGTGATCGTTCGATAGGAGGCGCTCCTCCGTCCAGACGACGAAACGATATTGCGGCCAGGAGCCGAGCGAAGCGAACCACAAGTTCCATTCGAAGCGAGGCTGATACGGGGCGGAGATGCCGGGAGCTTGGGCGGGGTTTTGCGGTTTGTAGCGAAATGGATAGGCGGTCCAGGTTTGGCCGTCGCGGGAGCCCTGAAACTCGATTTCGTAGCGGGCTTGGGTCATGACGGCGAAAAGGCCGTATTCGTTGGCGATGCGGAATGGTTCGAGCAATTGCACGGGTTGCGTCGGCAACGGCGCGCGTGGCATGAACATCCAGATCAGCTTTGCGCTGGTCGCATAGAAGATCCAAAGGAAGCAGAAGCCCGCAACGGCCATGCCGAGCAGACCGAAGGGTTTCACAGAGATAGAGGCAGACGTTTGCGGCGGAACGTTTGCAGGCTCGCTGTGAAGGACGGTTTCTATCGCGCGCGGGCGGTCGATGAGTTGGCGAACGCGCTGCGGGATCACCCACTCGGTGAACTTATCATCGAGCAGCAGGAATCCAAGAGATAAGACGATGTAGTTGAGAAACGCATAGTTGCCGGTGAGGATGATGGCGATTTGAAACGGCGTAACGATGCAGAAGCACGCGATACGAAAACGCCGCGGCAAGAAGATCGCCCAGCAGAGCACCAGTTCGACTGCGAAAGTGAGTCCCACGGTTCCGGCGTGGAACCAATGCGGCAAATGCTGCACGTACCATCCGATCCAGGTGGGCAGCGGCGAATTCTGGTAGTAATCGTCCATGGCGGTGAAATTGCGCCAGGATCGATCGCCGCTGAGAATTTTTACCACGCCAGATTCGAAGTAGATGCGAAACCAAACCCACAGGAGCAAGAACTGGTTGAGGCGCGAAGGCGGGTTGGCGCTTCCGAGACCGGGCCTGATTTCAGGAGGTGCGAGAAAAATAGACAGAAAGCCGGAGGCGAGCAACATGCCGTCCGATTGATAACTGGCAAAATCCTGCGCGGCAGCAATGAACGAAAGAAAGCAGACGAAACACACCGCCAGCGATAGGCGCGGCCACACGTTAAGAAAAACGAGAAGAGAGGCAATGATTCCGGCCCAGCAAACGATCATCAGAGCTCGGTCGCCCGAGCCTAGCCACAATAGCGTCGGCGCGTACCAATACCGTACCGAATGGAGTTGCGCGGCTACGGCTCGCAGATAATCGCCAGCGGGAAGTATGCCGGTGGGACCGATCAGGCCTTTAATCTGGAAGAAAAAGGAATAAAACGCGGAGAGATAGATTAGCGCGAGCGCCCGCAGGAAAATCCAACGGGCCCACAAATGTGCGCGGCCGGTTCGCTCGTCTGGCGGAGTTTCCGAGCCGAGCAACCACGAAACCGCCGCCTTCACGCGCTCTTCCACTGGACGCGATTATACGTCCGATCAGGGCGCGGGCCGCGCGTCAGGCGAGGCGTGGGCCAGGCCACTGGAACTAATTGCGCGGGTATGTATTGGGCATGGAGCGAAGATAGGAAACGATTGCCTGCGCGTCCGCGGGAGCCATGTGATAGATGTGCATGGGCGGCTGAATTGGAAGGCCATTTGGCCCGACGCCCTGTTCGAGAACGGTCTCCGCTTCAGGGTCAGTGAATCCGGGCAACCCGGCTAACGCAGGCGCACGCATGGCCCAGTTGGTCATCGTGTGAACAGGCATAATCCAGATAGCCGCGCCTTGCAGTCGGCGCGATTCGTCGAGATCGCCGTTGGCGAGACGCGGCGTGTGGCATTCCTCGCACATGCCGACGTTCTCGACCAAGTATTTTCCGCGGTCGATCTGGCTCTGATTGGCCGCAGGGGCGGCAGCGGATTTCTGCGCGGACTTTTGAGTCTTCCGTGGCGGAGGCGCGGCCTTTTCGCGGGACGAGAGGCGCGTGGCGCCAAAACCAGTGGCGAGAACTGCGAGCAGACAAAAAGCAAGCCGATGCGTAGCCTTCATCGAGTTCCAATCCTGAACTGAGTTGGGATGCAGCGCATGTGCAAAGAAAGATGGCCGCTGTTCATCCGCAAAAGTATCGCAAAAACGGCGATTGACTGTCCATGATGTTTTTAAGATTTTGCCTCTTGCGTGCGGAAAAGCGTCGTGCCAGAAGCGGCGACCGCGCCCCGAGGAGTGGTTTAGACTCGTTACCGAATTTGTGTTTCGCGACTAACGTTCGTCGTGGACGAAAGGCGGTTTAGAGCCCAGCGAGCGTGTTCGGAAATTAGCGCATCATCGGAGGCGGCCAGGCGCTGAAGCAGGTTCGTGATGCGCGGAAATTCAGGCGCGCCGGTCGAAATCGCGGAATTTCCCAGGGCGACGCAGGCGTTGCGCACCAATCCGCGCCATTTGGCGCGCTTGACGGCACTGCGTCGAAATATTTGGCTGAATTCCTGCTGCGAGAGAGAAGCGAGCAATTCTAGGTTGGGCGCCCACAAGGATTTGGAAGTCCCGTGCGGGGCCTCACCCTCCGTGCGGTTCGCTCCTGATTCCGGTTCGCCGGAAGGGGATGGCAACTGCTCCGGAATTGAGCGCGGTTGAAACGCAGCGAGTGTGGTGACGGGCGCTTTGCGGTTCCACGGGCAAACGTCCTGGCAGATATCGCAGCCGATCGCGGCGTTGCCCATTGAGGCGCGAAGCTCTTCGGGAATGGCGCTGCGCAGCTCGATAGTGAGATAGGAAATGCAGCGGCGCGCGTCGAGAACGTAAGGTTGCGGGAATGCGTGCGTGGGGCAGGCGTCGAGGCATCGGGTGCAACTGCCGCACAGATCGGGGGGCGGCACTTCATCTGGCGCGAGACTCGGTTCGAGATCAAGCGTGGTAACGATCACGCCGAGAAAGAGCCATGAGCCAAGCTTTTGGTTGATCAGGCAGGTATTTTTCGCCAGCCAGCCGAGGCCAGCGTATTTGGCGGCAATGCGTTCGACGATCGGCCCGGTATCGACGTACGCGCGGGCGTCGAACGACTCCGCGAATTCGGCGCGCATTTCCGCGATCAACGCATTTAATTTTGGCAACATAATGTCGTGGTAGTCGTCGCCCCAGGCGTAGCGCGAAATCCAGCCTCGCGGTGCGCCGCTCGCCGTGCCGGCAGGCGTTTCCGTTGAAAGCGGGTGCGCGGAATGGTAATTCATGGCGGTGACGATCACGCTGCGCGCACCTGACAGCACCCTGCAAGGATTGGAGCGGCGCGCATCGTGGAGATATTTCATCTCGCCCGCATAGCCGCGCGCCAGCCATTCCGGCAAGTTACGAAGTTCGCCGAATCGATCCAAACCTGGGATTTCGCCAACATTTGGCCCGGAGAAATCGCGCGCATCGAGCGAAGCTACTCCGCAGAGATCGAAACCAGCGGCACGGGCGCGTTCGACGATCCACGGAGTTCGTTCCGATCGCACCATGACTCCATGATGCCTTAGATGAAAGCTCCAGACAAAAACCGCGAACGCCGTTTTCGTGCGCTAACGCAACGACATCGCGAATTGCGCCTGTTCTGCTTGTAACCTCTACGGCGGATTGCATAGAATCGTTCGATTGTTCATGCGACAGACGGAGAGCTGAATGAGCCAGCGGATCGCCGCAAAGATTACCGGAGTGGCCGGATATCTGCCGCCGCGCGTAGTCACGAATGCGGACATGGAAAAAATTGTGGATACCAACGACGAGTGGATCCGCACGCGGACCGGCATCCGCGAACGCCATTTCGCCGCGCCGGGAGTGGCTTCGTCGCACATGGGCACGGAAGCGGCAAAGAAGTTGTTGGCGTCGAAGGGCATCGATCCCGCCGAAATTGAAATGATCGTGGTTGCGACGGTAACACCAGATATGTTTTTCCCGGCCACGGCCTGCCTGATTCAGAATCGCTTGGGCGCCAGCAACGCCTGGGGCTTCGATCTTTCTGGGGCCTGCTCGGGGTTCGTTTACGGGCTCACGGTGGGCGCGCAATTCGTCGGAGCCGGCACGCATAAAAAGGTGTTGGTGGTCGGCACCGATGTGATGACCTCGATTCTTGATTTCAAGGATCGCGCCACGTGCGTATTGTTCGGAGACGGCGCCGGCGCGGTCCTTGTGGAGCCTGCCGCCTCCGGCTCAGAAGGGATCATCGATTTCATGAACGATGTAGACGGCGCCGGCGGCTGCAATTTGTACATGCCCGGCGGCGGCTCGCTTCATCCAGCGTCGCAGGAAACCGTCGAGAAGCGCATGCACTACGTTCACCAGGAAGGGCAACAGGTATTCAAGTACGCCGTGCGGCGCATGAGCGAGCTGGCCTGCGAAATGCTGCAGCGCAACGGCCTTTCGAGCCGCGATCTGGCGTTGGTCGTGCCGCACCAGGCGAATCTCCGCATCATTCGCGCGATGCAAGAGCGGCTCGGAGTGGACGATTCGAAGGTAATGGTAAATATCGATCGCTACGGCAACACCACGGCCGCTACCATTCCGCTCGGTCTTAGAGACGCAGTGGAACAGGGACGATTGCGGAAAGGCGATCTGGTTCTGCTAATCGCCGTAGGCGCGGGATATACCACGGGCGCGGTGCTGATGCGCTGGGCTTATTGAACCGCAGCACGTTGTGCCTCTGAATTGGCTTATTCTTGCAACGCTACGGCCTTGCCGTTCCGCGGAATAGTAATGGCGAACCCGCTCGCTCGATTGCCAGCAATTCGGCTTTTGTCCAACAGCCGCCGTACGCGGAAAATCCTCCCGATTTGCCGCCAGCGGCGACCACTCGATGGCATGGAATAATCAGCGGGACCGGATTGCTGCCCATAATTAGGCCGACGGCGCGGGCGGCGTCCGGGCGTCCAGCAGAGCGCGCCAGTTCGCCGTAGGTTGACGTGCGGCCCGGCGGAATTTCGCGCGTCGCTTCGAGCACTCGCCGCGCAAAAGGGGAAGCGGCACTCAGCTCCACTGGAACATCCCGGAAATCTTGCAACTCGCCGGCGAGATGTTTGCGAATTCTATCCATCAGCGCGGAAATCGGCTCTGGCGGGTTGGCTGATTTGCAAGCACCGGATTTTTCGGCAATGCGAGACTCCGTCAGCACGGGCGTGGCTTCCGGAAGCTGAAACCATAGCACCACCGGTTGGCGCGATTCAGCGGCCTCACGCCACGCGAGTGCGCAGGAGCCGATCGAGGTATCGAAGACGCAGTACTCGCGCTTCATAAGTCTAGATTAACCGAATTCGAACACCGGAGCATTCTGATCCGTACCAGTGCGGCCGACCTCGATCAACGCGACGTAGTAATTTTCGCCGCGAACGGGCGCACCGGCCAAGCGGCGCAGCATCGAAATTTGTCCGACGTGGGTGAAGGAATCGGCAATTGCGCCTTGAAAGAGCTTTTCGGCGGGTGCGCCCAGGGCCGCGCCGGACGCGAGATGCTGGTCCACGGCGGTGAGCGCGTCGAAGAACCGCGCGACGTCCTCGCTCCAAGCTTGCGGTTTCGAGTTGCGCCATTTTTCCTTGCCGCGCGCGAGCGAAAGCGCCCAATCCATCAGGTCGCCAAGATGCGCCAGGATTTCGCCGGGCGAGCGCGAGCCTTGCGCCGGGCGGAAGCCGCTGAAGTCGAACGGCGCATCGCGCAGAGGCTTGGCTGCGCGGTAAGCGAGCGTGGCAAGAGCGTGGCGCAAAGGAAGCGCGTCGCTGTCTCCGCGTCGGGCAGCTTTCTTGCGCTGCGGCCGCCTTTTGCTGGAAATTTTGCGCGGCATACTAACCTCCTAATTATCAAACGACAATTCGCAATCAAATCGCTCTATGGTCGTTTCAACCACCACATAAGCATGAGCGCCAAACCTACGGCATAAAATGGCGCGGCCCGGGCGAAGGTGGCACCTATCATGCGCAATACAAAACCGTACAAAACCACCGACAGAACTAGCGAATAGCTGACGAGAATACCGAACCGCCAGCGCATGAGCGCGGCGGCGTCCGCCGGATTCGTCTTTAGGGTTTCCAA
>JBOGNC010000214.1:0-7858 GCA_050747045.1 Candidatus Acidiferrales bacterium | reverse complement strand
TCGCGGCCTTCGCGACGGACGCTTGCGGCGCGGCTTCGGAGTCTGGCGGCCTGAAAGAGCCTCCCGTGGTCGCCCGTCGTCCGAGGTGTTCGGTCGCGACATCGGCTGTGGCGCCGGCTCGCCCGCCAACATCTGAGCGCTAAACGCGGTTTTGCCGGCAAGAATGTCGCGGATGGCCCGCAGAATTGCCCGTCCATCGGACTTCTGCACGACGCCTTGCAGGCCGGCATCCTGTACCGCGCCTTCGGCCGCCGCCGGGTCGAGCCATGTGTAAATCAAAACTGGCGTCCCAGGTAGGATTTCGCGAATCGCCCGGCCTGCGCTTATGCCATTTAGCTTTGGCATACGTACATCCAGAATTACCAAATCGGGCTTCAGACTTGCAGCGACCTCTACGGCCGCCTCTCCGTTATCGACGGCGCCGCAGATTTCCCAGTCTTCTCCGGACTTGTTGATCAATCGTTCGATTGCGCTCCGGACCATGCCTTGGTCGTCCGCGATTAATATATGCACCATTCTCCAAAACCCGTTCTTCCGCGACCGAAGCGTTGAGGCTGACCGCCTAGTTTGTGTAGGATACGCTACATTGGAACCGGTCGCTCGCCTAGCCGGTAAATCCCTGCAATTCTCACAGGGCTGAAGGATCAGCTTCTTGAAGGTATCTCGCGCGATACGCCACCAGTCGATCAGCAAAACAAGTGCCCGATCGACGGTCTCGTTGCGACCAGCCAGAGAACGTCAATCGAGACCGACACGACGGACCAGATCCGCAAATCGTGGATCGCTGCGGATGGGATCGAAATACGGATGAACTTTGATGAACTGCAGCATGTTGGATTGTTCCTTGTACGCTTGTTCGAGCCAGAAGAATGCCTCGTCGTTGTCGCCGAGGCCCAAATAAGCGTTCACTAATGCACCTGCGGGAACATAGCCTTCCCTTCTTCTTTTCTGCAATTCCGCGACGATCTGCAGCGCATCAGCTCTGCGCCCGGCGTGCGCGTACGCGCGCGCCAGGATCCCGAGCGGCCCAGCGCTGCGATGCGACATAGAAACGGCTCTCTCGAGAACGGGTATTGCGTCCTTGGGTCGACCATTCGCGATCAGTACAAAACCCAAATCCATCAGGGCGCCGAAGTCGTCTGGCCTTTCCGCGAGGGCGGCGCGCAACTCGCCCGCGGCCTGGTCGTAGTGGCGCGTTTGAAATAGCGTCCATCCGAAATCCTCGTAAGACACCGCCAATGGGTCGAGTTCGCGGCCCCGCTCGGCCGATGCCACAGCCTCGTCCGCACGTCCGTGGCAAGCGAGCCACAAACCTAGTCCTTCGTAAGCAGGAGCGCTGTTGGGGTTCAGTTCCAGAGCGCGCCGGTATTCGGCTTCGGCTTCGGTCCAGTACCATTGCTCTTGCAGCGCGTTTGCCAGCAGTACGTGCGCTTCCGCCAAATTCGGGTCGAGCTCCAACGCTTTCTGCGCTGCGCTCTTCATTTTCGGACGCGTCTGCTCAGCCACACCGCCTACGAAGACCGTGCCGAGATTGCTGTATGCGTTGGCAATGCCGACATACGCAGGCGCGAACGTGGGATCTTTTTGAATTGCCTGCTCGAAGTACGGAATACTGTCCTCGAAATCGGCTCTGGAAGCGCTCTTGTTAAGTGCAAACTCGCCCTTCGAATAGCTCTCGTAGACGTCCGGCGAAATGGGATGTGAGGCAGTGAGCCTTTCCTGTTCTTCGCCGGTTACGGTGACCTCTACCTTTTCCGCGATGGATTGTGCCAAATCACTCTGCAAGCTGAGCACGCCGCGCAGTTCGCGATCGTAAGTTTCTGACCAGAAGTGCTCGTCTGTCGCCGCGCGAATCAGCTGGGCGGTCACGCGAATGTGATTGCCGTCTCGCATCACGGATCCTTCCACAATCGCATCCACGTTGAGCGTTCGGCCGATTTCCGGCACAGATATTTGTGGATTTTTGAAACGCATCACCGAGGTGCGGGAAATCACGCGCAGATCGTGAATGCCGGATAGGCGCCCAATCAGCGCATCCGTCATACCGTCGGCAAGATATTCTTGCGACGGATCTCCGGTGAGATTCCTCAACGGAAGTACGGCCAAGGACCTGATTTTCGGGCGCGTCGCTTCTTGCACGCGGCTGCGCGACGTGATGTAAACCATGCCCAGCAGCGCCACGGCGGCAAGTCCAGCCAAAAGTGCCCAACGCGAATAGCGGCGCGTCGTGCTGCCCCAGCGCTGACCTCCCACAAAAGTGGGTGACTCCTGCCCCGGTTCCTTGTCCTCATCGATTGCGGCCGGTTTGCGGCCCTGCCGCCAGGCGTCTAGTTCGGAGCCTAGGGCGTAAACGGAGCCGCGCTTATCGTGCACGTGCCGGTGAACCGGCATAGCCTCGCGCTTTTCCCAACGCTGGACGGTGGTCACGTCGCGGCCCAGATGTGCCGCGATCTCCTTCCAAGAGTCGAGCCGCTCCTCAATCGGGGCCCCGGCTGGTGGCTTGCCAGAGGATACTTCGTCCATCGGTTCTCCTGGCTAACAAGCTAGCGAGAGACGTGACGTGATTGTAACTCGCTCGCGGGGAAACGGCAAAAGGCGGCATTTGACGGCAATCGGCCGTTCCGTTCATTGCTGTTTGATCGCCTGCGTGCGATGACCCAATCTGTGCGGGCGCGTCGCGGCTCGCTGCCGCAGCGCATCTGCGCCGTGCTCTCGTTTCCTTGTTGCCTCCCGTGGCCGGGACCGTTCGGCGACTATTGAATCTCAAACTTGGAGGTTTCCGATGAAAGGCAAAAGTCTCTGGTTCGGAATATGTTTCATCGCGGTGTGCGCTATGGCAGTAGGCTGGAGTGTGTCCGCACAGGTTCAGTTCCCTGCGGATGGGCACAGCTCGTCGGTCCACTATCGCGGTGTAATCAATGATTATCCTGTATCAAAAGACAGCACCGGAGCGACCACCGGTCCATGGGAGCTTCGCGGCCCGTGGTCCCTGGAAGTGCACCCGCATTCCGGTACAGCAGATTTTTCGGCTGCGCTCACGATGGAGTTCTCCGATTTGGCAGCTGGGGCCGGAGCGACCACGGACGCGCGGAAACAGCACACCCACCAGATCACCATGAATGGCGCCACGGCGGTTCAGAACCCGCCCCAGAGCGACTGCCCCTCCGGCCTCACTCCGTTCCCTACTTACACTTGGCAGTTGGAAGTCACCGGCGTAGCCGATGTTGCGGGAAATGGCGGATTTGCTTTTGGGCAGGGGATTTCGGTGCCTCTGCAAGTGTGCATTGGTGGTGGCCCGAACGTTCAGGCCTCGAATGTTACGCTGGTGTTTACAAACCTTGCGAATGGCGAACCGTCGCTAGCGACGTATCATTTCGGGGCGCAGGCGATCCATGGGGTGGTGCGTGCCGCCAAGCCTGATGACGATGACTCACGAGGAAGCCACTAAAGCGATTGACGGGCACAGCCGTTCTTGGCCGTGCCCGTCTTTCATTGTCACGTCTGGCGCCGCAGCCGCTACCTGGTGTATGTGCCCGTAGGATCGGTCTTCACGTCGTGATCCATGAATTCCAGCCAGAATCCCTGCGGGTCGGCGACGAACATCGTGCGTGTCGTCTTAGAGATGAATACCGGCTCGTCGGACTTGCTTTCCGTATGCAGATGCGCTGCCTTGATGCGCTGCATCATCACGTCATCGTCTTTCGACATGAAGAGGAAATGCGCGGCTCCGGCATCCTGAAAGTACGGGCGCTTGAAATTCCTGCTGTGGTTCTTATATTCGACCAACTGCATCACCACCGGCGAGCCCGGAACCATGGCTTGCGCCATCCGAAACTGACTGTGCGTGCCGGTCAATTTTTCGTACGCCGAATCGCCCATCCACGGGCTCAGCCAAAATTTAAAATCGGGCCCCACGAGGCTCTCGTACATCTTGGCCGTCTTTTCCAGATTATCAACGACGATGGTTACGCGCGCGCCGAGCACGTTGCCGCCCGCAGCGGCAGTCGTCGCCGGCGCGGGAGTGACCTGTATCAATTTCACGGGATACCCATCCGGATCGCGCACCATCACCGCGCGAATTTTCCCGTCGATGCCGGGCCACCCAGAAAGCTCCACCGGATTTCCGTCCTCGGTAATCACGGGCGTGCGCTCGCTTTTCAGAATGGCTAGCGTCTTATCCAGGTCCGCCACGATCAGCGTCAAATAGGACGCGCCGGGATCGGTTAGCGGCGGATTGAACCGGTGTTTTGGAATCCCTTGAATGTCGATCGCCTCGATGGTCATCTCGGGGCCGCCCGGCGCGGCGGAAGTGCCCGGAATCGGAAGCAGTACCACTCGGCTGGTCTGCACATACGGATTCGAAACGCCTTGGGCCAGTGCCGCTACCTCCTGGAGCCCCTTGTTAACAAAAAATGGCCGCGGCTGTTCGCGCTTGCCAACAAGCCCGAGTCCAATCAGGTCGTGATAAAAATGCGTCGAGAGCTCGACGTTGGTGATCTGGCGTCCCAGGTGCCCGGGACGAATGACGTCTCCCGGCGGCGCGATTCCGGTTGGCGGCGCTTCGAGCGTCGCCCATGACGGCCGCGAAGACTGCGCCGATGCGATGGGTGTCGCGACCAGCAACATCGCACCAACCGCCAGATATCCAACAACAGCCTTAACCGAAACTGGTGAGCGCACCGGAAACCCCTTTTGTGCCGCGCAAAATTTTACGCCTGCGTTCTTCGCCGGTGCGCATCATACGCTTCTCGCAATTCCGCCACAACGGCGACGCCGAATTTGCGTTTGTTTGGTATCTCTGGCGGGAGCCAGCCAATAGCTGGCAAAAACCGGAATCAAGAACAATATCGCGAATGGCGCGCTGACCATTCCGCCCACAACTACCCGCGCAAGCGGTTGCGCCTGCACTCGGGTTCCGGCCTAAAATTGGATTAAGGGGCGTTATCATGGCGCAAACCTCTCGCGAAGCGAAGATCAATCCCGTGTGTAGCCGCAGTGCAGTAAATTCCCATTTTGGGAATCAAGTCGGTTTAGTTCAAAGCGCATAGTATCGCTAGCGTGACGTAGCGTTTTGAGATAGGCTCTGCGGCCTTGGGAGTTCCACCCGCAGATGCTCTTTAAGTCTTTCAGCGCGGCAGTATTTGGGATCGACGCCTATCTGGTTGAGGTAGAGGTAGACGTCAGCCCAGCGTACCAGGGTTGCTTCAACGTAGTGGGGCTGCCGGACCTGGCAGTGAAGGAAAGCCGCGAGAGAATTCGTTCGGCGCTGCGAAATTGCGGTTTCGATTTTCCCTCCAATCATGCGGTGACAGTGAACCTGGCGCCGGCGGATGTGCGCAAGGAAGGGTCGGCGTTCGACCTGCCGATGGCATTGGGACTTCTGGGATGCCAGGGACAGTTCTTCGGGAAAATTCTAAACGAGTACGTGTTTCTGGGCGAATTGTCACTGGACGGCGGAGTGCGTCCGGTGCGCGGTGCGCTTTCGGCGGCCCTGGCGGCGCGAGAGCGCGGAATCCGGAATGTCGTGGTCCCGGCGGCGAATGCGCGTGAGGCGGCGGTGGTCGAGGGCGTACGGGTATTCCCGGTGAAGACTTTGCCGGAAGCGGCGGATCTAATCAACGCTCCGGAATCGTTTCAGCCGGTTGCCGTGGACACATCGCGGATGCTGGAGGAGTCGAGCGACTACTCGGTGGATTTGCGTGACGTGCGCGGGCAAATGTCCGCGAAACGGGCGTTGGAGGTGGCGTGCGCCGGAAGCCACAACATTTTGTTGATCGGACCGCCTGGCGCGGGCAAGACAATGCTGGCGAAGCGCATTCCGACGATTCTGCCGCAGATGTCTCTGGAAGAAGCGATCGAGACGACGCGAATTCACAGCATTGCGGGGGTACTCGAGAACGGGCGGGGGCTGGTGGGAACGCGCCCGTTTCGTTCACCGCACCACACGATCAGCGACGCGGGGCTGATTGGCGGAGGAGCAATCCCGCGGCCGGGGGAAGTGTCGCTGGGCCACAACGGGGTGGTATTTCTCGACGAACTGCCGGAATTTCAGCGCAACGTGCTGGAGGTGATGCGACAGCCGCTGGAGGATGGATGCGTGACGATCGCACGCGCCGCAGTGTCCGTGAGCTTCCCTTCGCGATTCATGCTGGCGGCAGCGATGAATCCGTGTCCCTGCGGATTTTTTGGCGACGCGACGCGCGAGTGCCATTGTTCGCCGCCACAGATTCAGCGATACGTATCGAAAATTTCGGGGCCGCTGCTGGACCGCATCGACATTCATGTGGAAGTGCCAGCGGTGAAATACAAGGAGCTGCGCGGAACTGGAGCGGTTGAGGAATCCGCGATCGTGCGCGGTCGCGTGTTGCGGGCCAGAGATGTGCAGATGACGCGTTATCGCAACGACAAGCGACTTTATGCCAACGCGCAGATGCCTCCGCGATTGATTCGCCAGTACTGCGCGATATCGGCGGAGGGCGAAAAGCTGCTGGAGACGGCGATTCAGAAGCTGGGCCTATCAGCGCGGGCGCACGACAGGATTTTGAAGGTGGCGCGGACGATCGCGGACTTGGAAGGAACGGCTTCGATCGAGCCAAAGCATCTGAGCGAGGCGATTCAGTACCGCACGCTTGACCGGACGTATTGGGCTTGAGGCTCTGGTCTTAGAAAATGTGCCGGAGTCCGTATGGGCAAATCCGAACTGTGCGAATTGGGCGGGTAGCTAGGCGCCGGCCAATTGGCATTGCTGCCTTGTTCGTCCTGGCTTTTTCTAGCGCTCGCGGGACGCCAGGCCCGACCAGGTCTTGCGTGCGGGGGCGCATTGACGAGGGCGAAGCGCTATGATACGGATATGTGGCAATTTGAGGCGCATGGGCGCCGGCCGCCACAGTTCCGATGACGACAGCCACTCAACGCTTGGAGGTTACGCTGGACACGCTGATTGAAAGCGTGGATCTGGCGGAAGGAATCGCCACGCGGGTTGCCGAAGCGGCCGGCTTTGGCGAAGAGGACGTCCATAAGCTGTCAATGGCGGTTCGCGAGGGTGCGATCAATGCGTTCACCTACGGCAACTGCCAGGATCCGCAGAAGAAGATCACTCTCGTCGTAGAATTCGAGCCGGAAAAGCTGGTGATCCACATTATGGACCAGGGCTGCGGATTCGAGTTGACCGAAATCCCCGATCCGCTGGCCGAAGAAAACCTGCTGCGAACATCGGGACGAGGATTGTTCCTGATGCGGGCGTTCACGGATGAGTTCACGATCCAGCGAGCGCCGGGCGGCGGGACCGATTTGGTGATGGCAAAAATCCTGCCGCGGAAGTCGCCCGGCAACGGCAATTCGAATCCGCAGCGCGGGTAGTTCGCCCGAAGAATAACTCAAAAAATTTGGCGATCAGCCAACACTCCTTGGGCCCATTTTTCTTTCTTCCCATGCTGGACAGTGAAATCGGTTTGTGCCAGAATCCCGCCGCCGAAGCGGTCTTGCGGACCCGAGCACTAGCGCGAAACCTGCAGCGTGTGGGAATTCGCGGCATCCACAGAGGGCAACGCGAGTAACCGAGCGGGAGATCACCGAAAGAGGAGTTGCGACGTTGGATCGAGAACAGGGTGTGGTGAAGTGGTTCAATGCATCAAAGGGGTATGGTTTTATACAGCGGCAGTCGGGAGAAGATGTCTTCGTGCACTTCTCGGCGATTCAGATGGACGGATACAAGTCGCTGAATGAAGGACAGCTTGTTGAGTTTGAGGTGAAGCAAGGCCCAAAGGGCTTTCAAGCCGAGAACGTCACCAAGGTGTAGTCCGGTTTTTGTAGAGCCTGCTTGCCGGGCTCGGTTGGTAAAGTTTTCGTCTCGTTTATT
>JBOGNC010000213.1:0-7861 GCA_050747045.1 Candidatus Acidiferrales bacterium | reverse complement strand
GCCGAGCGGAAGATCTACGTGGAGGGTGCAGCGCAGATCGCCTCCGCGATGGAATTTACCAGCCAGGACCAATTGCTAGAATTGTTGCAAGCAATCGAGGAAAAAGACCGGTTGATTGCATTGCTGAGCGGCTGCATCGAAGCGCCGGAGCCTGTGCACGTCGAGTTCGGGGTAGATCAAATGTCGAACGCGGGAAAGCATCTGGCGCTGGTTTCCGCGTCCTATTCGACGAACGACCAGGTTCAGGGAACGCTGGGCATCCTGGCGCCCATGCGTATGCACTACGAGCGGGTAATTACCGCGGTTGCCTTCATGGCGCAACTATTTTCCGACAACGCAGAAGAGAGCTGAGGTTGGTGATGTCCCATAACGATTCAGCGAAAGAGAAGGCGGAAAAAACAAAGCGCGGCGCCGAAGTCGCGCCAGACGCAGATGAAAACGCCAGCGTGCCGGCCGCTGATGAAAAACGTGACGGTGCGTCCGAACAACTCCAGAAACTTCAGGCAGAAAAGCAGGATCTGATGAACACGCTGGTCCGCCGGCAGGCGGACTTCGAGAACCACCGCAAGCGCGTGGAAAAGGAACGCGCTCAGGACCGCCAGCGAGCCAACGAAACACTAATCGAGCATCTGCTTCCCGTTCTCGATGCCTTCGACCGCGCGCTTTCCCAATCGAGCGATTCGGCTTATCTGGAATATCGCAAGGGGTTTGAACTGATTCGGCGCCAGCTGTGGGAGTCGCTCGCAAAGGAGGGATTGGTTCGCATCGACGCGCTCGACCAAGAATTCAATCCTCATTTCCACCATGCCATCGAGCGTGTGGAAACCGCCGAACATGCGGACGGCATCGTGATTGGGGAATTGCAGCCCGGTTACGTGCTTCACGGGCGCGTCTTGAGGCCCGCGATGGTTCGCGTGGCCACGGAAGCGAAATCCGAATCGGCGCGTATGTCTAAAACAAATGATTAGTTCGAGCGCTCGCAATATGATTTGAGCGGAAGAGAAGTTTTTTTGACGCGGCGCAGCCCGGAAAACTGTGCGTCGTAGGCAATCGGGGAGGGGCCCAGCCGCCATGGCGAATGCCAATCAATTGGAGTATTACGAAGTGCTCGGGGTAGAGCGCAATGCAACTGCGGACCAGATCAAGTCTGCATACAGGAAGGCCGCGCTGAAATGGCATCCGGACCGCAACCCCGACAAAAAGCAGGAAGCCGAAGAGAAATTCCGGGAGTGCAGCGAGGCGTATAGCGTGCTTTCGGACGAGCAGAAGCGCGCCGTTTATGACCGCTACGGCCACGCAGGGTTGGGCAGCCGTGGTTTCGATGCGGGCGGATTCAACGCCTCAATCTTCGACGAGTTTCAGGACATCTTCGGTGATCTATTTGGATTCGACCATGCGTCCGGAGGCACCGGTCGTCGTGGCCGGGGCGCACGCGGTCAGCGCGGAGTAGACCTGCGATACGATATTTCACTGGCCTTTGAGGAAGCCGCCTCGGGCGTCACCACCCAAGTTCATTTAACGCGCCATGAAATCTGCGAACACTGCAAGGGCACCGGGGCGAAACCGGGCACCGGGATGGCTACCTGCCACACATGCGGCGGACGCGGTCAGATGGCCTATCAGCAAGGATTTTTCTCGATCACACGCACCTGTCCGGCGTGCCAAGGAGCCGGGCAAGTGGTGCGCGAGGCTTGCGCCGCTTGCCGTGGGCAAGGCCGCGTGGAGCGCGAGCGCACTTTGGAAGTGGGCATTCCAGCGGGAGTGGAATCGGGAACCAGGTTACGCATGACCGGCCAAGGCGAGCCGGGTGCGAACGGCGGTCCTGCGGGCGATCTGTACATCTTCCTCGAAGTGAAAGAACACCCGTTCTTCGAACGGCGCGGAGCGGACCTTTACAGTACGATTCCGGTCAGCTTCCCGCAGGCTGCACTCGGCGCGACGATTATCATTCCCACTCTGAAGGGCGAAGAGGAATTCGAGATTCCCGAAGGCACACAGTCCGGCCAGATTTTCCGTATCAAGGGTAAAGGCCTGCCCAATCCACACGGCGGGCGGGGCGACATGTACGTCAGCGTGCGCGTTGACGTGCCTTCGAAGTTGAGTCGCGAGCAGCGCCATTCACTCGAAGAACTCGGACGCACGCTCAAGATCCAGAACAAGCCCGTCGAGCATTCTTCAAGCTTCTTCGACAAAGTGAAGGACATTTTTGGCTGATCGCGATTTTTCGCGATCCGCGGGATTCGTTCGCTATTCCTCGTCTTGGCGCGCGGGCGCGCCTCCGGGTTAGAATCTGCTGATGCGCCGCCGGTTTTTCGTCGACAAATTCGAGCCGCATTCGGCCACGCTTCTGGGCGAGACCGCCGAACACCTTGGCCGCGTCTTGCGCGCCGAACCC
This sequence comes from Candidatus Acidiferrales bacterium, assembly GCA_050747045.1. Lineage (GTDB taxonomy): Bacteria > Acidobacteriota > Terriglobia > Acidiferrales > UBA7541 > Palsa-295. Next base: position 5,466 of record JBOGNC010000213.1, on the reverse strand, counting down.
GGACAGTTATGCGAATTGAGCGACGGGCGAAGGGTGTGGCTCGCGCGAATCGAGCGGGTCGAACTACCGAAGCGTGGCGAAGGCCGCGTCGATTTCGAACTGGTCGAGCCAGTTGACGCTCGCGAGCCGCGGTTGCGAGTTACGCTGCTGCTTTCACTCGTGAAATTCGATCGCTTCGAATGGTGCCTGGAAAAGGCAACCGAATTAGGCGTCAGCGAAATCGTTCCACTGGCCGCCTCCCGCTCCGATAAGCCCTTGATCGCGGCCGCGGAAAAGCGCAGTGCACGCTGGAAGAAAATTCTGGTCGAATCGTCGCAGCAGTCGCGGCGCCTGCACCCACCAATTTTGCGCGTCGTGCCCCTGGATGAGCGGAACGGCGCAACGGCCGATTACGTTTCCACGCCTCAACTGGCTTTCGCTGCGTCGCCTGCGGACTACAAGGTCACTTTGTCCGAGCGACCGGATGCTCCTTCATTGCGCGTCGTGTTGGCACACTGGCCGAGCCATTTACCGGAGGTCGCGCATGATCTCAGCGCCGCGCTGGCGATTGGTCCCGAGGGTGGATGGACAGATGAAGAACTCTCCGCAGCGCGTACCGCGGGCTTTGCTGAAGCCTCGCTCGGCGAAAACATCCTGCGGACGGAAACCGCCGTTCTAGCAGGGATGGCCATTCTTGGCTTCGCGCTCGGCTAACCTTTGGCGTGCGCGGAAGTCTCAATTAGTAGTGGCCGAATTTCGCGACTGCACGTCGATGACGCGCTTCGGCTCACTCTTCCGCGCGATTGCGCGGTCGTGGTATAAATATAAATACGACGATGCAGGATATGGAGCACGTTGGCACACCGGAAGCGCCTGTCGGCCCACCTCAATCCCCATTGCGCCACGAATTGCGTAATTGGACTCGTGACTTGGCCGTCGCGCTCGGCCTTGCAATCGTGGTAATGATTTTCCTGTATCAGCCGGTGAAGGTCGAAGGCAACAGCATGAATCCGCTCTTGAGCGATCAGGAGCGCATCTTCATCAATAAATTTGTCTACCATTTTGAGCCGATCGATCGCGGCGACGTGGTCGTTTTCTGGTATCCTCTGGACCGCTCGAAGTCGTTCATCAAGAGAGTGGTGGGTTTGCCGGGCGAGACGATTCAGATTCGTGCGGGCGATGTATTTATAGACGGCAAAGAGCTGTCGGACCAATACGTGCCGCCGAACTACCTCGACGGATCGAATTATGGCCCTCTGAAAATCCCGCCCGATCAGTATTTCGTGATGGGAGATCACCGCGACAGTTCCAACGATTCGCGCGTGTTCGGGCCTGTTCCGCGGTCGCTTATTTACGGAAAGGCGGTTTTCGCGTATTGGCCGGTGGACCATATCGGCTCGCTGGCGCCGTCTTCGAGTACGGTTAACGCGGCATCGAAATGACCATCCTTGGAGGACACACTGACCGAAGCCCTCGCAAGTTGCGCGACGCTCGCGCTAGAGGACGGAAGAGTTTTTAAAGGCCGCGCGGCGGGCGCTCGAACGCGCCGGGGCGGCGAAGTCGTTTTTAATACCAGCCTCACCGGCTATCAGGAAGTTTTCACCGATCCGAGCTACGCCGGCCAGATCGTCTGCCTCACGTATTCGCACATAGGCAATGTGGGCACGAATCTGGAGGACGAGGAATCCTCGAAGCCGTTCATCGAAGCGCTGATCGTGCGCGAATTTTCGCCGCTTGCTTCGAATTGGCGCTCCACCGAATCCGCGCAGCAATATCTGGAGCAGCATGGCGTCCCGGTGATTTGGGACATCGACACCCGTGCGCTGGTTCGTCATTTGCGCAGCGTAGGAGCGTTGCGCGGCATCGTTTCGACGGACAGCACGCCCGTCGAGCAACTGATTGCTGAGGCGCGCGCGCTGCCGTCGATGGCTGGGCAAGAGCTAGCCGGGCGAGTTAGCGTTGCGAAGCCTTACGACTGGACGCGCGGCTCGATTGGGTTGTCGATGCCGATCGCGGCCGCCGCCGCGGCTGCCTCTGCATCTGGTTCGAAAGGGAAGTCGCTGATTACCGGCACGGCCAGCGCGGCCCACGCTCGCGCGAATGGCGACGTGGCTTCGCGGCCTCGCCATCGGGTTGTAGCCTACGATTTCGGCATTAAGCAGAATATTCTGCGGCTGCTCGTTGATCACAATTGCGACGTAACGGTTGTGCCCGCCAAAACTTCGGCTGAGGACGTTCTGGCGCTCAAGCCTAACGGCGTATTTCTCTCCAATGGCCCTGGCGATCCCGAGCCGTGCACGTACGCCATCGAAAACATCCGCAAATTGACGGGACGCGTCCCGATCTTCGGCATCTGCCTGGGACATCAGCTCTGCGGACTCGCCCTTGGCGGGCGCACGTTCAAGCTGAAATTCGGCCACCATGGCTCGAATCATCCGGTGATGAACCTGCTTACCAAGAAAGTCGAAATCACGGCGCAAAATCACGGTTTTTGCGTCGATCCGGATTCGCTGCCGTCAAGCGACGTCGAAATCACGCATCTCAATCTGAACGATCATACAAACGAAGGGCTGCGCCATCGCTCGCTGCCGCTCTTCAGCGTGCAGTATCATCCGGAAGCTTCGCCCGGCCCGCACGACGCGCGCTACTTGTTCGACGATTTCGTGAAGATGATGTCGGAGACGCATTGATGACCATTGCCAGCCTACAGGTCAGCGTTTCTTGGAATAACGTGATTCGAACGTTGGAAACGGGAGAAGTGTGCGAGTACCCAGGAAAGTTCACAGCGTACATGCGCGAGCGGTACCCTCGGCCAGCCGTGTATCGCTGGAGCGTACACCCGGTCGAGCCCGGAAGATCGCAACAAGTCTATATCGGTGAGGCGGACGATTTGTTGGTGAGAATTCAGAGGGTTCTCACGCCCGCGAAGGTGGCCAAGCCGAGTGATACGAACGGCAGGCTCAAGCGTATCTTTGACGAGCAAATTGCGGCTGGAAGGCATGTTTCTTTATCGGTTCTCGATTTTTCACCGTTTGAACTTAATGGCGCCTTATTCGCCGCTGACAGGCTGTCCCACCAATATCTGAGAAGGGCTTTGGAAAATATCTGCCTTTGCATGGCCGAAACCGAAGGCAAGGAGCTTTTAAACAAGAAGGTCGAACCCCTTGGCCGAGCTAAGAGGAAGAAGATCCAAGAATGGCTAAAGCTGAATCCGCGCCAAACGTCAGAGCTATTGAAAAAGGCAGAAGAGATGCGAGATACGCCGGGCCGAGCCTTGCCTAGTATCCGTGGGTAACCCGAATCACATATGCCTAAACGCACTGACATCAAGAAAATCCTGATCATCGGCTCGGGTCCGATCGTCATCGGCCAAGCCTGCGAATTCGACTATTCAGGCACCCAAGCCTGCAAGGCGCTGCGCTCCGAGGGCTACGAAGTCATCCTCGTCAATTCCAATCCCGCCACGATCATGACCGATCCGGAATTGGCCGACCGCACGTATATCGAGCCGCTATCGAGGGAATATCTCGAGGCGATCATCGCCGCGGAAAGGCCCGACGCCGTGCTGCCCACCGTCGGCGGACAGACCGGCCTGAATCTGGCTGTCGATCTGGCCGAAAGCGGGATCCTCGAAAAATACGGCGTCAAATTGATCGGCGCGCAGCTTCGCGCCATCAAAGTCGCCGAAGACCGGCTGCTCTTCAAGGATGCATGCCGCAAAATCGGCCTCGACGTGCCGGATTCCTCGGTCGTCACCAACATTCCCGAAGCCATCGATTTCGCCGACAAAATGGGCTATCCCGTCGTGATTCGTCCGTCGTTCACGCTGGGCGGCACGGGCGGTTCGATCGCCTACAACCACGAAGAATTTGCCGATGCCATCTCGCGCGCCCTCGACGCCAGCCCCGTGCATCAGGCGCTGATCGAGGAATCGGTGCTCGGCTGGAAAGAATTCGAACTCGAAGTGATGCGCGATTGCCGCGATAATTTCGTGGTCATCTGCTCGATTGAAAATTTCGATCCCATGGGCGTCCACACCGGCGATTCGATCACCGTTGCACCGGCGCAGACTTTGACCGACAAGGAATATCAGCGCATGCGCGATGCCGCCGCGGCGATCATCCGCGAAGTGGGCGTCGAAACGGGCGGCTCGAATATTCAGTTCGCCATCGATCCTGAAACCGGCCGCATGATCGTGATTGAGATGAACCCGCGCGTGTCGCGCAGCTCCGCGCTGGCCAGCAAAGCCACTGGTTTTCCGATCGCCAAAATCGCGGCAAAGCTCGCCGTCGGCATGACCCTCGACGAAATTCCCAACGACATCACCCGCAAGACCCCGTCGTGCTTCGAGCCGACCATCGATTACGTGGTCGCTAAAATTCCTAAATTCCAGTTTGAGAAATTCCCCGGCAGCGACACCACGCTGACCACGCAAATGAAGTCCGTCGGCGAAGTGATGGCCCTGGGCCGTACGTTCCAGGAAGCCCTGTGCAAGGCAATTCGTGCGCTGGAGCCTAGCTCCGCCTGGCGTCCGCCCGCGGAAGTGACCACCGCTCTGCTGCGCGAAAAGCTGCACGTCCCGAACCCCGATCGCATTCACTGGCTTTTCGAAGCTCTCGATCGCGGCATGAGCAGCGACGAAGTATGCGACCTCACCAAGATCGATCCGTGGTTCATTCGCCAACTGCAGGAAATGCTCGCCGTCGATAAGCGCGTAGCCGCGACCACTCTCTCGAAATGCACTCGCGAGCTGCTTTTGGAATCCAAGCGCTCGGGCGCGAGCGATGAGGAAATCGCCAAGCTCTGGAACGTGAAGTCTGCGTCGGTGCGTGCCAGGCGCCGCGAGTTGGGCGTGATGCCGGTCTTCAAGCGCGTGGATACTTGCGCTGCCGAATTTGAATCTTTCACTCCGTATCTCTATTCCAGTTACGAAGACGAAGACGAGTCCGACGCCGTCGACCGCCCCAAGATCGTGATTCTGGGCAGCGGCCCAAGCCGCATCGGGCAGGGAATTGAATTCGATTACTGCTGCTGCCACGCTGCCATCGCGCTGAAAGAAGACGGCTACGAGACGGTGATGATCAACTGCAATCCCGAAACCGTCTCTACCGACTACGATACTTCCGACCGTCTTTATTTCGAGCCGCTCACGCTCGAAGACGTTCTCGCAGTTCTGGAACGCGAAAAGCCGCAGGGCGTGATTGTCCAGTTTGGCGGACAAACGCCCCTCAATCTGGCCCTGGAGCTTAAGCGCAACGGCGCGAAAATCATCGGCACCGATCCCGAATCCATCGACTTGGCCGAAAACCGCCGGCTCTTCGGCGCCCTTCTGAACGATCTGAAAATCCCGCAGCCGCGGGCGGGTACCGCGCTCGCTCCGCAGGAGGCCGTGCAAGTTGCTAATGAAATCGGCCTGCCGGTGCTGGTGCGTCCCAGCTATGTTCTCGGCGGCCGCGCCATGGTCATCGCGTACGACCTGAAAACCGT
>JBOGNC010000212.1:0-7884 GCA_050747045.1 Candidatus Acidiferrales bacterium | reverse complement strand
AATTCGCGGGCGGGTTCGTGGATGGTTTTTTCACGGGCGAGGCCGGTGGCGCCCAGCGTCAGAATGCGCGTCTCGGCGGGTTCACCATCGCGAAGCGCGTAGGCTTTTCCGATTTCAAAGAGGCGCAAATTGCGCTGGCTGCGATTCAGATTCCAGCCCACGGCGTTGAGCATGCTGACAACGCCATTTGAGCGAAGGATTGAGGCGTCTTCGGCAAGGGGATTGCCGATTTTGGCGGGTGTGACTCCATCGGAGCGGAAGAGCGCGTCCCGGTCCGCATCGACCAGCGGAATTTCAACGATTTCGTTGTAACCGAGGGCGATGATCCGTTCGCGCAGGCGGGTTTCTGCGTCCGCATGGGGCAGACGCCGCGCGGGCAGTTTCGCGGGCGGAAGGCGCGGCGGGAATTTCTCGTAGCTGTAGTGGCGGGCGACTTCCTCGATCAGATCAATGCCGCGCGAAACGTCCTGACGCCACGACGGGCGACGACACTTCCAGTGGGCGTGCGGTCCTATTCCCTCGCGACGCGGATCGAAGCCGAGGGCGCCGAGAATGCCCTCGATATCCTGGTCGGGGACGTCCGCACCCATTACGCGCAAGAGTTCGCTGCGCGCGAGAGTGATTTCGATAGGAGGCTCACGGCGAGAATACATGTCCACGACGCCAGCGAGGATTTCGCCGCCGGCGAGCTCGGCGATCAACTTTGCGGCGCGGCGCGAGGCTGTCTCGGCCATTTCCGGATCGGCGCCGCGCTCGAAGCGATAGGAAGCTTCGGTGCGCAGGCCGAGCGATTTGGAAGTGCGGCGGACGGGGATGGGATCGAACCAGGCGGATTCGAGCAGGATGTTGCGGCTGCTGAAACCGATTTCGCTATCGGCGCCGCCCATAACGCCGGCGATGGCGACGGCGCGGGAGGCGTCTGCGATCACGCACATGTCTTTTGCGAGCGTGCGTTCGGCGCCGTCGAGCGTACGGATTTTTTCGCCGGTACGCGCGCGACGAACGACGATGCGGCGCTCGGCGAGCTTATCGAGATCGAAAGCGTGGAGCGGCTGGCCCAGCTCGAACATGACGTAGTTGGTGACATCCACGACATTGTTGATCGAATTTTGGCCGATGGCTTCGAGGCGCTTGCGAAGCCAATCGGGCGAAGGCTGGACTTTCGCGCCGCGAAGAACGCGCGCGGTGTAGCGTCCGCAAAGATCGGGCGATTCGATATCGACGCGCGTGGCGCTGGCGGCTTTTTCGGCGGATTCCTTCAGTTGGATATCGGGGGGCTTAACGGGAAAGCGGTAAATCGCGGCGATTTCGCGCGCCACGCCGTAATGTCCGAGACAATCCGGGCGATTGGCGGTGACTTCGGCATCGAGGAGAGGGCCCGCGGCGGATTCCTCGATGGAATCGATGGCCAGGCCGGAGAGTGCGAGGCGCGCGCCGAGATCGGCGGCAGGCGCGTTGACGTCTACAAATTCGCGGAGCCAGTCGTAAAGGAGCTTCATCGGGACGCCGCCGTGACGGTATGGCGAAAACAAGATGAATGCCAAATCGAATGCTTTGCGTGCACCGGGACGTTCCGCCCTTGGTCGTCGCCGAGACTTTGTTTTCCGTAACTTACGAGGGTGAAAGGTTGATTGACTGTTCCGCCCTTCGCGTGGTGATTGGTGAGTTGTGAGCGGTAGCTGGTGAAACGCCCATGCGGAAAGCGCGAGCGAGCACCGAAACGACTTGCGGCGCGGCGGATGCGGGGTAGTTCGCTATTAGAAAATCGTATGTCGATTAATTGATGGAGGTTGAGAGCTGCCGAGGTCGAAACGTTTTCGCGATTAGAAAAACTGCAGCTGTTCCCAATTTGGGAATGGATAACGGCGCACAGGTGCGCGGCTCTGCCGTTGGACTCCCGACCGCTTCCCAGTTGGCGCTCGACCGCGATCATAATCGAACTACGCTAGCGCAAACCGGGGCGGTGGTGCAACGGAAAGTCAGCGGGTGGAGGATTATCGCGTTGAGCGGTTTCGTTGAGGGATTTAGCGGTACGAGCGCAGAAATCGCGTCTGCGGTTAACCACGGTTATCCGTCTCGGTTTCACGGAGCGTCAGTTTGCGTCCGAGGGTTTAGAGGTGCTTCGGCGGGCCATGGCCTTGGCGGCTTCCAGCAGGAGCGAGCGCTCGCGATCATCCATATGGGCAAGCGCTTTGGTGAATTTGCGAAGCTCGTGGCGTTCCTTGCCGTTGTCGCCCCATTCGTGAGTCTCCTCTTGCTGAGGCAGCGCGCCATTTTTTGGCGGCGCGGGACCGTCATAGAACAGGCGATACAGCGGCAGTTCGAGCGCGCGCGCGTATTTCTGGAGCGTTTCGACAGAAGGGACCGTGTGGCCGTTTTCGATCCGCGAGGTGTAGCAGCGGATCAATCCCGTGCGTTTTTGGATGTCGCCCTGGCTAAGGTTTTTCAACTCGCGAAGTTGGCGAAGCCTTTGTCCGATTAACATGGCAATTCAAGGTACATCAGAGAAAGTTCATCCTCAATAACTAAGTACGCAATCGGTACAGGGCTATTTTCGGGAAGAGCTCCGTCCAGCTTACAGAATGGACATGGCACTGGTTCTCAGTCGGTGGCAGAGCGATCATGCGCCAGCGCAGTGCATGCCAACGGTTTGGCCGTTTGAACCGTCAAAGTGCTCAGTGTGGCGGGACCTCACCTATTACAAAACGGTCGGCGGCCAGGCAGGAGTAATCCGCGAAGGCGTGGATCAGCTTTCAAGTGGCCGATAACCCCTCGCGAACCGGCGTTATCTCGATATCCCGACTGAAACTGTCTCCTTGACAGCTTAGGAAAGATCGGCTTATTCTCCTAGCCGTCTTAGGAGGGCTTATGGGTCAACAAGCTCAGCTTCTTCCCGGCACTCTCGACCTGCTGATCTTGCGCACGGTTTCCCTTGGCGCGCAACACGGGTACGGGATTCTTTTGCGCATCGGGCAGATTTCCGGCAATTCATTGCTGATCGAACAAGGCGCGCTTTATCCGGGCCTTTTTCGGCTCGTGCGCCAGGGCCTGCTGAAGACGCATTGGGGAATTTCCGAAAATAATCGGCGCGCCAAATTTTATGAGTTGACGGTTGCAGGCCGGAAACGATTACGGCAGGAAACCGAAAGCTGGAATCGCCTCGCCTCGGCCATCGCCCATGTCCTTACCTCACAACCGGAGGAAGTATGAAATTCGTGGCGACCGTTCGGTCTCTTGCCGGCAAGCTCTTCCACCGTTCCAGAATCGAAAAGGACATGGAGGATGAACTTCGCTCGCACATCCAGCACCGCGCGGACGATCTGGAACGCTCCGGTCTTCCGCGCTCGGAAGCCGAACGACGAGCGCGCATTGAATTCGGCGGCATGGAGGGTGTCAAAGAAGAATGCCGCGAGGCCGTGGGCGGCGCTTTTGTCGAATCGCTCTGGCAAGACCTGCGACTCGCAGCCCGCCGGTTGCAAAAATCTCCGGGATTCACCGTCACGGCCATCGTGACGCTGGCTGTGGCGATTGGCGCGAACGCCGTCGCTTTCAGCGCGATCAGCGCTTTTTTCACCCACCCGCTAGGCGTGCCGCAGGAACGGAGCCTTTACGCGCTTCAACCCCGCGAGAACGATGCGACTCTGCAGGAGTCGTATCCCGACTATGTGGACCTGCTCGACCGCAATCGCACCTTCGATGGGCTGGCAGGTTTCAGCGTCGCCCGGGTGGGCCTCGATAGCGGTGAAAACCCGATGCCCGTTTGGGCCGAGGAAGTGACCGCGAATTATTTCGATGTCGTACGAATCCGGCCTTTTCTCGGCCGATTCTTTCACGCCTCGGATGCGCACGGCCCTGATAGCGCTCCCTACGCCGTGCTCAGCGACGCATTTTGGCGTACCCATTTTCAAAGCGACCGCGGAGTAATCGGCCAGACCGTTCTGCTCAACAAGCATCCGTTCACCGTCGTCGGCGTTGCCCCTCCGCGATTCCGCGGAACCCTGGAGTTTTTTTCGCCCGCGATGTTTGTGCCCATCGTGAACGAGGACCAGCTCGAAGGAGTGAATTACCTGAACGACCGCGGCGCGAAGCGCGTCTTTGTGGGCGCCATGGGCCATTTGAAGGCGAGTGTGACTCCGGCAGCGGCTATCACCGATTTAAACTCGATCGGCCGCTACCTGAACAAAACGTATCCGAAATTCGAGCGCCCTTACAGCTTTTCCCTGAAAAGACCGGGGCTCTACGGCGACTTTGTGGGCCGACCGTTGCGAGCGTTCCTGACTGCCCTGATGCTGCTGGCGGGCCTGATTCTGCTGGCAGCCTGCGCCAATCTCGGAAGTTTGTTTGCGGCGCGAGCGGCCAACCAGTCGCGGGAATTCGCGTTGCGGCTTGCGCTCGGCGCAGGGCGCTTGCGTCTTTTGCGGCAAATGTTGACGGAAGCGATCCTTATTTCGCTGGTCGGTGGCGGCATCGGATTATGGGGCAGCGCGATCCTTTTGAACTGGGTGAGCGCATGGCAGCCGTTCCCTCAATATCCCATCAACATGCCGGTTAGCCCGGATGTCACGGTCTATTTCGCCGCATTGTTATTGGCTCTGGCGAGCGGATTCTTGTTTGGATCGGTGCCTCTGAGGCAAATCCTTCGGACGGACCCCTATTGCGTCATCAAATCGGGAAGGACCTCGACCGCCGGCCGGAAAACAGGAGTGCGGGAAATCCTCCTGGGCGTACAAATTGCGATTTGCGCCCTTCTCGTAACGTCCTCGATGGTGGCCTTGCGCGGGCTCGATCGTTCGCTCACCGGCAATTTCGGTTTTGTGCCACGGCACGCGATGTTAGTGGACACCAATTTGCGCATGGCCGGCTACAGCGTCAAGCAGACGCCTCCAATGCAAAAGCGGATGGTCGAAGCAATCCAAGCGATTCCCGGCGTGGACTCGGTGGCGCTGACGGATTGGGTTCCACTGGAAGGGGAAGGCTCGAAAGACATGGGAGTATTTACCGATAATGCGGCAGATTTGAGATCGTCGAACGAGGTGGCGAAAGCAAACATCTTCAGAATATCTCCAGGCTATTTCCGGGCGGCAGACACGACGCTCCTGATGGGCAGGAGCCTGACGTGGCACGACGATCGAACCGCGCCTCGCGTCGCAGTTGTGAATCTGGAGTTTGCACGCACCGTTTTTGGCTCGAGTTCGAAGGCGGCGAGCGGCTATTTCAAGTTGCAAAATGGAGCGCGCATCGAAGTCGTCGGCGTCGTGGAAGATGGGAAATTCAGTAGCATGACCGAGGATCCGGAGCCGGCAATGTTTATGCCTATCTTGCAAATGCCGGCGGTCGCGACGTGGATGGTGGTGCGGTCGAAGCGCGATCCCCAGGAACTCGCGGCGGCCATCAAAGGCAAACTGCGGAGCCTTGATCCGGGGCTGCCTTCTTTCATCGAAACGTGGGACGAAGCAATGAGCGCCGTACTGTTCCCGGCGCGCGCCGCCACAGTGGCGCTCGGTATTCTTGGACTGATGGGCGCGATGCTTTCGGTCACCGGTATTTTTGGATTGGCGGCGTACTCGGTCAGCAAGCGGCAAAAGGAATTGGGGATTCGCATGGCGCTCGGCGCGGGGCGGAAGGAAGTCATCCACGCAGCCCTGGGGCAAGCGCTCAAGTTGCTGGCCTTCGGCTCGGCGGCGGGCCTGCTCCTGGGCCTTGCGGCAAGCAAGGTCCTGGCGTTCATCGTGTATCAGGCGAGCCCCTTTGATCCGCTTGTCATGACGGGCGCCGTTCTCGCGATGGCGTTGCTGGGGCTGGTTGCGACGTGGATTCCGGCGCGACGCGCGCTGTCGATTGATCCCGCGACACTCCTGCGCGAGGAGTAGAAGCCCGGATGCAGGTCGATCCCGGAACTTTCGCTCACAACTGCTTTTGCGGGTAGCGGGACCTTGTTCGCACGCCCAACAAAGGATTTATCGCTCCCCGGCAGGCCAAAAACTGCCGACTCGTCACGCTCCTCCGACGCAAAGCTCAAAACCCCATTCATACACTCCAAAGCGGCCCAACTCCGGGCAACTTAAATTATTGGTGATCAATGAGCCGCGGTGGGGCGTCGGCGATCCATCCGTGGCGAGCCGAACATTTAATATCCCGAAACGACATTGGCGGGTGTATATTCCGGGCTAGGAAGACCGGCGGTAACCGGGGGGTGGATTATCGGCGAAGGACGTAGTACCGATATGGCACCAAGAAACGCGTATCGGTATCGCCGCGCGCCGTGCCCTCCGCGTCTTTTGGTTTTTCGCGTTATTGCTACGCTCGACGTCCAGGCTGATACCACTTTCTGTGAAATGCTGTTCGGCCATTTTTCCCAAGCGAATTCTTGAGGAGGTACAAAGCGATGGATAGACGAAAGATGTTGGCGCTATTGGGAGCCAGTCCGGCGCTGGTGGCTGGGACTCCTGCGTTTGCAACGCCCGCTGCGCGTCCGCTGGCGGGCGATTCGTACGAAGGCAGCGACGAGCGGATCACGGTGATGAATCCGGGGATCGCGAGCAAGGTGGCGCAGCGGGTTGCGCTGGCGCCGCGGCTGAAGGACATGAACAACAAATTGATTTACATGATCAATCTGGCGTGGGAAGGCCCAGACGCCGCGAATTATTTCTATGACGCGATGACGGACTGGCTGCACCAGCACTACACGGGCGTCAGGACCATGGTCAAGGTTTCCGCCGAAGGAATGTTCGGCAGCGATCCGTCGATCATCAAGGCGATCAAGGAGAATCACGCCGACGCGGTGGTCGTCGGCGTAGCGGGTTGAAACGGCTGCTGCGCGGCCGTGAGCCGCTGGGCGCAGACGATTGAGACGCAAATCGGAATTCCGACTGTCTGCGTGGCCATGAACAACATCGTGCATTACGCGTTGACCTACGTACGCAAATATCAGACGGGAATGCCGCTTCGATTTGTCGCCGTGCCGTTTCCGTTCACCGGGCAGCCGAAAGCCGTGGACGTGGGCTACGTGACCGGCAAGGATACGCTGACCGAGGAGCCGATGATGCACGCGGTGGTTAGCGCACTGACGAGTCCTTTGACGGCGAACGAAAAAGTTTCCGGAGCGCCGCCGGAAGAGTCCGTCGAGCCGAGATTGCTTGCGCCGGATACCGAAGATAACCTGCGGGCGATGTTTGATGAGCGCGGCTGGGCTGACTACAACTGGATCAACCTGCCGACCGAGAAAAAAGTGATGGCGATGCTCCGGGGCACGAGCCGCAAGCCGGACGAAGTGATCAAGACGATCAATATCACCGGCGGCGCACGGCCCTTGACCGTGGAGAAAGTAGCGATCAGCGCGGTGATGGCGGGAGCTTCGCCGGAGCACTTTCCCGTGATTCTGGCGCTGGCGACGCAGGCGCCGTTCGGCAACTCGACGAGCTCGATGGCGAACATGGTGGTGATCAACGGGCCGATCGCCAAAAAGCTGAAGTTCAATAGCGGGACGAACGCGATGGGACCGTACAACCGGTCAAACGCCGTAGTTGGGCGCGCTTTCACGATTTTGTCCAAGACGGCGGGCGATTTGCGGAACGGCATCAACGCGTGGGAAAGTCTGGGCAGCAACCTTCAGTACAACAATATTCTCTACGCGGAAAATGAAGACGCCTTGCCGAACGGCTGGAATCCCTTGCATACGCAGATGGGATTCAAGCCGGACGACGACGTCGTGACGGTCGGGACAGGCTGGACAAGCATTTCCAGCGTAGGCGGCAGCCAGGAGCTCTACCCGGTACACCACCTGATGCGGGATTACATGAGCTCGCTCACGGCGTCGGGCTCGTCGGCCACGATCGTGATGGACCCGACGGTGGCGGGGTTGCTGCAGACCGCGCACGGCTTCAA
>JBOGNC010000211.1:0-7965 GCA_050747045.1 Candidatus Acidiferrales bacterium | reverse complement strand
CACCTATCATGCGCAATACAAAACCGTACAAAACCACCGACAGAACTAGCGAATAGCTGACGAGAATACCGAACCGCCAGCGCATGAGCGCGGCGGCGTCCGCCGGATTCGTCTTTAGGGTTTCCAACGCGGGCTGCAACCTGCGGTGGCGCATCACAACGGCCATAACCGCCGAAAGGACGGCCGCGACTGCGAACCCCACATAAAGGGTGCGATCGATGGGTTGTACAGCAAGGTGCAGCATACTCCCAGGAATCCAGGCGTAGAGAACGATGGCAACTAGGAGAGCTGTGTAAATGATGCGTAGCTCGCGCAACCTTCCGTCGACTGTCGAAGCTGCTGGCTGCAATCGTGCCTCCATGTTGGCGCCGATTTTGGCGTCAGAAGGGGGCGAAGACAAGCGAAGTTTCGTTGCAGTGGAATGTGCCCTACCTGGAATTACCCTCTTGCCTAAATTTCAGCCATAATAAGTTGCTTCATGTACGGGCGATCTTCGCAGGACGGGAGAAGACAAATTGCGCGCAGTGATTACCGGCGGTGCGGGGTTTCTGGGTTCGCACCTGTGCGAATACATGCTGGACAAAGGCTGGGATGTGCTGTGCCTGGACAATTTGGCCACTGGAGCGGAAACGAACGTGGCGCACCTCCGTTCCAATCCGAGATTCACGTTCGCGTCCAAAGACGTCTCGCAATATGTCGATGTGGAGGGTTCTGTCGATGCCGTGCTGCACTTCGCTTCGCCCGCCAGCCCGCCGGATTATCTGAAGCTGCCCATTCAGACGCTGAAGGTCGGCTCGCTTGGAACGCACAATGCGCTGGGCCTCGCAAAAGCGAAGAAAGCCAAGTTTCTGCAAGCGTCGACATCTGAATGCTACGGCGATCCGGACGTGAGCCCGCAGCCGGAAACGTATTGGGGGCACGTGAATCCCATCGGGCCGCGGGGCGTGTACGACGAAGCCAAACGCTTCGCAGAAGCACTGACTATGGCGTATCACCGCTACCACGGAATCGATACGCGCATCGTGCGGATTTTTAATACCTACGGTCCGCGGATGCGGCTGAATGACGGCCGCGCGCTGCCGAATTTCCTTTATCAGGCGCTGGCGGGCGAACCGATCACCGTGTATGGCGACGGCAAGCAGACGCGCAGCTTCTGCTTCGTCTCGGATTTGATCGAAGGAATTTACCGCCTGCTGCAATCAGAGGAGCACGAGCCGGTAAACATCGGCAATCCGAACGAAATAACGATTTTGGAATTTGCGGAGCGCGTGCGCAAGCTGGTAGGTGCGGACGCGCCGATCGTGTTCCGCCCGTTGCCGCAAGACGATCCCAAGCAGCGTTGCCCGGACATCACCAAAGCGCGGCGCATCCTGCGATGGGAGCCGAAGGTAAATCTCGAAGACGGTTTGCAGCGGACCTACGACTATTTCCGCCGGCAGATCGCTGCCGCGAGCACGGAAGCTTAGTTCCGGCGACCGCACTTCAGGCTAGCTGCGTGTCTGGCACCGCGTCCGGGCGACCGAACGACCGGTACTCGAATCCAAAGTCGCGCATGGTCGCAGGCGAAAGCAAATTGCGCCCATCTAGCACCAGCGGACGTGCCATCAGCGCCCGGATTTTTTCCCAATCGAGAGAACGAAACTCCGGCCACTCCGTGGCGATCACCAGCGCTTCACTTCCTTTGGAGACGTCGTACGCTGACTCGGCGTAATCGATCTCCGGCAGGATCGCGCGTGCCTTCTCCATCGCCTGTGGATCGTAGGCACGGACATTCGCGCCTTCCTCCAGCAGGCGGCGGATCAGATCGATGGCCGGTGCAAATCGCACGTCGTCCGTGTTCGGCTTAAAGGCGAGCCCGAGCACGCCCACAGGCTTGTCGCGCACCACCCAAAGTGCGTCGCGAACTTTCTCGAAGAACCGGTCGATGCGGTGCTTGTTGATCTTTTCGGCGGCTTTCAGCATGGAGAAATCCACGCCGCACCGTTCCGCCAATCGCACGAACGCTTGCAAATCCTTCGGCAGGCAGAATCCGCCGAACCCCAAGCCAGCGCTCAGAAAGCTGTGACCGATGCGCGGGTCCATACCCATCGCGCGAGTGACCTCGCCGATATCTGCTCCGAGTTTTTCGGCAAGATCGGACACCATATTGGCGTAGGAAACTTTTAATGCCAGAAACGAATTCGAGGCGTGCTTGATCAGCTCCGCGCTGCTGATCGTAGTGACCAGCCATTGCGGCGCGGCCCCAGCGGGGCAGGCACCCGCATGCACGGGGCAGTTGAACTTGCGCTCCAGCACGGGGCGATAGATATCGTGCAGTTGCCGTTCGGCAGTTTCGTCCTCCACGCCCACCACCACGCGATCAGGGTGCAGGAAATCTTCCAGGGCCGTTCCTTCGCGCAGAAACTCCGGATTGGAGGCCACTCGCAGCGTCACGCCGGGTCTGCGTGTGTATACGGATAGGGCGCGCTTGAGTTCGTGGCCGGTGCGGGCCGGCACCGTGCTTTTTTCGATCACCAGCTTGGGAGAAGTCGCCTCGGCGGCGATCATGCGCGCCACGTGGTCAATCGCACTTAAGTCGGCATCGCCGTTGGGCAGCGGAGGAGTGCCAACGCAGATGAAAATTGCGTCGCCTCCCGGAACGGCCTCCGCAGGGTTGGCGCAGAAGCGCAGGCGGTTTTCCTTGCGGGCCTTGGCGATCACTTTATCGAGGCCTGGCTCGTAGATCGGCAAACCGCCGGATTCCAGCGTTTTGATTTTGGAAGCGTCGCTATCCGTGCACACCACCTCGTGGCCAATTTCCGCCAGGCATGCGCCGGTTACCAGCCCGACATACCCCGTTCCAATCACCGAAATTTTCAACTGGTTCTCCTCACCATGCGATCCTACAGCGTGCGTTCAAGTATAACAGTTGCATATAGACATTTGCGCGGGACAAAACGCACGCCGGATAAGATCGGGAAATCCGGCTAGTGCATTGGTACCGGATACTCTTAGCTCACAAATGGCGGGCGGTCCATAGAATCAGACTGGTTTCCTGGCCTAATCTAACTGGGCGAGACTATGCCCCAGCCGCCCCATTCCGAGTCGACGGTTACGTCCGCGAACGACGTCGGCACCGCGAAAGATCGCCGCAAGCAGCCGGATCGTGCTGAGCGCCAGGATACGTTGCTGCTCAGCGACGTTCCGGATGCATCCGCGCTCATGCCGGAAGGCGCCGACCCTTCTCAAGACCCACCGGCGGGCGCGAGTACCGGCCCCAGACAGCTGGCGAGCAAGCCGCAATTCCCTTCGCTCGATCTGACGCCGCTTTCGCAGCGATACGAGTTGCTCGCCGAAGCCGGCCACGGCAGCATGGGCAACGTTTACAAAGCACGCGACCGCGAAACCGGTGAAACGGTAGCGCTCAAGCTGCTGAAGCCCGAAATCGCTTCCGACCAGACGATGATGGAACGTTTCAAAAAAGAGCTGCTGTTCGCGCGCAAGATCACGCACAAGAACGTTTGCCGCGTGTACGATTTTAACCGTATTGGCGGCATCGCGTATACGTCGATGGAATTTGTCGAGGGCGATAGCTTGCGCGCCGTGCTGAACCGCTTCGGCGGCCTGCCGCTGCGCAAGGGTCTCGATGTGGCGCTGCAAATGTGTTCGGCGCTGCAGGAGGCGCACGCGCAGGGAATCGTTCATCGCGACCTGAAACCTGAAAACGTGATGGTCGACGCGCAGGGCAACGTGAAGATCATGGATTTCGGCATCGCGCGTTCGATGGACGCGATGACGCGGCTTACCGGATCGATGGTCGGCACCCCGGCGTACATGGCACCCGAGCAGGTGTCCGGAAAACAGGTGGATTTCCGCACCGACATTTACGCGCTCGGATTGATTCTCTACGAAATTTTCACCGGGCAGCCCGCGTTTCAAGCCGAGAACGCGGTTGCCGTCGCGCTGAAACAAATGCGGGAAGCGCCCAAAGCGCCGCACGAAATTGATTCCTCGATTCCATTCGGCATCGAGCGGGCCATCATGAAGTGCCTGCAAAAGGATCCGGCGAATCGGTTCCAATCGGTCTCGCAAATCGGGGATACGTTGCGCGCCCCGGCAGCGGCTGTTTCGGCGAGCGCGCCACCGACGGCAGCTGTGGGCGCGTCACATGCTTCGCCGCCCATCAGTCCTATGATTGCGGCAACGAATCGCACCACGAATGGCACGCCATTCGCTTTGCATCCGCTGTATGGAGCATCCGCGTTGTCGGCGGCGGAGCCGAAGCGAACGTCGAAATCGGGCTGGATACTGTTGCTGATCTTGCTCGCCGGCGGCGCATATGGCGCCTTGCGCTGGAATCAAGTGGTGCAAGCGGAGCACGAATACGCGCCGTTGACGATCAGCGCCGCGAAATATTATTACGGGCAGGCGAAATCGTTCATCCAGGGCGCTCCCGCGCAACAGCATTCCCAGTCGGTCGGAGAAACAAATCCACAATCGAGCGACCAGGTCGCCGCTAAAAATTCATTTTCCCCTGATGCTTCGGCGAATGTAGCGCAATCGCCGCCAATCGCGCCTAAAACCTCACGTGCTGCTGGCGGCGACTCCAGCGCCGAGCCAACAGTGGCTTCAAAGCAGGAGCCACCTTCACCAGCGCCACACGAAGTGCATTCGGTTGCTGCACCCTCAAGCAGCGCGGACGCTGGCGAGAAGCAAGCGGAGACCAACGCGGTGGGAGCATCGGCAAGCACTCGCGGTGCTGCTGTCGCGGGCACGCCGACGCCAGCGTCAGTAGTGCACGCCAAACCGAAACGAGCTCCTGAAGGCGGAACGAGCGCTTCTTCAGCGGTGCAGCGGCGCTCTGATGGCGCATTGGGCGAGAGTACGCTTTCTGTTCCACCCGTGAACGACCACTCGCAGCGGTACCTATGGATCGGCCGCTTTGAAACCGAGGATCGCGCGCAAGTGGCCGCGAAAAAAGTGCAAGACCTGGGATTGCCGGTGGTGGTGAGATCGCGACGCGCAGGAATGAGCCAGTTTTTCCTAGTCCTCAGCGGACCCTTTGGTCCCGAGCGCCTTGGCAGCGTGATGGAGTGGCTGAAGGAACAGGGATTTGCAGGAATTAGAGTGCTGAAAAATCCGCTGCGAGATGGGCGGCTGGTCCCTGGTGTGGAGCAGGACCCGGAAGACTGAGCTCTCGGACGGACTCCAATCAGGCGGCGAAGAGTGAACACCGAAATCGAATTTGGCGCACGGAGCGACACCGGGTGCGTCCGCGAAGGTAACGAAGATAGCTACGGCACCGCGCCGGAGCTGGGCCTCTTCGTGCTGTCGGACGGCATGGGAGGTCTGGCGTACGGAGAAGTGGCCAGCCGACTCGCGGTTGAAACGGTGGTGCGCGAATGCCGCGGTGCAAAATCGGCGCTCGGGACGAATGGCGAGTTCATCGGAGGCGTATCCGCTGAGTCGAACCGCTTGGTGTCCGCGATTCGAACCGCGAATCAGGCAATCTTTCGAACGGCGCAATCTAGTGGAGCGGCACAGCCTATGGGCGCGACCATCGTCGCCGTGCGATTCGCGGGCGAGCGCATGAGCGTGGCGCATGTGGGAGATAGCCGCGCATACAGGCTGCGCGGCGAACAACTGGAACAATTGACGCGCGACCACTCGTTCGTTGCCGAGCAAGTGCGCCAGGGCCGCATGACCGAGCGGGAAGCAGAACAGAGCGGATTGCAAAACGTGCTGATTCGCGCACTCGGGACCGCGCCGGAAGTGGACGTCGATGTCGCCGAAGAGCTGGTGCTCGACGACGATACGGTACTGCTCTGTTCCGACGGGCTCACGCGCGAATTGTCGGACGCGCAGATCGCGGCCGTGCTGGGCGAAATCGATGACGCTCAGGAAGCGGCTAACCAACTGGTGGACGCCGCAAAGCAGGCTGGCGGCGGGGACAACATCACCGCGATTGTGCTGCGGAGTGCCGCGAAACCGGTGGGCGCGTTCGCGCGCATCGGGCAATGGCTCAAGCATCCAGGGAATTAATTGGGAATTGATTCGATCGGGAGGGCGCGAAAATGCCCAAGCTGGTGCTGAAATTCGAAAACGCAATCCTGCAAGAAGTTCCGGTGAACGCCAAAGAGGTGAGCATCGGACGCTCGCCCGATAACGCGCTGGTGATTGACAATCCGGCGGTGTCGCACTACCACGCGCGCGTATTCAACGAAGAAGGCCGGATGATGCTGGAGGATTTCGGAAGCCTTAACGGTACGTTTGTGAACGGGCAACGCGTGAAGATGGTGACGCTGAAACCGGGTGATTCCGTGGCCATCGGCAAGCACACGATCGTGGTATCCGATTCTCGAGACCTGGATGGGTTCGCCGTCGGAAACGGCGGAGCCAAACCCGCCGCGCCCAAAATAAACGAGACGGTCATTCTCGACACCAAAGAGCGGCGAACATTCATGCAACAAGTGGCGGCTGGCGGAGAAAGTTCACAAGTGGCGCCCGCGCGGTTAAAAGTGCCTACGCTGGTGGTGCGCAAGGGCAAAACCAATCAGAAAGAATACGCGCTCTCGGACAAGCTCACCGTGGTGGGCAAGTCGGCGATGGCTACTGTGAAGTTAACCGGCTGGTTTGCTCCGCGAGCCGCGGCACAGATTAACCGCCGCGACGATCAATCGTATTACGTGGGCGGTGCGGACAAAACGCCGAGCGTCAACGGAAAGTTGATCGAGCGCCCGACGAAACTTGAGCCGGGCGACGTGATCGAAGTGGCGGGCGTGGCGCTCGAATTCGTTTACCGCGACTGATCGTCAACCGACCAGCGACCGATCGGCCGGCGCGACTATCCCGCGCTGGCTTTCGCCGCTGAACCCTTCACATAGGTGTTCAAAAATTCTTTCGTCAGCGCCCAAGCCAGGGCCGCGGCGGCGGGGTTGTAGCTAGCGCGCGCGTCGCAGAAGAATCCGTGATCCGCGTAGGAAACCAGCACGTTCACGAATTGCTTTCCGGCTTTTGTGAGAGCCTCGACGACGGCGTGGCGATGCTCCGCCAGGATGTGCTTATCCTCACCTCCCCAGAACAGCAGAATCGGCGCGTGCATATTCGGCGCGTGGTGCAAAAACTGTTGCGCGATGCCTCCGCCGTAAAATGAAATCGACGCTTGCAGCGGGAGAGTGGCGTCCGCGAGAAATGAGGCGCGGCCGCCCATGCAGAAGCCGATGCTGGCGATGCGGTCGGCGGCAACCTGATCGTGCGCGCGCAACCAATCGTAGGCGGCGCGCATGTCTGCGGTCTGCCCCTGTTCGGAGAGGCCCTGCATGTGCGGCATCACAGCAGGGAAATCGTCGTAGCGCCCTTCGAAGCCCGGCCCGGTGCGGTGAAAGAGTTCCGGCGCGATAGCCACGTACCCTTCACGCGCGATGCGCTCAGTGATATCTCGAATATGCGCGTTCACTCCGAACGCTTCCTGCAATACGAGCATGCCGGGAAATTTACCGGTCTCGGCCGGGCGCGCGACATATGCGTTCATCGAGGTGCCGTCCGAAATGTCCAAGGTAATTTTCTGCGTGGCGATCTTTGCGGTCATATCTGCTCCTCCGTTGCACATCCTATAAAGCCCCCGTAGCATAATCGCTTCGAGGTGAAAACCGAAGCGGCATATATCACAATCGGCTGCAGCAAAGGGACGTGGCTGAAGCTCCCACGGGCCGAGCCGATGGTATGATTCGGAGCGGAACTTCATAGGGAGACGATCGATGGCCGAACCTACCAAAGAAGAATTGATGGCGCGGATTGCCGAGCTGGAGAAGCAAACTGGAGGCCGGGCGCGCGGTAGCCTAGAATTCCGCGTGGGCGAGAAAGGCGGCGTGAGCGTTTACGGGCTGGGGCGGTTTCCGGTGACACTCTATTACGAGCAGTGGATCCGGCTGCTCGACGCCGCCGACAGTCTGCGGAATTTTTTGGAAGAGAACAAGAGCCGGCTGA
>JBOGNC010000210.1:0-7965 GCA_050747045.1 Candidatus Acidiferrales bacterium | reverse complement strand
TCGCCGAATCCGATGCCGCTCATGTAGCTCGTCAGCGCGTCGTACCAGACGTAAAAGACGTGCTCCGGATCGTCCGGCCACGGAATGCCCCATTTGATCGACTTGCGGCTGATGGACACGTCCTTCAGCCCCGCTTCGACGAAGCTTTTAACCTCATTGAATCTAAAGTCGGGCTGCACCCACTCTGGGTGCTTTGCGTAGTATTCGAGTAGCGATTTTTCGTATTTTCTAAGCCGGAAGAAATAATTCTCTTCGGAGATTAACTCCGCCGGACGTCCGCAAATCTGGCAATCGGCGGGCTCGGGCGAATCGCTCACATAGAGATTGTCGTAAATGCAGTAGCGGCCTTCGTACTTCTTCTTGTAAATCGAACGCTCATCTGGAGGTAGGTGCTTGTCCCGTGCCATCGTTCGGCGGATGAGCGTTTGCACAGCGCGCGCGTGCTCCGTGGAAGTGGTGCGGATGAAATGCGTGTATTGGATGCCGAGCAGTTTCCACAGCTCGCGGAAAATTTTCTGGTTGCGGTCCACCAGTTCTGCAGGCGGGATGCCCAGCTTTTCCGCAGCGCGTTCGATATTCACGCCGTGCTCGTCCGTGCCGGTGAGGTAGGCCACTTCGTAGCCGCACATGCGCTTGTAGCGCGCGATCACGTCGCACACGATGGTGGTGTACGCGGAGCCGACGTGCGGCCGCGAATTCGCGTAGTAAATCGGAGTGGTGAGGTAAAACTTTTTCGGCTGGTCCATGAATTATTTGTGTGTGCTTGACGCGCTCTGCGCCCGCACAACTGGCTCGCATCTTTTTTGATACTCGAATGACGCCGCGGCAATCACCTGCTTCAGCGGGATGCCGCGCTCGGCCGCGATTTTCCGGCAATCCTCGTACTCCGGCGTGGCGTTGAGCACCGCGCCATTCAACCGCGAAACTTTCATGCGCACTTCGCCAAAGGGCGTGGCCACTGATATAAACTCGCGCGCCAGAGTCTTGCGTCGAACTTTATGAGTGCGCACGCCGATTGTCGTCGTCTCACTAAAAAGCAAGTCGATCAGGCGCGAGACGTTCACTGGCTCGGTCAAAATAGTGATCAGTAATCCTGGCCGGTTCTTTTTCATCTGCGCGGGCGTAGAGAACACGTCTAGCGCACCCGCTTCCAGCGCCTTATCAGCAAAATATCCGTAAACTTGCGGACTCATGTCGTCGAGGTTGGTTTCGATAGCGATCACCGGCGCGTCCCAATATTCGCCCGCTCCGCCCAGCTCGCCCTGATCGCTCGCCGCGCGCTCGCCGATCAGCAGGCGCAGTACGTTGGGTTTCTCGGCATTATCCGCCGAGCCCGCGCCGTAGCCGATCGCCCGGAGCGTCATCGCGGGCATCTCTGCGTACCTCGTCGCAAGCGTTGTGGCAATGGCAGCGCCCGTGGGCGTCACCAGCTCGCGCTGCAAGCCACTCGAATACGTCGGCGCATCACGCAGGAGCTCCGCTGTCGCCGGCGCCGGAACCGGCAGCAAACCGTGCGCCGTCTTTACCTGCCCCGCGCCTACGTCCAGCGGCGAACAAGCAAATTCGTCGATGCGCAACATTTCAAAGCCAATCGCCGCGCCTACGATGTCGATGATCGAATCGACCGCGCCCACTTCGTGGAAGTGTACCTGCTCGATGGGTACTTGATGGACATGCGCTTCGGCTTCCGCAAGGCGCGTGAAAATTTTGCGCGCTCGCTCGGCGGCGCGCGGCGCGAGTTTCGCGTCGTCAATTCGCTTCAAAATGATGGAAAGCCCGCGATGATGGTGTTGCTCTTCGGTCTCAACCTTCACATGTGTGGCGAAGATCGCCCGCCGCTGCACCTTCGACGCTGAAATCTTCCAGCCCTCGAGCCCCAGCTTGCGCAACTCCACTTCGATCGCGCGTAAATCCGCGCCGGCATCCACCAGCGCGCCCAGCACCATGTCGCCGCTGATGCCCGAAAAACAATCGAAGTAGGCGGAGCGTATCGTGTTCATGTTCGCGTATTACAGATTCGCAGTCGCATGCGAAAGATTTGCGTTTGCGCGTACAGGCGATTCTGCTGCGGAAAGGCGAAAAAATAATAGTAGTCCGGCGGCTATCCCCTGTCAATTCGCACTGAAAGGCACATATAATCGCAAGATTCGCTACATCGAAGGAGCGACGTGTACAAGGCCCTAGAAGACCGCTTCCGCAAGGCGTTGCGGCATCACATCCACGAACGCTACAAGACGGACGTTCCAATCGTGACGGAGCGGCCGCCGAAGCTTTCGATGGGCGAAATCGCATCGCCGGTATGTTTCGAGCTGGCCAAGCGGCTTAAGAAACCTCCGCGCGCTCTGGCGCAGGAAATTGCCAATTCGCTGAAGCCGATTCCTGGCGTGGCGCGCGTGGAAGTGGCCGGTGGCGGATACCTGAACGCGTTTCTGGACCGAGCCGCGTTTTTTCGCGCTGCGTGCGATGAAGCAACCAAGCAGCCCGCTGGCGCTCCCGCCGAGGCGGCTTCAAGCGCGCCGAAAGTTATGGTGGAGCACACCAGCATCAATCCCAACAAGGCCGCGCACATCGGCCACTTGCGCAACGCCGTTCTCGGCGACACGTTTTCGCGCCTGCTGCGCTACACCGGCCATCGCGTGGAAGTGCAAAATTACATCGACAACACTGGCGTGCAAGTAGCCGATGTGGTGCTCGGCTTTTTGCATCTCGAGCCGAAGCCGCTCGACGAAATTCGCTCGCTGGTCGCCGCGCCAAAATTTGATTACCTCTGCTGGGATCTTTACACGCGCGTCACGCTATGGCTGGCGGAGGACAAGTCGCGCCTGGCAATTCGCGCGAACACGTTAAAAGAAATCGAAGAGGGCCACGGAGCCGCGGCGCAAATGGCCGAGATCGTCTCGACTGCCATCGTCCGATGCCACCTGCGCACGCTCGACCGGCTGGGCATCAGCTACGATCTGCTTTCGCGCGAAAGCGAAATCCTGCACCTGAAATTTTGGGACGCGGCGTTTGAGATGCTCAAACAGGCTGGCGCAATTCAATTCGCAACTTCCGGGAAGAACCAAGGCTGCTGGGTGATGCGGCTTCCCTCGAATGAGGAAAGCGCGGTGGTTGCCGAAAACGAAGTGAAGGTAGAAGAAGAGGAGCCCTCAGAGCTATCCGAGGCGAAAATTATCGTCCGCTCAAATGGCACGGTCACATACGTCGGAAAAGATATCGCCTATCACCTCTGGAAGTTCGGGCTGCTCGGCCGCGACTTTTATTACTGCCCGTTTCACAAACATCCGGATGGCCGCGAGGCCTGGACAACTACCAGCGATGCGCCAAGCGCCCGTAACGCACCAACATTTGGCCACGCGCATGAAGTTTACAACGTGATCGACGCGCGCCAGGCATATCCGCAGCAAGTAGTCGCCGCTGGGTTGCGCGCGCTTGGCTACACCGAGCAAGCCGACCATCTGAAACATTTCTCGTACAACGTGGTCGCGCTTACTCCGCGTTGCGCGCACGAACTTGGCTACGAAATTCCCGAAGAAGATGCCAAAAAGCCCTACATCGAAGTGAGCGGGCGCAAGGGCCAGGGCGTGAAGGCCGACGACCTGATCGATCAGCTGGAAGCCAGTTCGCGGAAAGAAGTGGAATCGAGGCACCTGGAACTCGCCGGCACTGCTGAAGGCCAGCAAATGGTGGACGCGATCAGCAAAGGCGCGCTGCGTTATTTTCTGCTGCGCTACACGCGCTCAACGGCGATCGCGTTCGACTTCCACGACGCGCTAAGCTTCGAAGGCGAAACCGGGCCATACGTGCAGTACGCCGTTGTGCGCGTGCAGGGTATCTGGCGCAAGGGCGCGGAAAAAGATCCGCAGTTCGCGGCCGGAGACGCGTCCAAACTTCTGAAGGATGAAACCGCGCGAGCACTTCTCGCGCCCCGTGCAGGGGACGATCTTTGGGATTTGGTCGTGCTCGCCGGGTCGCTTGACGCGTGCGTGGATGCTGCCTTGTCTTCACTAGAGCCGGCGTTCCTCACGCGCTATGCGTTCGAGCTGGCGCAAGCCTTCAACATTTTTTACCACAAGCATCACATACTCTCGGAGGAAGACGCCGACAAGCGCGCGTTTCTTTTGACGCTCGTCTGGCTGGTGCGCGAACAACTGGTGGCCACGCTTGCGCTGCTGGGCATAACCGCGCCGGAGAAGATGTGATGCCATGCCTTCGGGAACAGCCCCACAGAGCGACGAAACTTACGCAGTCTCGCAGAAAACGCCCAGCAAACTCGGCGACGAAACGCGCCCGGCAAACCGCGGTGGTTCCGTCCATTCGCTTCGAAACCACCTGATCGCGTTTCTCCTCTGCCTTGGGCTCGCGTTTGTGTTTACGCTACCCGGATCGCTTTCGCTCAATTCCGGTCTGCTCGGCTTTCCCGGTGACAACTTCCAGCACGCATGGTTCCTGTGGCATTTCGCCCACGCCGTGCTGAATGGGCACAATCCCTTCTACACACACCTGCTTTTTTATCCCACGCGCGTCAATCTCACCTGGAGCACCACCGATCCGCTCGCCGGTTTTTTCGCGCTCCCGCTCAGTATCTTCGCAGGGCCAGTGGTGGCGTACAATTTTTCGCTGATCTTGCAACTAGCGCTGGGAGCCTTTTGCGCGCGCCTGCTGTGCCTGCGCATCTCGCAAAACGAAATAGCGGCGTTCGTCGGCGGCATTGTGTTCGGCTTCAGTCCGTATCTGATGGCGCACGCTCTGGAACATCTGAGCCTGGTCACCGCGTTTCCGATCCCTCTCTTCGCGCTGGCGCTCGACTGGATTCTCAGCCGCGATTCGCCGCCGTGGCGGACGGGGATTCCTCTGGGACTCGCGCTTTTGCTAGCGGCACTGGCGCACTTCAATTACGCGGTGATTTGCATTGTTTTTGCGACTTTTTGTCTGGCCATAGAAATCTGGGGAAACTACGGCAGCGGCGCGTGGCGCTATCTCGGTCGCATTTGGAAACCGCTTGCCACTGGCGTGGCCACGTTCCTCATCGGCTTTTCGCCCTTTCTTTGGATGACGTTGGGGGCGCGCTCCGAAGTTCCAGGGCCGCGCGGCGTAGCCCATATCGAAGTTATGTCCGCAGATGCATTCGGATTCGCGATTCCCAGTTGGAACCACATCTTTTTCGGCAAGCTCGTGCGCGGCCTGAACCCGGATCTTTTCCGGGCGGGAGTGGAAGGAACCGTTTATATCGGCGCCGTGGCGCTCGCACTGGCTGCGATTGGCTTCTGGAAGGGTAAAGGTGGGAATCGTGGATGGGCGACTCGCGCAGTCATCCTGGGCATCGCGTTCTGGTTTTTGTCGCTTGGCTCGCGAATTCACGTGCTGGGTCGCGAGCTGCACGTTCCCGGACCAGCGGCTCTCTTTTTTGAATTGCCGTTCGCAAAGTTCGTATCCGCTCCGGCGCGGTTCGACGTGATCGTCGCGTTGTGCCTAGCGATTCTGTGCTCGCTGGGCGCGAAATATTTGCTCGATTCGCCCGCGAATCGACATCGCCGCTACTGGGCAGTTCCACTGGTCGTCGCGCTGCTGCTGGCCGACTATCTGACGATTCCTTTTCCGCGAGCATCGACCGTCGATCCGGGCACGGGCTATTACGTGAGGCGACTGAATCCAAACCCGGTCGGCTGCACTGTTCCGCAGAAATTTCAGCATGGAACGATTCTCGCGTTCCCGTTGATTCAAGCGCCGTATTGCCTGAAAAGCATGTGGATGCAGGTTGCAGACCACGGCAGGTTCGCGATTGTGAGTGGGTATTTGTCTTACACGCCGCCGGATGCCTGGAAGCCGTTCTGGAAGGTTCGCATTTTGCGGTCGTTGATGTCGCTCGAAGGCCAATATCAAATGCCGATCGACGCCACGGGAGATGCCGCATCGGCGGCGGCTACGATCCGCGAGTTGAATCTGAGCGCAGCCGTGGTTTACGATTCGCCGCAGCACGATGCTGCCGTCGCCTACATGGAGAACGTGTTTGGAGCCAAGCCGGAGCGCGACGGAAGTTGCACGGTCTTTGGCTTGCAAGCGTCCGAAAGCGCGCAAGCAGGAAACGCCGCGAAATCGCACTGACCGCGACGAACTTCTTCGAATCGCACTACATCTTCATCGCGAAATCGACGATTGAGCGAATCGCGACGCCCGTCGGCCCCTTCGCCAGCCACGGCCGCCCTTCGTCAACCCAGCAGGTCGCCGCAATATCCAGATGAATCCATGGCGTGTCGTCGGTGAATTCCTTCAAGAACCAGGCTGCCGTGATCGCGCCGCCGCCTTTGCCGCTGCCGGTGTTGCGAATATCCGCGATATTACTCTTGATCATGTCCTGGTACTCATCGTCGATTGGCATGGGCCACATTTTTTCGCCTACCGACTTCGCACTGGCCAGAAATTGATCAAGATATTCGCGCGGCGTGCCAAACGCGCCCACGTTGACATTCGAAAGTGCCACTTCGATTGCGCCAGTAAGCGTGGCTGCGTCGATCAAGTGAGTGCAACCGAGTTTCCGTGCGTAGAAAAGTCCATCCGCCAAAATCAACCGTCCTTCCGCGTCGGTATTGATTACTTCGATGGTTTTGCCGGACATAGCTACCTGTACGTCCCCCGGTTTTTGCGCGCGTCCACCCGGCATATTCTCCGTAGCAGGAATCACCGCGATCACCGGGATCGACGGTTTTAGCGCCGCAAGCGCGCGCACGGCGCCGAGCATCGTGGCGCCGCCACCCATGTCGTACTTCATCTTCTCCATGTTGTTGGCCGGTTTAATCGAAATGCCGCCTGTATCGAACGTCACCGCTTTTCCCACCAATCCAAGCACCGGTCCACCTGGCCGCTCATTTTTCGGCGTGTATCGCAACACGATCATGCGCGGTGGCTCGATGCTGCCCTGTGCCACACCAATTAGCGCGCCCATCTTCAGCTCGGCAATCTTGCGCTCGTCCAGAATTTCGATCGACAGCCCCGACTCTTTGGCCATCGCCTCGGCGCGCGAGGCAAGCATGCGCGGCGTCAGTCGGTTGGACGGTTCGTTGATCAGGTCGCGAGCAAAATTCTGCGACTCCGCGATCACGCGGCCCTGCTCGACGGCGGAAATCAGATCGCCGCCAACTCCGGCGTCGAATCCGGCCAGAGAAACTGACTCGATCTCCTGCTTCTTTTTGTCACTGCGATATTTGTCCGACTCGAAATCGGCGACGACCAGTCCCTCCACTACCGCCTGCGCCGCCTGCGATCCGCGCTCGCTTTCGCGCGCCAGAAACAGAACCTTCTTCGCGCCGCGCGCCTTCAAATAACGCAGCGCCGTCCCGGCAATCTTTTGCAGATCGGACACGGAAAACTTCGCAGGCTTGCCAGCTCCGACCAGCAGCAGGCGCTGCGCCGCCATCCCCTGCGGAAAATGGACCAGCACAAGCTCCAGAGGCTTGCCGTTCACTTCGCCGCTGGCGGCCAGAGACTCGAGCCGCCCATTCATCTCGCGATTGATGTCGCCCAGAACTCCGTCGAATTTCTTTTCCGAATCGAATACGTAGGTAATCAGCGCGTCCGCGCGCACTTGCGGGTACGGCTCGGTAACTAATCCGATCTGCATATGATCCTTTCGTTGTTTAGCGCCGTCGCGAGCGGTACATCGCCTCGTCGGCTTCTTTTTTGGCTTCCTTGCGGCGTTCCGCCTCGCGCCGGTCGTGGAATTTCCGTCCACGCGCTACGGCCAGTTCGCACTTCGCGATCCCATCGCGAAAATAAATTTTCAGCGGGACGATGGTTAGGCCCTTCTGCTGTGTCTGCACGTTCAGCCGATCGATTTCCCTCCGATTGAGAAGCAGCTTACGTTTTCGCAGCGGGTCGTGGTTGCGAAACCCGCCCGGCTGATATTCGGGGATGTGGCAGTTAACCAGCCACGGCTCGCCCGTGCGAAAATCGGCGTAGGCCTCACGC
>JBOGNC010000209.1:0-7975 GCA_050747045.1 Candidatus Acidiferrales bacterium | reverse complement strand
ACAGCAAAGCGGAGTGGTCTTTGTAAACTTTGTCGGTGACGCCGAACTTGAAGGCGATCGATGGGAATTGCGTGGCGCTCGGCAGGGTCATCTTGATATCGCCGGGGCTGTGCTTCTTCAAGAACGGGAGTTCATGGCCGGTGAGCTGGCGAACCGCGCGAAGCTTCTCCGTGACGATGCCGCGGACCGGGCCCTGCATGCGCTGGCCGGGCTGCTGGCCAGTCCAGGTTCGCGCCAGACCTTCGCCGAAATGGAAACCTTCGACCGCGTCGGTGAAGTCGCCCATGAAATTGCTGCGGCGGAATTCGCCGTCGGTGAAAATGTCGAAGCCAAGCTCTTTTTGTTTCGCCAGCACACCCAGAATCGCCCGGTCCTCGATTTCGCGCAAGCGCTCGGGATTTGGAGGTTCGGCGCGGCGCGCCTCCACAAGTTCTTTAGGTCTGAGAAAACTGCCGACTTGATCGGCCCTATACGGGACGGACATTCTATTGTTGGCCCTTTGCTAGGTTTTAGTTGGCGCTCGCTGCCCTAGGCGGCTTTCGCGCCCGTTTCTAATCGGAATACTTTCTTCGCGTTGTCTTCGAAGATCGTTTTCTTGTCCGCGGCGCTGAGCCAATCGAACGCGTCGATGTAGGACTTCACGTCGTCCATCCACCCGCCGGTTTGCGGATTCTTGGCCGTGCCCACGCCGGGGCGCTCGGTGCCGAAAAGGCATCGATCCGCGCCGACGGTCTTGATGAGAAGCTCGCACGCGAGCGGAGTATAGAGAACCGTGTCGAAGTAAAGCTTTCGAAGATTGTCCATAAAATTACTTTGCGGGCCGCGCCGGAGACTGGGCGCGATGAAGCGGCCCACGTGATACGGGACGGCGCCGCCTCCGTGCGAGCAGACGATCTTCAGCTTCGGAAAATCCTGAAACACGCGCGAATTGACGAGCGAGATTACGGCGATCGTCTCCTCGTTGATGAAGTGAAGCGAATAGCTGTGGCGTTGCGAGCGGCAGCCCGCGCCGTGGATGTAGCCGGGCACATCGAGTTCGACGAGCTTTTCGTAGAGTGGATACCAGAATTCGTCGCCCAGGCCGGGCGTATCGTAATTGGTCGCTTCGCTGGGATCAGGATTTATCAGACAGCCAACGAAGCCCATCTCCTTCACGCACCGCTCGAGTTCGGCGACGCAATTTTTCGGACTCACGCCGGGAGATTCGGGAAGGCCGCAGACGCCTCGAAATACATTGGGAAAAAGACGGCACTGCTGGCCGACCAGATTATTGCATTCCTCGATGAACCATTGCGAGATCTTGGCGGGCTTTTCCGCTTGCATCATTTGGTAAGGGCGAGGCGAGAGCATCTGCATGTCTGTGCCGACCTCTTTGAGGAGATCGAAGTGCGACTTGCCCGTGCCGAAGGTGGGCTGCCTCAGGAAGGCGGTCATTTCGTCGTCGCTGATTTCCACTTTTCCGCGGCCGTGCGATCCGCGATGCGACAGGATGTTGGCCTTATACACGTAGAGCGAATCCGGCGCGGTGAGATGTCCGTGAACGTCGATAACCATTGGCCTACCTCCATCGATTGCAAAACGAACCGAGCTGAAGTCAAAAGTTGCGAACGTCGCGCCGGCACCTATCCGAGCACGCGAAACGCAAACTCTGTAGATAGCCCGCGCGGGGCGCAATGTCAATGTATTCAAAATTATATCTGCTGAGAATGTCCGTTTTTCTAAGAGGCGATCCGTACCTTTGCCTGGGGACTTTGCGCCGCGATCCATTCGATTACCAGTTTCGTCTCCTAGGGCGCGCTGATCGGTTCGGCTATCTCGCGTTCATCGATGCGGTGGGGCTTGTAGGTTGGCTGCTTCGTTTTTCGAGCCGTTCTATGCCGTCTAAGATCATCTGCACCACTCCGCCATCGCCCATCGTGGAGTTGATCATCAGGTGAAATCGGCTCCGATCGGGCCATTCCACTCCGAAATACTGCTTGATGAAGGCGGCGCGGTCGCGGTCCACGCTCTCGGCTAATTGCGCTGCATCGCTCTCGCTTTTGCCAGTGTCGCTCAGCCGCCGGACTTTTTCAGCAAGCGGCGCGTAGATGAACACGTGAAAAGCGTCGGTGCGGGGCTGTAGGTAGTAAGCCGAACCGCGCCCGACGATCACGCAGTTGCCGCCGTCGGCCGCTTGCTTCACCACGCGCTCGGCCACTTCGCGGATACAATCGGTGTCCGCCATCTTCATGCGCGGAGCGTTCAGGCTTCCTTCATGGCTTCCGCGCATGAAAGCCTTCAGCAGGCGGTAATACAAGGGATCGCGCTTTTCTTCGTGTTCTTCCACCACGCGGCAGTCACACTCGAGTTGCCTTGCGATTTCGTTGGTCAGCAGCTGGTCCCAGAGCTTCCATCCCAGGCGATCCGCCACTTTCTTGGCGATCTCGCCGCCGCCGCTGCCATATTCGCGTTCGATGGTGATCACTCGGATCATAAAAGCACCGCCTATAGCCGCATGGTACGTTCGAGGCAACGTGTCTAACGCGCAGCCTACCATCATTTTTGTTTCCGGCGCTACTCCATCGCCACGCGGCGGCCGCCCGGCTCATTCTTCCTAAGCGCAAACGAAAGGATGAACATGATGGCTGATCCGACGGCGAGGATAAAAAACGTATCCAGGTAAGCAAGGGTGGTAGCCTGCGTGATCACCGACCGATATATGAGAGCGTACGCCTGCTTCGCGGCAAGCTCCGCGTTGATTCCTGATGCGATCAGCCTGTGAATGATGCCGGCGAGACTGGCTTGCAATGTCGACTGACCGGGCGAAAGGCTTTCGACTAAGCGCGCCTGATGGAATTGGGATCTGCGCGCGATCAAAGTGGTCACCATCGACGTCCCAACACTGCTTCCTATATTGCGCATGAAATTCACCAGCCCAGCCACACCGTTGCTCTTTTCTGCAGGCATGCCGATGTACGACGACAGGTTGATGGGTACAAACAGAAAGCCCAATCCGAATACCTGTATCAATCGCAGCACGCTGGCGCTTACGAAGCTGATCTGCAGGTCGAGTTGCCGGGTGGACGCCCACATTCCCACGGCGAGCGTGAACCATCCGAAGGCGACCAGATACTTCGCCTGTACCTTCGACGAGAGCACGCCCACCACGGGCATCAGAAACAGCAGCAACAACCCTCCGCCGGAGAGCACCAGCCCAGCCGACTCCGCCGTGTAGCCCATCAGCGTTTGCAAAAAGAGTGGCATCATCACCAGGCTGGAAAACAACATTAATCCCAACACGAACATCATTGCGTTGGCGCTAAGAAAGTTAAGATTCTCGAAAAGATGCACGTCTACGATCGGCTTGTCGTGAAACCATTCCCACACCACCAAAGATATGAGCCCGGCCCCCGCAAGAATCGCTAGCGTCAAGATGAAATGCGAGCCGAACCAATCGTCCTCCTGGCCTTTGTCGAGCATTACCTGCAGCGCGCCGACTCCGAGCGTGAGCAGCCCGAACCCAATGTAGTCAAATTTGATTCCCGCGCCGCGCGCACCCTTTGCCCACGGCGGATCCTCGACAAGCCGGTAAACGAGGAACAACGTCAAGATACCAACCGGCAGGTTGATGAAGAATATCCATCGCCAGCTGTAATTATCGGTGATCCATCCGCCGAGGGTTGGGCCGATCGTGGGTGCGATGATCGCGGTTACTCCATACAGCGCGAAAGCCATGCCTCGCTTTTCCGGGGGGAACGTGTCCGCGAGGATCGCCTGCGCCATGGGCTGGAGCCCGCCGCCGCCGGCACCCTGCAGCACGCGGAAAACGATGATTGCGGCGAGGCTTGGAGCCAGTCCGCAGAGAAGGGAACTGACAGTGAACACCACCAGGCAGGTCATGAAAAAGCGTTTGCGTCCAATAGCGTTCGCAAACCATCCGCTGATCGGCAAGACCACAGCGTTGGACACTAGATAGGAGGTAAGCACCCAGGTGCTCTGATCGTTGCTAGCTCCTAAGCTTCCCGCCATGTACGGCAGGGCCACATTGGCGATGCTGGTGTCCAAAACTTCCATGAACGCGGCGAGGGCAACAACAACCGCGATTAGCCATGGATTGAAGCTCGGCTGCCACGCAGCCGGCGCCACGGCGATTGCCGCATCATTGCGGCCGGTCTGCTCAAAAGAGCCGTAGGTGCCTGCGTCGCTTGAGGCCATGGGCGTCCAATTCCGGATGTGCTTTGCGCGGCTACCGGCTAAGCCGCCATGCCTGTGTCGGCTTCGCCATTTACAAGCAAGGCCGGGTCGGCTAAAAGACTGACGAATGTACCTTCGATGCTTAGGACGCCGAACAGGAATCAAGCTTTTTGGTGGGTAATCTTTGGGCAGGGGTTGAGTCTAGCGCCCGTCCGGTTTGTGAGCCCGCGCTTGGAACCCGGACAGTTTGCCGATTGTGCGATGCTGGGCGTGAGAGGGTGGTTTTTCTCAGGCGCGCGAATGCGAACTGGGAAACCGGGGCGTAAATCCGCTTCATTTTAATTATATCGTGTCATGATATAATTTGCCGAATGGGTGGGCCGGAACAGCACAAGAAGCGAACAGCTGAATTGCAAGTTGTGGAAAAGCTGGCCCAATTCCGATACCAGATTCGGCGTTTTCTGCGTTTCAGCGAGACCGCGGTGCGCAAGGCGGGCATCACGCCGCAGCAGCATCAGTTAATGCTCGGCGTTGCTGGCTTCACGGGGCGTGGTTGGGCTAATGTTTCGGAGTTGGCGGAGTTCCTGCAGGAGCGCCACAACGCCGTGGTGGAGCTGGTGAATCGCGCGGCGCGCGCGGGTTTAGTGCGAAGAGAGGTTAGCTCCCGCGACCGTCGCGTTGTGCGGGTCGAGCTCACTTCCAGAGGGCGTTCGATTTCAATGAAGCTCTCGGCATTGCACCGGGAAGAGCTCGAAAGAATTCGAGATCGAAGGAACGAAGAAATGCTTCCGCAGATCGCCAAACGCGTCCGCGAAAGCTGAGGCACGCACGGCATTCCAACTATTTTTGCAGGATGACGCATCATGGCTTCTTTGAAGGCCGCCGCTGATAAATATCCAAAGCTTCGCCGGTACGCGGCGTTGGTCCGCGGCGACCTCACCGAAACGTACTCCCGCGATCTGCACAAATGGCTGGTGATCGCGCCGATTCTGGGCGTGGTCACGGGGCTGCTGATCACGCTTTTGGTGAAGGTCATCCTGATTTGGATGTGGCCGCGTGTGTTGCACTATTACCTCGGGCATCCAGCGGCAATCATTCCTGGGTTGCTAGTCGGCTTTGTGGTGGCCGGGTTGTTGATGCAATACCTGACGCCCGATCCAGACGAACACTCGACCGAAGAAATCATCCGCTCGTACCACGAGCACCAGGGCCGCGTTTCGATGTGGCCGTTTGTGCCCAAACTGCTGGCCGCAATCGCCACAGTGGGTATGGGTGGAAGCGCGGCGCTCGAAGGCCCGAGCATTTACGGTGGTGGAGCGATCGGATCGTGGTTGTGGACCAAGCTGCGAATGCTGGGAATCGAGCCGCGGGATCGGCGGATACTTCTGATAAGCGGAGCCGCCGCGGGAATGTCTGCGGTGTTCCGCGCGCCGCTCACCGGCATCGTGTTCGCGCTGGAGATGCCGTATAAGGATGATTTGGCGCACGAAGCGCTGTTGCCCTCGCTGATTGCCTCGGTAACGTCGTTCGCGACCATGGCAGCGTTCGTAGGCGCGCGGCCGCTCTTTGATTTTGCCAGCGGAACGGTTTACACAGGGAAGGACTTATTGTGGTCCGCGCTTCTGGGCGCGATTTGCGGCGCGATCACGATGGCGTTCGACATCACATTCCGGCGCGCGCGCCGCTTTGCGATCCAAGCGAAGGTGCCGCACTGGGTCAAAATGGCGGTGGGCGGCGTGCTGACGGGCGCATGCGGGTTGATTTTCATTAGCGCGTTCAAAGGCGGTTTGATTCCCATTGGCCCGAATTACGAAGCGGTGCCGCTGATCTTGCAAAAGGCGCACAGCTCGGTCGAGTTGGTGGTGTTCGGCGTAATGAAGCTCGTCTCGACGCTGTTTTCGCTCGGTGTCGGAGGAGTGAGCGCCGCGTTCGTGCCGCTGTTTCTGAGCGGCAGCTCGTTCGGAGTGGCGTTCGCGCAGTCGATTGCGCATAACCCGTCCGTCGATCTTTTTGCCGCGGTAGGAATGGCGGCATTCATCGCCGGCGGATATAAGACGCCTTTGACCGCAGTGGTTTTCGTTGCCGAGGCAACCGGCGGCCACGCCTACATCGTGCCGACGTTGATCGGAGCTGCCGTGGCATACGCGATTTCGGGTGAAGCGTCCATGTCCGGCGACCAGCGGCTGCACGAGGGAGTCCGCATTGCTGAACTTTTTAACTTGACGGTGCGCGGCGCGATGCAAAGCGAAGTGGTATCGGCAGAGGCGAATTGGACGGTTGGCGAGTTCGTGGGGGCCGTTCGCGCCCGCATCGCGCATACCGCTTACCCGGTTGTCGAGCACGGCCGCGCCGTGGGCACGATCTCGATGGCTTCGCTCGGCAATGTTCTCCCCGAGAAATGGGCTGAGATTACGGTGCGGCAGATCATGGACCGCAAGATAGAACTTGTTTCGCCGGAGACCGATTTGCAAGATGCGCTGCGATTATTGATGGCGCCGCACGGACAGCACATGCTCATCGTCGCTTCCGACGATGAGCGCCTAAAAGGAATCGTCACCAAGACCGATATCCTCTCGTCGCTGAGTACCGGCGAGGCGAAGCCTGGTATCAACGAACCGCAACAGGCCAAGTAAATCGAGTCCGACACTAAACGCCTTATGAGCTTGGGCAGCGCCTTGCGCGGCCTGTTCAGGCGTGCGAAAATTGTGGCGTTCATCGAATATTTCCTTACCGTTTGGCGATATGGTCTAAGGGTTAGGACGCGACCCTCTCAAGGTCGAAATCCGGGTTCGAATCCCGGTATCGCTA
Organism: Candidatus Acidiferrales bacterium; assembly: GCA_050747045.1. Taxonomy (GTDB): domain Bacteria; phylum Acidobacteriota; class Terriglobia; order Acidiferrales; family UBA7541; genus Palsa-295. The sequence goes on along the minus strand of JBOGNC010000209.1, from coordinate 994 downwards.
CCAACCACTTCTAACCGACTGATTTCAGCACGGTTGATAGCCTTCCTCGGGCTTGTCCCAAATTTGTCCCAAAACGTCGCGGCTTTGCCCTGAAAGCGAGTATTGAAACCGGGTATGGCTAATACGACTGTGAGCATTCGAGAACGGATCAAGATCGAGGGGCGATGGAGTTGGAGTCCCAATCTCCGAACCCCGGACGACAAGCTGAAACCCTCCGAAGCCGAGAGAACAGGCAAGTTCTACTTGGTTTGGACGAAAAGCGGTAGGAAGCGCGAGCAGTCCGTCCGGGGAGATTTCGGGGCTGCCGTCATGGTTGCGAGGGCTTAGCAAAGGCATTTGGAGAACGCCGCAGACGGCTTCCACCGGGCCGACCCTCTGAGGAAGAAAGCTGAACGAATCACGATAGCGGATGCCATCGAGAATCGATTGCGTACCGTCGAGGTTACATTCAGTCGAGATACCTTAAAGGCGCACAGGCAGACTCTCCAACACTACGTCCACTTGTCGATCGAAACGCTCGTCATGTAGCTGAAGTCCCCGCCGGCCCAGTAGGTGTTGGTCTCGCCTCCGAGCACGATGATCTCAATCGAAGATTTCGGGTTGGGAACCGGCGGCCCGCCAAAACGGCCTCGGCGGTAGAAGCGCTGGAACGGAATATCAGCGTCGCCCATCTTCAGATACGAGGCGTAAGGCTCGACGCCCGCCTGAGCCTGCTTCAACTGGGGCCTGTGCGTGTCCCAGTAGAGCCACGCAGGCGTCTTCGAGTTCTTCGACCAGTAGGCACTTAGCTCTTCCTTCGAGTTGAACCCCTTTTCCTTCGACTCGCGGGCGACGGTTGGATCGAGCAGCAGCGTGGCGGCGCTGGTGCCGAACGAGAAGAAATGCGTCAGCCAGTTGTTGATCAATTCGTAGTAGGGCATCGCGGGGAACCATGCGACGTTATTCAGGCTCCAGCCGCTGAAGATGCTAACCACGCTGTCCGTCGGCTTGAAGC
>JBOGNC010000208.1:0-7991 GCA_050747045.1 Candidatus Acidiferrales bacterium | reverse complement strand
GGTTCGCTTGCCGATTTCTCTTTGGTAACAATCGGCATTGACTGTTTGCCTGCGCCGGGACAAAATTGTCGGGGCTTTTCTTGTCGTGCTCTCGCGGATTCGACATAGAGTCTGGGTGTGTAGCCGCGAACGTCCGTTTCGGTGCGCGCATAGGCGGCCGGTCTGGGTTCCTGGACACGACTGCCTTTGGACTGAAGAATTAGTGGGTGAATGAGTTCAGTAATTACAGATGAACGTAGCGTCCGCGATCCGGCACCGAAGACTGAAGTGTCGGTGCTCGATCTTTTTTGGCTGCTTTACGACCGTCGCAGAATTCTGCTGATCGGGACTGCTGCCTTCACGCTCTGTGCGTTGTTGATAGCATTTCTCTTACCCAAGCGATACACGGCCACGACCGTCATTTTGCCGCCTCAGAAAGATCAATCGATGCAGGCGGCGCTGCTTTCTCAAGCGAGCAGCGGCCTGGGAATGCTGGGCTCGCTCGCGCAGCAATCCCTCGGGCTTAAAAACCCAAATGACATGCAGGTGGCCCTGATACAGAGCCGCACGGTAGAAGACGATCTGGTGCGGCAATTTGACCTTCGCAAGGTCTATCGCGACAAGCGAGAATCGGACGCCCGCAAGGATCTCGCACGCAATACCACCATCGACAGCGGTCTTAAGGACGGCTTGATCCGCATCTCGGTGACCGATAAAAGCCCGGTCCGTGCCGAACAGATGGCCAACGGCTACGTGGACGCCTACCGGAAGCTTTCCGACGGCCTGGCAGTATCGGAGGCGTCGCAAAGGCGTCTATTTTTCGACCAGGAACTTGCAAAAGAAAGCGACAAGCTGGCCGACGCGGAAGAGGCTCTTGCGGCCGTCGAAATGCGAACCGGCTTGATCGAACCGCAAGGGCAGGCGACGGCGGTAATCCAGTCGGTAGCTGCATTGCGCTCCCAAATAGCTGCCAAAGAGGTACAGGTCGGGGCCATGAGGAAGTTCGCGGCCAATCAGAATCCCGACCTCCAATTGGCGGAGCAGGAACTGGCCACTCTGCGCCAGCAACTTGCGCAGATGGGAGCGAATACGAATACGCAGTCTGGCGAATTTTTGATGCCGAAGGGAACTGTCCCTCAGGCTGCTTTGGAGTATGCCCGCAGGCTTCGTGACGTGAAATACGAGGAAACGATTTTCAGTTTTCTCGAAACGCAATATGAACTGGCCAAAATCGACGAGGCAAAAGAAGGCTCCGTGATTCAAGTAGTGGACCCTGCCGTGCGGCCGGACAAAAGATCGGGCCCGCCACGGCTGCTGATCATTCTGGGCGGACTCTTTGGCGGCCTTTTGTTGATGATGCTTTGGATCTTTTTTACCGAGACCGTGTCAGCCGCTAAGAAAGATCCGAAAGCGCGCGAGCTACTCGAATCCTTGCTGCCCAGACGAAACACGACCGCGAATGCCTGACCGTCCGCCATCCAAGGTGCTGATCACCGGAGGCCACGAGGTTGGCGGCGTTGCAAGCGTCGTGGAATGCCTCAGTCATGGGTTTGACGCTCTTGGCATTCCTTCGGAAATCACTTCGCCCTCGCGCATTCTGTCGCGGTGGCACGATTTGCGTGATGCTAATGTGCTAAAAATTCTTAGTACGACGGCAGTTTTTGCGGCTCCTCTTGCGCGCCGAGCCATCTGCGTGGCTCACGGAATCGCCCGCGTAGATCTCCACCAATCCTCAAATATCAATGGCTGGCTGAAACTGGCCGGGTTTGTCACCTCTTTCAAGGTCGCGAACGCATCCTCGGGCGCTCGGCTCATTTCTGTCTCGCACTACACCGCCGTCACTCTCAGGGCCGTTTTCAACGTCCAAAGTGACGGAGTTGTGCATAATCCCCTGAGATCCTTGTACTGGGAACCTGACAGCGAAATTGCCCGCGAGCGCTGCTACATCACCTATGTTGGGCGATTGGTTCGCGCCAAGAATCTACACCGTTTGATTCCTGCGATCCGGGATCTGCTGGACGAGACACCTGGCTTACGCGCCTGCATCATTGGGACCGGCGCACAGAGGGCCGAGTTGGAAGCGATGATCGCTGGCGACGCTCGCTTCGAGTTCAAGGGGTCACCGGATGATGCGACTGTGCGCGACTGGCTGCGTCGTACCAGGGTTTTCGTCTCCGGTAACGAAGTTGAAGGATTTGGGATCACCTACCTAGAAGCACTGAGTCAGGGGTGTGCCGTCGCCATGCCCGCCTCTGGCGGCGGAATTGAGATCGCGTTGGACCAAGTTGGGAAACGTGTTCATCTACTCCCTCTCTCCTGGGACCGCGCTGAGGTGACCGCCGTCCTCCGGAGGGCTTTGGATTCGTCGGGGGCGCCGCCGATGTCTCTCGCGAATTACAGCAGTGAAGCTGTTGCGAGAGCCTACCTCGCCGCTGACTCAAGATTCTTCTCGGGCGGAGCCCAGTGACGCCGAGCGAAACGGACCCGGTCAAGCGGACAACGCGGATATTCTTCGCCACCTTCGTATTTGCTTGTCTACTATTTTGGTGGCTCCCAAGCATATTGTTTCGTCTTTTGGGCATGGAAGACCCGGTGCATAGCTGGGCGCTCTGGGTCAGCGTCGTTGGCCTGATCGCATTTATGGTCGGTTATTTTATTTCTCCGTCGCGCGTGCGTGCCTTTTTTGAACCGCTAGCTCATGTGGGGAGGATGACGTTTTCACCGGGCACGTTGGACGCTTGCGAATCGCTTGCCTACAAAGCTACCGTCCTGCTCGCGATTCCAGCGCTTTTCCTGGCGTTACGGTTTTTTCTCTACCGTTTGGATGTAGTGTACGGACAAGGTGAGGGCATACCGTTCCTTTATCAAGTTGTGCTCTATGTTCATCTGTTCCTGGGTTTCTTGTTTTTCGGTGTCGCAAGGACCATCCCGCAAAACAAGCGCAGAATTGTAATCGCGTGCATCCTCGTTAGCCTTCCTCGACTGATTATCTCGTTGCGTTGGGGACGATTTTTCTTTGCTCAAGCAGCTATTCCTATTGTTTTAATAGCGCTAGCACGCGGATGGGTGCGTCTCACGGGCAAGCGCATCATCCTGCTCGGTGCGCTAGCCGGGTTTCTCATATTTGTACCTGCCCTGACGCGAGGCAACAATTTTCTAGGGCAGGACGAGTTCGTCAGTTTCTTCGCGTCCGGTGGCAGCTTGCGTTTATTCCAGGACAACGTCGACCTAAACCTGAAAGGAAGATGCCCGCCGCTATTGGTTTCCATGACCGCCAAGACTATCCCATACAATCTACTTGGTGTCTGTACGATAGAATTCTCGGGCCGCACGGGCATGGTGGCAACTCTGGATCGGATTCTTACGACCAACGACCCTTCGACCGAGGGAACACTATACGGTACCGGATCAAATTACTTGCTTGAGTTATATTTAGCAGGCGGCGTCACCGCGATCATTCTGGGTTCCGTGTTCTTTGGTTTTACCAGCCGCTGCTTCGTGCAATGGGTCGGCCAGAGGTCGGCTTTCGCGGGAATCTGGGCGGAATGTCTATCGCGCGCTCTCTTCGCACCCCGCGGCAACCTCGGGTACGTGTATGAGAGGATTCCGAGTTTAGTCCTGGCTACGCTCTTAGTGCTTTGGCTTGCCTGGCTGGCTCATGCAAGAGCCGAGGCAGGTCTAAGCGGTCAACGAGAAGCCGAGTGGTCCCGGTAGAAATGAGGCATCAATGGCAGGATCAGGATTCCAATTGAAGTTTCGAAAACCCATTGACACATTTATGCCGTCGGTAGGTCTTTTGTATCGCCGTCTACGCGATATCAGTGTAGGTCGCGCCGCCAGGCGGACGAAATACGGTTTCACTTTGGCGGGGAGTCCCATCCAGGCCCGAGAAGATTTCGAACCTCACGAAGTGAGCGCGTTCCTGGAACTGCTCGAAGCTCACGAGATCGTTTTGGATATCGGCGCCAATGTAGGGTTTTATTCATGTTTGGCAGCTAGCCGCAGGAAGAAGGTCGTCTCAATTGAGCCGTCACCCAGGAACCTACGATTTCTTTACAGAAATCTATGGGAGAACCAATTCCGAGACACCGAGGTTTTCCCGCTCGGCCTCGCTGAAAAGCCCGGTCTGAATCGCCTGTACGGATTCGGCGGCATAGCATCTTTCGTGCCGGGCTGGGCACAAGCGGACAAAAAGCGATTTTCCCTGGTGCCGATCACGAGTCTCGACACCATCGCGGTAGGGAGATTCCAAGGCCGGAAACTACTGATAAAAATGGATGTCGAAGGATTTGAGCTCGACGTGTTGGCCGGGGCCAAGGGCATTTTGAATTTGACCCCGAAGCCAACCTGGCTAATTGAAGTCCACTTGGGTGGCGAGGCAGTCCCCACGGGAACCAACGCCCGATTTTCGGAGATATTTCAGCAGTTCTGGGAGCACGGGTACCAATGCAAGAAGCTCAACGCGCAACGACAATTGGTATCCGCCGCCGATGTGAGCCGATGGATCTCCAACGGAATCGTGGACGATGGAACTCATGATTTCCTGTTTCTTGATGCCGGAGGAGCGCCCCGCTGACGAGAATTGCATTGTGGCTAAAACACATCCTAGGCCTCGACGGCGCAATTGCCTACACGGTTTCGGCGCGCTTGTGTGGCATCGTCGGCAGCACTGGGACGGTCCTGCTGATCGTCCACTTCCTCAGCCCTATCGAGCAAGGCTACTACTACACGATTCTTGGGCTGGTGGCATTGCAGACGGTGTTCGAGCTGGGATTTACGTTCGTCGTTCTCCAAATGGCGGCACACGAATGTGTTCATCTGGTTCTCCATGCGAACGGCGACATCGTGGGCGATCCCATTGCGCACGCGCGGCTCGCGTCCATCTTGCGGCAGACTGTGCGATGGTATCTGGCCGCAGCGGCTGTCATGTGGATCGTGCTTTTGCCGTTCGGCATATTTTTCTTTTCTGACCGCGCCCGCGGCACCGGCGTGCCGTGGCACGGTCCTTGGATTGCCGCCGTGTCGGCGTGCGCGCTAATGTTTCTGCTAGACCCCTTGTGCTCGTTTTTGGAGGGCTGCGGGCAGGTCCGACAAGTCGCCAACGCTCGGTTTTGGCAAGCGCTTGCCGTGGTTGCCATGTCTTGGACTGCGCTTATGACGCGCCACGGCCTCTACGCGCCAGCGATGGTTATGTTCGGATATGCGGTGGTCGCGGCGGCGTTCTTATGGACCCGGCGTAAGATACTGCTCGGCCTGTGGCGTTTCAAGACCCATGGCCAAGCGGTGAGTTGGCGAAAGGAGATTTGGCCATTTCAGTGGAAGATCGCCATAAGCTCGCTGTGCGCCTATTTCACGATGCAAATCTTCACTCCGTTGCTCTTTGCCTTCCGAGGTCCGATCGAGGCTGGGCAGATGGGCATGTCACTGAGTATTGTCGCCTATCTTTCCATCCTGGCGCTGGCGTGGACGTCAACGAAAGCCGCTCCATTCGGTCAAATGGTAAGCAACGGGCGACTTGCGGAGCTTCGCGATTTTTTCTTTCGGACTTTTCGGCAGTCCTCAGCCGTGCTAATCGGAATGTCAGTAGCCTGCGAGGCGGGCATCATTGGACTGCACTACTTGGTTCCGAAGCTGGCCGCTCGAATGGTGGCGCCTTGGATATTCGGTCTGCTCATTCTTGGCACCGGAGGGCGTTTTGCTGCTCAAACCATGGCAATCTATTTGCGATCCTTTAAGCGCGAGCCTTTCCTGGTGCAGTCGATCGTAGTGGCCACGCTGACCCTTTTGTTTGCGCTGGTTGTCGTGCAGGCTTGGGGCAGCGCGGGACTGGCGGTCGTTTACCTCTTCTGCACGGGAATCGTGGGCGTGGTGCTGGCGGTAAGAACTTTCCGGTCTTGGGAGGTGGTTCGCGGTGGGGGAGCGATTGGAACAGTCAAATTGGAAGGACGATAATGACACGACGCCGTAATGCGGTTGGCACCGGGATGCTGCTACTGATTTTCGCGATTGGCGCGCCGTCTTCGCACGCTCAGAATGCCAACTCGGGGCAATCGGAGTCCCAGTCGCAGTCTCAATCGCAGTATCCGTCGCAGTCGCAGACTCCGACTTTGGAACAATGCGAGGCCAATCCGGAATTGCCCGAATGTAGCCAGTTGTCCAATGGTGGGACGGCATCTCCGGGTCAACAGCAGGGACTCCCGAACGGCATGCGCCCGCCGTCTACCTTCACGACTGGTCCAAGGACGCCGTATGAGCAGCCAACGCTTTTCCCGCCGTTCCCGAACAAGCCTCAACCACCGACACAATTTCAACTCATGGTCGCCAACTCGGTTGGCCGGATGCTGCCGATCTATGGGAGCAGCCTTTTCCGCCAGCCGCCCAGTACTTTTGCGCCGCTCTTGAACGTGCCGGTGCCGGCGAATTATGTGATTGGCCCTGGAGACGAGCTTTACGTGCAGATTTGGGGGCAGATAAACGTCGAATTACGCGCTTCAGTGGACCGGGACGGTGCAATCTATATTCCCAAAGTGGGAAGTATTACCGTGGCTGGCGTCCAGTACAAGGATCTAAACGAGTTCCTGCGCCAGCAAATCGCCAGAATCTATCGGAATTTTGATGTAGCGGTAACGCTCGGCAAGCTACGGTCAATCGATGTCTACGTCACCGGCGACGCGCGTGCTCCCGGCCGATACACGATCAGTTCTCTCAGCACCTTGGTGAATGCGGTCTTCGCGACGGGCGGACCATCGCGGGCTGGCTCGATGCGGCATGTCGAACTGAAGCGCGACGGCGCACTTATCGCGGACTTCGATTTGTACGATCTCTTGCTCAAGGGCGACAAGTCGAATGATGTACAGCTGTTGCCCGGCGACGTGATCTATATACCGCCGGTCGGGCCACAGATAGCAGTGTCTGGTAGCGTGAATGTGCCTGCCATCTATGAACTGCGAAACGACCAGGACAGTTTGGCTGGTGCCATCGCCTTGGCAGGCGGATTGAACGAAGTGGCCGACGCCACTAGGTTGACAATCGAACGGATCGACAAGCACGAGGTACGTAGCGTAGTTGAGTACTCTTTCGGTCAGGCTGCGCGCGAACAAGTGAAGGGCGGCGACATCATTCACATCTTGTCAATCGTGCCGAGATTCGACAACGCCGTGACGCTTCGCGGCAATGTCGCGAATCCAGGACGGTATCCGTGGCACCAGGGGATGAGGGTTCGCGACCTGATCCCCAACAAGGAGATGCTCCTCACAAGAGATTATTGGAGAGCTGAAAACAACCTTGTGAACGGAACTGCCACGGATTATGGCCCAACGCCCCAACAGCGCCAGCGAATGGGTCTGCACGGTCGTCCCGAGAATCGGAATAATTCGGGCAGTACCCTGCCGGAGGAGCAGGGGCAAACGCCCGTGCAGTCCGAAAATGACACCGCGAACTGGAATGCACCCTCGGATTATCAAACATCGACTGGAGAAGCGACGCAACTGCCTTCTTCGCAGAAGGCTGGTACGTCCGCGACTCAGACGAGGATCACTTCCTCCCGGTTGCGAAATGAGGTAAAGCTCGTCGCACCGGAAATTAATTGGGATTACGCCGTGATTCAGCGGCTCGATCCCGTAGATCTGTCCACGCGGCTCATCCCGTTTTCGCTGCGAAAGGCTGTGCTTGAAGACGACCCAGGTGCAAATCTGGCGCTAGAACCCGGCGACATCGTGACGATCTTTTCGCAAAAGGACATAGCGGTGCCGGAGACTGAGCAGACGATCTTTGTACGCGTCGAAGGCGAAGTTAAAGTGCCGGGTGTCTATCGAGTCAAACACGGTCAGACCCTACAAGATCTACTGAGACTGGCGGGGGGATTGACGCCGAACGCCTACTTGTATGGCGCACAATTCACGCGGGAATCGGCTCGTCTCGATCAACAGGCAGCACTCGACAGGACAGCTTCTCAAATGGAACAGCAAGTTCAGGAGCTTTCAATCGCAAATGCCCGATCGAATCCGGATCAG
>JBOGNC010000207.1:0-8054 GCA_050747045.1 Candidatus Acidiferrales bacterium | reverse complement strand
ACGCAGGACTCGGCGCCTTAGGCGCGTATTTCTCGGCATCGCTTTTCAATGGCGTGGGAGGGCTCATGCGTCACTCGCGCGAAGCGGTGCTATGTGGGGCGATTTTGTCTCTCATATTTCTGTACCTTTGGCGAGTATCGCATGGCGCGCCGACTCCGAATGCCCGATTGGCGCGGCAGCCTAACTTGTAGGCCTCAGCCCAGGTTCAGGAGTGGTTTCCTTAGTGCATAAAACGAAATATTTATCCGACCGAGGAGCGGATCAAAACGGGTACCGATAACGCTGCGGCTCGCGATTCGGGGGTCCAGGGATGGCGGAGGATTCTCCAGGGCTCTTGAACTGAACTTTGTCCGCGTCGAGATAAATCGGACGGTCAAGGACTGCGTCCAACGTAGTGCCGCGCGGCAGCTCGGCCTCGGGTCCGCGAGTCAAAAGAATTTCGGCCAGGCCGGCAACAGCTCCAATGCCCGCCCCCATTCCCGCACCACGGGCGATATTGCCGGAGGCAGCTCCGACCGCAGTGCCCACGCCTGTGGCTTCGGCGGTGGTATTAATCACAGTTCCCACGTCCGAAGACTTATTGCTGTCTCCAGTGATTTTTCCTTCGCTGTCCACTCTTTCGTTGCCGCCGGTTCCGGCAGAACCGCCAGGAACGGCATTCAGCTTCACCATGTAAGTGTTGGGCAGAATCATGGTGGTGAGGCGAATCATTAGCTGCCCGCGGCCATGAACGCGCCCGGGCCGCTTCGCCTCGGTCACTTCCCCGCTGACGTACGATCCCGCAGGAATCACCACATGCCCGTTGACCATCACCGGAAACGACGTTTCGAAGTAAACGGGATCGCCGCGACGAGCCGTACGCGTCGAAATCGCGTTGTGCAAAATCAGCGGTATGTGCGTGCCGATGGGTACTTCAATTTTCGCGTCTTTCGCCGGGGCATTTGCGGGCGCCTTGGCGCTCTCCGGCTGCTGGCTAGATGCCGGCGGGCTGGAAGTTGCGGATTTAGGCTGGGCCGCAGACCCGTTCGTATTCGCGGGGGGCGGGATCGGACCAGCGTTTTGAGGGCGCGCGGAAGCTACAACCGAGGTTGAGAACGTCAGCGCCAAGATTCCGAACAGCGAGAAAGCCCATTTGCCCATAATCGCGCCTCTTGCATCGTGCTGTTCACCGACATCAGTCACTAATGATGACGGTACCGACGTACGGGATGCATTAAGGATAATCCCAAACCGCGTGCGGCACCAGCGCTCGGATTCTGTAGGCTCATCTGTAAGGCTTACTGATGACTGGCGCATGTTCCAGTGCTGCAGCAGTGCACGACTGGACACGCGCCAAACCTCGAAACTCCGCGCTAACCTATACTAGAAGTTCGCTTCTTGGGACCGTCCTGAATGCCATTGCGACTGCACACATCTCTTCGCGGCAAGACTTTGCTGATCGTGTTCGCGACGCTGGTTGGTCTAGTGGCCGGACTGTACATGCTTTCTCGCGTCGCTCTGCTGCGCCAGTTTTCCTCTCTCGGAGACGAATTTGCTCGCCAGAACTTACAGCAGGCGTCCAGTGGGCTGACCAACGAGCTTTCGGCCTTAAGTGAGACGACCGATCAGTACGCGGATCTATCGCAAACGTACGTGAATTTGCAGAGTAAGAATATTCGCGCTCTCGCCGCGGAATTTTCAGGACCGGTGTTTGAACAAACGCGAATCAATTTTGCGATCGTGCTGGACGACGCAAACCGCCCGATACTGCAAAAAGGCTTTGATCTCGTAACGATGGAGCCGGCCGTAGTGCCGCCCGGGTTGGATGCTCAATTCCGGCCCGGATCGCCCCTGATCACGCATGGAGATGCGCCGAAGGATGGCATGGGAATTCTGCATCTGCCTGACGACGTCGTTATAGTTAGTTCCAGCCCAGTCGTCAATGGCGTGGGCAACGATGAGCGCGCCGGAACACTGATCATGGGCCGGCTGCTCGACAGCGATGAAGTCAATCGGCTTTCGGACATCACGCGTCTGCCCGTCCAAATTCTGCCGTTTGACCTGGCTTCCACGAACGACGGCTTTCGCGAGGCCGCACGAGCAATCGCCGCCGGAGAGCCGGATATGATCGATCCGTACGGCCGCGATGAAATGGCGGCCTACCAGCCGCTGCTCGATATTTACGGCAAACCCGCGGCGATCATGCGCGTGGACCTGCCGCGAAAGATTTACCAGCAGGGACAAACAAGCATTGTGCAATTTTTGCTTCTGCTTGTGGCGACCGGGTTCGTGTTCGGAGCTGTGATGTTGTATCTGCTGGAGCGCTTCGTCCTTTCGCGCGTGGCGGCTCTGAGCGAGCACGTGGTGAAGATCGGAGCCGGCGGCGATATGGGCGCGAGGCTCGAAACTACCGGCCAGGACGAACTGGCGTTCCTGGGAAATTCCATCAACACCATGCTGGACGATCTTGAAAGAGGCGAGAACGAGCGCGATCGCGAGCGCGCGCGGCTGGCGGTGATGCTCGAAAATGTGCCGGCCGTGCTGTGGACCACCAACGCGCAATTGGAAGTTACCTCTGCGATGGGCGCGGGGCTCGATGGCGTGGGTCTGCCGTCCCGGGAAGCCCCGGGCTTGCCACTGCTCGATTTTTTCCGTACGCGCGATCCGGAATTCCCTGCCATTGCCGCACACCGCAAAGCACTGGCCGGCGAAGCCACATCGTTTGAGACGCCGTGGCAGACGCGCCAGTTCGAAGCGCATGTGCGGCCGCTGAAGGGCGTCGACGCAGCGATTGAAGGTGTGATCGGAGTGGCGCTCGATATCACCGACCGCGAGCGATTGATCGATCAGTTGCGGCAGTCGCAGAAAATGCAGGCGGTGGGAGAGTTAGCCGGAGGCGTGGCTCACGATTTCAACAATTTGCTGATGGTCGTAAAAGGCCACGCGCAGCTTCTTTATGACCGGCTCGAGGACTCGCCTTCACTGCGGCACAGCGTAGAGCAAGTGGAAAAGGCGGCGGACCGCGCTGCGTCACTCACACGGCAACTGCTGGCCTTCAGCCGAAAACAGGTGTTGCAACCGCGGGTGCTGGATATGAACGAGGTGGTGGGCGGCATGATCAAGATGTTTTCGCGCGTGATCGGCGAAAATATCGAAATGACGTTTGTGCCGGGCGCGAACCTGGGGCGCGTGAAAGCCGATCCCGGGCAAGTCGAGCAAGTGCTACTGAACCTGGTAGTGAACGCGCGGGACGCCATGCTCACCGGCGGGCGGCTGACGATCGAGACCGCCAATGCGGACCTGGATCGAAGTTACGCCACGAAACACATCAACGTCCAGCCCGGGACCTACGTCATGTTGACGGTCACGGATACCGGGTGCGGAATGGATTCCGAGACGCAGACCAGAATTTTCGAGCCATTTTTCACCACCAAAGGTCCAGGGAAAGGCACCGGGCTGGGACTCGCAACCGTCTACGGCGTGGTGAAGCAAAGCGGCGGGTACATCTGGGTGTACAGCGAAGTGAGCCGTGGCACCACGTTTAAGATTTACTTGCCGCGAGTGCTCGAAGAGATCGAGCGGGTAGCCGCCGACAGTGGGGACAAAGGCACGGAACGCGGGTCGGAAACGGTCTTATTCGTGGAGGACGAGCAGAGCGTGCGGGAACTGGTGGGCGATTATTTGCGCGGCGCCGGCTACCAGGTACTGGAAGCCGACGATGGCGAGAGCGCAATGAAAACGGCTGCCGCACATCAAGGTCCGATTCACATTCTGGTAACCGACGTGGTGATGCCGCACATGAGCGGTTCGGAGTTGGCGGCAAAACTGGGCGCGCTTCGCCCAGATATGAAAGTGCTTTTTATTTCCGGCTACACGGACGATACCGTATTTCGCCACGGCGTGCTCGAAGGCGGCGTGGCCTATCTGCAAAAACCCTTCAATCTGAAAAGCGTCGCGCAGAAAATCCGCGATGTGATTAGCGGGCGCGTGCCGGTGGAAGTTGCTCCGGGCGTCGCGAAAGAAAATTGACGCTGCGGCAACTTCTCACATTAGACTGGAATCTCGGAGCATTCGTGGATAGGCGTGTGGGTCTCTAAGAGCGCTCGCATGGGGATGCATCAGTTCGACCGAATCGATTTCAAGCGCATCGATGAGCATCGAGGAGCTGCCCGAACCTGCGGGTCCTTGCTGGTGTTGATGTTTGCCGCGCTGGCATGCGCGCTCTTGCCGGTCGCGCGCGCCGCAACTCGCGTTTCTGGCGTACGTGCCCTCCAGACGTCTCAAGCCCTCCCTAAAATGCGTGCCGGTTTAGCCAGCCCGCGCCGTGGTCTTCCGCCTAAGCAGCCAGTGACGCGGCTACCAGCAATGCGTTCGCTAGCGATGCCCGGGCGGCACGTGTCGCGGCGGCAGCGCGAAATAGCCGTGACGTTCGACGATTTGCCGGCGCCGTCTGATTCCGTAGTGTCGTACAACCCAGAAGCGTTGCAAGCCATGACGGCGCGTCTGCTGGCTGAGTTGAAGGAATATCGCATCCCGGCGATTGGATTCGTGAATGAAGACAAGCTGGATCGCGGTCAGTTCAACCAGCGCGTTGACATCTTGAAGATGTGGGTGAATGCTGGGTATCCGCTTGGAAATCACACTTATTCGCACGTCGATATAGACAGCACGCCGCTGGCGGCCTACGAGCTGAATTTTTTGCGCGGCGAAGAGGTCACCCAGCCGCTGATGCTCTCGAGGGGAATGCGCGAGCGCTATTTCCGCTACCCATTCCTAGACGTGGGCGAAACGCAGGAGACGGAGCGCGCTTTTCGCCGATTCCTCGCGCGACAGGGATACGCGATTGCGCCGGTGACGATCGATAACCAGGAATACATGTTCGCGGCTGTTTACGCGCACGCCCTTGCTACCGGCGACACGGAGACGGCCGATCGCGTGTCGGCGGCGTTTCTGAGTTACATGGATAATGTTTTCGAGTATTTCGAGCGGTTTTCCGCCGAAACGCTCGGCTACGAGCCGCGGCAGGTTTTGCTGCTGCACGCCGATGAACTGGACACGGACGAGATGCCCGACCTAGCGAAAATGATACGCGCGCGTGGATATCGATTTATTACGTTGCGGGAAGCGTTGCGCGATCCCGCCTATCGGATACCGGACGGGTACGACGATGGTATGGATGGAGGCGTCTCATGGATCGAACATTGGGCGCAAACCATGAAGAAAAACATCCCGGATGGTCCGGACGTACCGGAATACGTGCAGAAAGCCTACGCTCGCCTTCAGTAGCCAGTCCTGAAAAAACGCAACCTCGTTTCCGACAGATTCAGCGAGCGACCGGGCACAGTATCCGATTTCTACATCGATGCCTTTTCCGGCATTTTTCCGTCAGGCGGAACGGGCACAAGCGTTAGCACCACGCCGCTCACGTGGCCATCAGCGACGGGATATGGAAACACATGCAGCGAATAGCGGATGCCATTCTGATCGAGCACCTCGGAATCAACCTCGCTGGAAGTGGAAAGGACTTTCGCGATCAGTTGCTGAAGGTTCGGGATTTCGATATTCGGATTGATATTTTTCAGGGGGCGGCCTACATCGGCGGGAATAAGTCCGAAGATTTTCTGCGCCTGCGGCGTGAACCGCCGGATTTCCATCTCATCGCCAATCATCAGAATAGCCATTCCGATGCCTGCGAAAAGATTCGAGAGGTCCTTCTGGCCGCGAAAGAGATCGCTGTTGCGCTCGCGCAGTTCGTCGTTTACGGTCGCTAATTCCTCATTGGCCGACTGCAGCTCTTCCTTGGCAGTCTCGAGTTCTTCGTTCATGCTTTGTAGTTCTTCATTGCGGGAGAGCGATTCCTCGCTCGCGGATTGCAGTTCTTCATTAGTAGCTTCCTGGGTCTCGATCAGGGACTGAAGATATTCCTTCGTCGCGCCGAGTTCCTGTTCGAGCTTTACAGCGCGGCGTTCAGCCGATTCCGATCCTCTGCTTACCCTCGATGCGCCTCTGGGCTTGCGCGTGGTTGTCGGCTCCTGTGCTTCCGTAAAGACGATCATGTAATAGCGTTCCCGGAGCCCGCCAACGTTGATGGGCACAACTTCAAAATTGACCGACACGATCGATTTCTTTGTTGCGGAGCCACGGCCGCCATTGTCGCTACCGTTTCCGTTGCCGACCTTCACCTCAACTGAATACTTGCGAAGGTTGCCATGATCCTTTTTGGCGCGTGCGAGGGCGTTGCGTAATTCGATCACCAACCCTTCGCGAGCCATCTTAAGGATGTTCAGGCTGGCGCGCCCCGGGGCGAGCTTCAGATAGCGGCCGACATTGCCACGAGTGTGGATGATATCCATGTCGTCGTTGACGAAGACCGCCGCGGGACTGTATTGCGTCAGAAGTCTGCGATCGAAATCCTTCTGCGCTTCCAGATAGTTCCAGCTCGGGTCGGGCATCTTCGCGATGCCGTGCGACGAATCCAACTCAGAGTGCTCCATTTGCCGGCCCATGGGGAAAGCCGGAGGCTGGCGCAGGGCCGTGGACTTCTTCGAGAAAACCCGCAAGGCACGATCTTCGGTGGAGAAGAGATTGCTGGAAGAGCCGATGCCTTCGGAATTGCCAAGCACGAGAAACCCATGCGGACGAATCGCGTAGTGAAATATGGAGATCGCGCGGCTCTGCAAATGCGGCTCCAAATAGATTAGCAAGTTCCGGCAGCAGATCAGATCCATCTGCGAGAATGGCGGATCGCTCAGCAAGTTGTGCTGCGCGAAGATGCACATGTCGCGAATAGCTCTGCTGATGCGATAGCCGCCGTCCGCCTTGGTGAAAAACCGGCGCAGGCGTTCGGAAGAGATGTCTCCCTGAATATTTTCCGGGTACCATCCGGAGCGCGCCTTGCTGATGCTCGGTTCGCTTACGTCCGTTCCGAATATTTGGACGGGAACTTCCTGGACTCGTTCGCCGAGACTTTCGAGCATCGCAATGGCTACCGAATAGGTTTCCTCGCCGGAGGAACATGCAGGCGTCCAGACGCGGAACGTGGAGTGTGGATGCCGTCGCTTCAGGACGGCCGGAAACACATTCGACTTCAGCGCTTCAAACACTTTCGGGTTGCGAAAGAAGCTGGTCACGTTGATCAGCATGTCCTGATAGAGCGCTTTCACTTCCGCGGGATTTGTCAGGACGAATTTCACGTAGTCCGGAAGCTGGTCGATCTTGTGAACGACCATCCGGCGATGAATACGCCTTCGAATCGTGGACTGGCGATAATGAGTGAAATCCACGCCAGTGGCCCGCCGCAGCATTTGAAAAATGCTTCCGATCCCCTCTTCTTGCCCGCCAGCTAGCTCCGCTTCCTGCCTGTGATTTATGGCCACATAGGGATGACGAGCGATTCGCGCAAGCTCCTGTGCGATTCCCTCCGGAGGCAGTATGAAATCCACTGCACCGGCGGCGATAGCGCTGCGAGGCATGCCGTCGTAACGCGCAGTCGTTTCGTCTTGAGCGAGCGTGACGCCGCCTTGCGCTTGGATTTCGGCCAAGCCAAGGGTGCCGTCCGTTCCCGTGCCCGACAAAATCACTCCGATCGACTGATTCCCGTGAGCCTCAGCGAGCGAGCGCATAAAATGATCGATGGACATGCGGCCTACGCGCGATTCCTCGCGCGGCGACAGCCGGAGTACCCGGTCAGAAATCGACATGGCCGTGTCGGGAGGAATCACATAGACGTGATTCGGTTCAACTCTCACTCCATCTTTCACCTCGCGGACCGGCATCTTGGTTTCCTTGGCCAACAACTCGGACAGAATGCTGGGATGTTTGGGATCGAGGTGCTGGACAACCACGTACGCGATTCCGGTGTCTGGCGGCAAGTGATGCAAGAGCGCGCCCGTGGCCTCAATACCTCCCGCGGACGCTCCAACTGCCGCGATCAGAAAATCGTCGGTGGCGGCAATGGGAATCACGTTCGATCGAGCAGAGTGGCGACGGCCGCTCGGCTTGGATGATTTCGAGTTCATAAGTTCTCCAGACCCTCGAATTGGGCCCGCCGATCGGAACCACGGAGCCCATTCAGA
>JBOGNC010000206.1:0-8071 GCA_050747045.1 Candidatus Acidiferrales bacterium | reverse complement strand
GGGGCAGCTTGGTCGATCGATTGGTGCGTTCCGCGGAAGGAATCGATGTCGTCGTCTATCCCCAGTAACTTCTCCTCCGGTGCCGGCGCCGCGCAAGCCAAGCGAGGCCGTCTGCAGGTTTTCCTAGGATATGCCGCGGGCGTCGGCAAGACGTATCGCATGCTTGAAGACGCGCAAGAGCTGAAGCACGCGGGAAAAGACATTGTGGTTGGATACTTTGAGTCTCACGGTCGCAAAGACACAATCGCAAGAACCGTCGGTCTCGAAATGATTACAAATAAAATTGTCGATTATCGCGGCGTGCAGCTGCGAGAAATGGATACGGCCGCCATTCTGCGTCGTCATCCGTCCATCTGCGTTGTTGACGAGCTTCCTCACACGAACGTTCCGGCCTCCAGTCACGTCAAGCGTTGGGAAGACGTACAGGAAATTCTCGATGCTGGCATCGACGTGATGACCACCATGAACATCCAGCACCTCGAAAGCTTGAACGACCAGATTTTCCACGTCACCGGTATCCGCGTCCGCGAAACCGTCCCGGACTGGCTGGTGAAAAGCGCCGCGGAAGTAGTTATGGTCGACGCCACCACGGAAGCGCTTCTGAACCGCTTGAAACGCGGCGTGATCTACGCTCCTGAAAAAGCCCAGCGCGCCCTGGAGAATTTTTTCAAGGAATCCACGCTCGCTTCCTTGCGCGAATTGGCTCTGCGTCAGACCGCCCACGAACTCGAGGTACGCGAAATTGCGGAGACCGCCGCGCCGGCAAAGCACCTCGCTCCCGCTCCTTTCGCTGAAAAGAGCCTTCACGACCGAATTTTGATCTATGTGACTGCCAATGCCTCCACGGCTGTGCTTATCCGTCGGGGTCGTCGAATGGCGGACTACCTCAGCGCGGACTGCTTTGCCGTCTGCGTAGTTCCTGCCCGCGATGATCAGCAGCCTGCCTCCGGCGATCCAGAAGCAATTGAAAAGCATCTCAACTTCGCCAGAACCCTGCATATCGATACTCGCATCCTGGAAGGGCAAGATCCCGCCGAATCGCTCGTTGACTTCGCCCGCCGCAATCAAATCACTCAGATCCTTCTCGGCCGCCCGAAATATAACTGGTGGGATCGGTTGCTGGGCACGGACTTTATTCTCCGTGTTGTGCGCAGCGCCAAGGATGTTCGCGTCATTATCGTTGCCGAGCGGCACCGTCCCACGCAGCCCGCCACGGTTTGAGCTTGATGAATCGTCGTCGAGCGGCCCGACCGGAAATCGAAAAGTGGCGAAAATTGCCTCGAAACGCGCAACGAGACTGTACCGATCTGCCGGGTAATCGGTCCTTTGTTTGCAATCACTTACGATGTGTTCTACCCGAACGTGTATCGATCTGCGAAGGCGCCGCGCAGCGGCTCGCTCGGACACTTTTGAATACGCACCGCGGCGGCGTTTTAAGTAGACCGGCTGCTCGCACAAGAGCAAGGCAGGTTTCTCCCAGCGGCTGAGATCCGCCGTTCTGGCTCATAAATTTTCCCACGTGTGCACGAACACATTCCACGGTAGCAGATTGGGGGGTACAGAAAGCTACTGGTCCGCAGTACAGGCCCGTGGGACCTGTACCTGTGCGATCGGAGTGTTTGTCAGAGAGGCTGTTCCAGCGCCGCGGCGGGCTCGACGCGAGCCGTGCGGCGCAGGGGCGGCTTGGCGAAGAGCAGGAGCACAGCGCTGGCGAAGCAGATTGCCGCGACGAGAAAGAAAATCTGCGTGTAACTGTGATAGGAGTCGTAAAACCAGCCGGCGATCACCGGGCCGACACCGCCGAGGATCGTCCCCATCGGAATGGTGATTCCCAGCAGCGCCGGATAGACCTTGGACCCGAAGTAGTTGGTTTGCATAGTGGCCAGGCACGTGTACCCGGCGCCGAAGCCGGCACCCATGCAGACGGCGTAGGGGTAAAGCGCGAAGGTGCTGGTGGCGCGAGTAGCCAAAACGATGCCCACGCCAAAAAGCGCGACTGCGACGGCGAAGATGAAACGCATCTCGATGCGATCGCCTAGCGTCGCCACAGCGAACTGGCCGAGCACGGACGCGAGCATCACCAGAGCAAGCGATTGCGCGGCTGCCGCGGGAGAGTGGCCAAGTCCTTCCAGATGGATAATTCCATGGGCGAGATACATGAAGAAGCCCATGAAAAATCCGAGATAGGTGACGACGAGCATCCACAGGACGGGAGAGTGAAGCGTTTCGCGGAGCGTCCAATCTTCGGTGGTTTTGAAGACGCCGCGAGCAGGCTTCGATTCCAGCGCCGCTGCGCGAGATTCAGCTGGTTCGGTTGCGCCACCGTCGGGTTCTTGTCCCATCTGCTCGGGACTTTCGCGAATGAAGAGTCCGGCCAACAGCAGGGATACAACGGACATTGCGGCCATGAACCACCAGGCGCTGCGCCAGTTGCCTCCTGATTTCGAAATTACTCCGTTGAGCGAGGGCACGGCCAGGAAACCTCCGATGCCGCTGCACGTGAAAAACAGCGACATGGCGCGGCCGCGCTTGGCATGGAACCAGCGCGCCACTCCCACTTGCGGGCCCATGGTGCCGGAAAGAGCCGCGCCAAAACCGACAACAAGAGCCAGCACGAGAAACGCCTCGATAGCGGTATGGACCACCGCAGCCATCAGCACGGCCCCGGAACCGACAAGCAAAATGCCGGCGAGCATGGTGAGTCGAATACCGAAGCGATTGATCGACCAGCCGACGATGGGGCTGGGCAAGCCTCCCATCAAAGTGAAGACGGAATAGGCCAGGCCGAGTTCTTTGCGATCGAGGTGCATGGCGCCGGCCATGTAAGTATTGACCACGCTCATTCCGAACGTGGGGAACGCGAAATTCAAGACGATCACGGCCCAAAAGACCAGCAGGAGCTTCCAACCGTAGAAAGGTTTCTTAGGCATCGCCAGTTTTTAGAACGCGGCTATGTGCCGCGGAAAAATTCGCGTCCCTTCAATTTCCCGGGGCTGAAGCCCCTGTTAGTTTCGCGCCTCAAAACCGCTGGTGGAGTCGCTGTCGCCCTTTCACCCAGAACCAATGTGGCCTTCATCTCCCATCTCCGCTTGTACCCATACGCGCGCCCAGGCTGCGTTTCCCCGCGCTTCTACACAAGACCTGCTCAGTGGCCGATCGATTCGCGTGACGCGGGCTTGTCCCATCCCGTGCCGGCGCCATAGGGAAGCGCGAGAGAGGTGCCCTCGATCTGGCGGATCTTCCCGGCTTCGATCTTGAAGAATTCGGCCATCAGAACGCTGGACGGATGCGTGACCACCGGGGGCTCGGGAACGTTACCGATGCCTTTCACGTTAACGGACGTCATACGACCGGGATGGTTGAACATCCACATGCCGAGGACGATGCCCATTTTTTGGTCTACGACGACGACGTGGCGCGGCTGGATGGAGTGAATGTAGGACCAGATACCCGTATTCATGTTGTCGCGGATGTTCATGCCGTCCGGGTCGAAGGAGCCTTTGTGGAACCAGCCTTTTGGGTTGGGATGGTTCGTATCCTGGTAGCCATCAAGAATGCGATTGCAGCGAAGATCGAACGGGACCATGTTGCCGTTGGAGTGCAGGATGCCGTCGAAGTAGAGATTCGCGTCCTTGATCATTTGCTGGCGAGGCGTACGCAGCGAGGTTGTGAGCGGCTGGAGCCAAACGGGATTGGGATGGCCGAAGGCTTCGAGAGACTTGGCGTCCCCAGCGTTGCGATGGACGATTGTTTCGACTTCCGTGATACGGCGGTTCACGACGCGCAGGCGAAGCAGAAGGATCGCGGGCGTGCCGTTTTCGCGGATAGTGGTTTGGATCCCGGCTGCGCCACCCTGCGGATCGGCGAAGTAGATCTTATAGTCACCGAGGCTGCTGATGGTGCCCCAGAGGGCATCGCCTAGTTTGAGCGGGATTGTGTTTTCAGTGAAACGAACGTTGGGCGCGACCGCGAGTTTTGCCGGATCGTGCGCCACAAGAGCTTGCAGGTATTGATTCACAAAACCGGTGAGGCAGTTGTAGTCGCAGGAAGATGCCGAACGGACGGTCGCGTTTGCGGGCGAGGCCGCTGCGGCGCGGGCGCGCGGGCCTAAGCCGAAGACGGATACAAACAGAGCCGACGCGGCGAGAATTCCGAGAGATTTGTTCATGTGCGCTCTCCTTCGTTTGAAGCTGGCTACTGGTTTTTGACCGGGACGGAGATCCATCTCGCGCGTGTGGACATCGAGTCCTGCCAGGAACTCCACCCAGAATTCATGCCGTAAGGCGCGCGATGATAGACGGCCTCGATGCGGCGGATTTTGTGGTGCTCGACTTTGAAAACCTCGGCGATTTCCCAAGTCCATGGAGTGGTTGGGCCGGAGGTGACGGTTTTTCCGTTAGGCAATTTGAAGGTGCGCGTCTTGCCGGATGCATGGTCGAAGAAACCGAATGCCAGAGCCACGCCGCGTTCGGTATCGACGACAACGAAGCGGCGATCGCGAATGCGGGTGACGAAGTGCAGAAGGCCAGACTGAAACTGCTCGGCGCAGCCCCATGAGGCAGAGTAGGTGAGACTGGAGCGATCGCGCGAAGCCTTTTCGACGGAGTTGCTCTGCGATGCGATGACGCTGCTGTTCTCAACTTCTTTGTTGTTGGTGGCTTCCGATCCATTTTCGACGCGATCGCAATCATTGGAGAAAAACGAATAGTCGCCTTTGCCATTGTCGAGCTGCATGCCTGAGAAATAGAGATTCGCGGTGCGGACGAGAGCAGCTCGGGAAAGACGGTCGGAAGGAGCGACGGACTGCATGAAAAGAGGATCGGTATGGCCGCGCATTTCCATGTTTTTTGCGTCCTGCACGTCGCGAACGACGATGGTCTCGACTTCCGCGATTTTACGGTTTTCAATTTTCAGACGAAGCGCAAGGATGATGGGTTCGCCGGACTCGCGCATGGTGCCGAAGAAAGCGACTTCGCCGGTTTGTGGATCTTCCATGTAGAACCTGTAGGTGCCGAGGCCGGTGGCGGTATTCCAGAGGCCATCGCCGAGCGTGAGCCGCTGGCCATCTTCGGTGAATTTAACGGACTTGGTGACGGGCAGACGAGACGAGTCGTTGGCGGCCAGGGCGTTGAGATACTGATTGACGAAACCGTCGAGACAGGCGCGATCGCAGCTGGAGTTCGCTTGGGCTGCGGTGCGCTTAGCCAACGCCCGCTTTGGCAAGAAAGAGAGCAAAAGTGCTGCCAGACCGATTGCAGCGATGGCGCGAATGAGCGCAGGTTTTCGGTACATCGTTCCGGACCTTGTTCCGAACATGGCATCCCCCGGACACCCAGTTCCAGGTGCCGCCAAGAGTACACCAAAAAGGCAGACGTTCTAGTGCTTTGGTGGGTTGTGAGCAGAGAGGAAATCCCGAATCTCAGCGAGTACGTTTCCCAGCATCTCCTCCGTGAGCTTGCCGGTAAAGGTGTTCTGCTGGCTGGGATGGTAGGACGCGAAAAGGCGCGGTAAGTCTTCGCCGAGTTGGTAGCTTGCGCCATGGCGGAAGGGGAACGCCGCAAAACTGGCAACAGCACGGCGCTCTTTCAGATAGCCGAGGTACGCGCGCATGGCGATCGAGCCGAGCGCGAGGATTGTTTTCGGGCGAAGCAATTCGAGCTCCCGTTCGAAATAAGGGCGGCAATTCGCGAGTTCTTTTGGCAAGGGCTTGTTATTGGGAGGAGCGCATCGCGCAGCAGCAGAGATGTAGGCGTTGCGCATTGTTAGGCCGTCGTCGCGATGCGTCGAGGTGGGCTGGCTGGCAAAGCCGGTTTGGTACAAAGCTTGATACAGGAAATCGCCGGAGCGGTCGCCAGTAAACATGCGTCCCGTGCGATTTGCGCCGTGAGCGGCGGGGGCGAGGCCGAGAATCATCAGTTGCGCGTGCGGATCGCCAAATCCCGTCACGGGCTTGCCCCAGTAATTCCAGTTGCGATACGCGGCGCGCTTTTCCTTTGCAACAGCTTCGCGATAGCGCACCAGCCGCGGACATTTGCGACAAGCGATAACTTCTCGGTTCAACTGGTCGATAGAGTTTTCAACCGAAACCAAACGGCCTCCGCCGAGCTGCGCGGTCCGCGAGATCCGCAGAGGGCCGCGATCTTTTTGCGATTAGAAGCACCAGGGCCAGCGCTTTCGCATTGTTAGTCGAACACAACGCGCAGTCATTTTGATGGAACCGCTACCGCCCTCGTTTGACGCGACTTGCAAGCCGACCGTCGCGGCGCATCGCAGTTTCGCGATTCGTCGCGGCGGTATGCCGTCACGCCTTTCCGGTCGCTATGGCTTTCACCGCTTCCGCGGTAATCGGCTGGCCGCCAATGCCCCATTCTCCGCTTTTGACGTCCTCAATGATTACCCATGTGACTTTGCGCATGCTTTCGCCTTCGATGGCGACCATCGCATCGGTAAGCTTGGAGATCATTTCCTTCTTTTGCTCTAGCGTGAACACTTCCTCCAATAATTTCACCTGAATCAGCGGCATGTTCTCTCTCCTTATTTCTTTTTACGGCCGCAACCCGGCGCGCTTAGAACGAACGTCAGCGGCGCGACTGCTGGCCTCTTGGTTCAACAATTTACCTAACTCAGGAGCTCTTGTCACCGTATTGAGCTGCGGGTACGGATTGCGGCTGGAAAGCCGAGCGGGTCTCCGGGCCTGGCCGGGTAAGACGCTCCTCGATGGGAATTGCGGCTATCGCAACTCTGACCAGAAACAGCCGGGTGGGCTGGCAATTCTGGGTTAGAATCCCTCGAAATAATGGCGGCAGAAAGATCCAAGACAGTCACAGCCATCTATCCGGGTTCGTTTGATCCGGTGACCAATGGTCACTTGGATCTGATCGCGCGCGGGGCGAAGATATTTGACAAGCTCGTCGTGGCCATCACGCGAAATCTCGATAAAGACCCGCTCTTCGCCATCCAGGAGCGGGTGGAGATGCTGGAGACCGTCACTTTCGACTGGAAAAACGTCGAGGTGGACGTCTTCGACGGCTTGCTGATGGATTACGCGCGCGCTCGGAGCGCGAGCGTGGTACTGCGCGGGATTCGCGCTGTTTCTGACTACGAATACGAGCTGCAGATGGCCATGATGAATCGCAAGATCGAGCCGCATATCGAGACCGTGTTCATGCTGCCAGGCGAGGCATACAGCTACCTCAGTTCCCGTCTGGTGAAGGAACTGGCCAGGCTAAACGGGCTTCCCAAAGGGCTTGTGCCGGCTGCCGTGGAACAGCGGTTGCGCGCGAAGTTTGGCTAAAAACCCGCACACCAATTTGGCCGGGTGCGGTACAAATTGGATGTTGACCCCTTCCGCCGGGCCGTTACAATCGATGTACAGCCATCCATGTGGATTGGCGAGTTAACATTCTAAAAATCGATAGGAACCAGGCAATGGAGACAGCTGCAGAAGTAAAGACCGCCGAATTTCAGCTCGCGGACCGCGTGAACCGCATCAGCCCTTCGCCCACCATGGTGGTGCTGGCGGCGGCTGACCAGCTAAAGTCCAAAGGTGTGGACGTCGCCGACTTCGGTCCGGGCGAGCCGGACTTTCCTACGCCCGAGCACATCAAACGCGCGGGCATGAAGGCCATCGAGGAGAACCGCACAAAGTACACGCCCGTGCCGGGACTGGCGGCGCTGCGGCAGGCGATTTGCGAGTGGCATGCGCGGGAGCTAGCCTCATCCTATCAGCCGGCGGAGTGCCTGGTTTCGGTGGGTGGTAAGCACGCCATCTTCAACGCGGTTTGCTCGCTGATTAACGCGGGAGACGAAGTGATCATTCCCGCGCCTTATTGGGTCACCTATCCGGATATTGTGAAATACGCGGGAGCGAATCCCGTAGTACTGAGCACGCGCGGCGAGGAAAATTTCCTGGTGCGCGCGTCGGAACTTGAGAAGCTTTTCACGCCGAAGACGCGGATGGTGATCGTCAATTCGCCGAGCAATCCTTCGGGCGCGGTGATTCCGAGAGATGAGTTCGAGAAGATTCTGGCGTTGTGCCAGCGCAAGGGCGTGTGGCTCATGTCGGACGAGT
>JBOGNC010000205.1:0-8191 GCA_050747045.1 Candidatus Acidiferrales bacterium | reverse complement strand
GGCGAAGCGGCAGCATCAAGAGCCTCTTGCTCGGCGGATTTGACTGAAAAATCCTGAACACTCATTCCGAATCGCCTTCGTTCCCTGATGTTTGGCGCGAATGTTTTGAGCCGGTCGCGCCGCTGCCATTAGCGATTAGCGCCAAATCGCGCATCGCAACCGCGCCAACCTGTTCCCAGTGTGCCTCAGTCACATGCCATTTGCGACTGAGGATGTAAGTCAAACAGAAAAATTTGAATCGATCCGCTGCCGGGAACTTCGAGAGTCCCCACACCGCTAACGTAAAGCTGTACGCGGCTGGCATTCGCGAAGTCCAATCAATCTTCGTTACGACCGGCATTCGCACCGCCTCCCAAGTATAAACGGGTGCGCACGATAGCGAAGTAGCTGGTGGCAGCATGATGCGAAAGCGGCATCTCGCGACCTTCATGCGAACCCGCCACTGTCGTATAATAAATCCTTGAGGGCTAATGAAAGCAGGCGAGGTTCGCAAATGGGCTCACTAATCATCCGAAACTTCATGAAACAACAGGGCTTCAGCGAAGAGCCCGACAGCGTCTGCAATATGCATTTTTCGGGGCTCTACTTTCAGCCGAGAATCGTAGGCTCTCTGGTAGTGGTGGGCATCGTTCTGCAATTCTTTGCTCCGCTGGCGGCAGCCGCGCTCTATTTCGCGCTTTCTGCGATCCTTTGGTGGAACGTCGCCGCGCCGAGATCAAATCCGTTCGAGGTTTTCTATAACCGCGAAATTGCTGCGCCGAAAGGCCAGTCCTTGTTGCAGCCGGCGCCCGGTCCTCGGCGATTCGCGCAGGCAATAGCTGCCGCGTTTTCGCTGATTGTGGGGCTTGCGCTGCTGCAGGGCTGGATGGTGACCGCTTGGGTGTTCGAGGCCTTCCTAGTTGTGGCCTTCTCTGCTCTGCTGTTTGGGAAATTTTGCATGGGCGCTTACATCTACCACGTTTTGCGCGGCCATGCTGCATTCGCCAACAGCACACTGCCGTGGGCAGGACCGCACGGCCAAGCTCATAACTTGCCGAAGCAACCGATTTAGGGCAGGCTTGGCGTGTCGACGCGCCAGTAAGCGATTACCACTTGCCGATCGATATTCGAATCACCAGCGCCATGCCGCCAATCAACGTAATCAGCGAACCCAAGAGCGCAAGGTTCACCGTAAGTTCCCGTTTCCAGTCGATTTTCAATCCGACCTCCGTTTACGTGGTGCCGAGCTCGCTAGTTTAATATAAGCGCCTAAATTCTTTACTAGAAATTTCAACTTTCGCGCCCACAAATGGAGTTTTTCGGGCGTACATTCGACTTTCACGCCCGTGACTTTCGATGACCGCAGATCGCAAGCATTCGGCCCGCGACATTTTCATTTTTTGATCCCCGGCGCATGTTGCCGACTGAGAATGCCGGTGCCATAATGAGCCGGTTGGTGTGGAGCGTCCTGCTGCAAATAGCGACTGGGGGTTGTTATGGCTCTGCGAGATGAGTGGATCGAGAAGCGTTCGTCAACGATGAACGGCCACGGGCAAAATTTTTCGCAAATGCATTTCGCGCGTCAAGGCGTGGTAACGGAGGAGATGACGTACGTGGCCCTCCGCGAAAAAATCACGCCCGAACTGGTGCGCGACGAAGTGGCGCGCGGACGGGCCATTATTCCCGCCAATATTCATCATCGCAATCTGGAGCCGATGGGCATCGGAGTTGCGTTCAATTGCAAGATCAACGCGAATATCGGGAATTCCGCGACCACTTCAGATACGGCAGAGGAGCTTGACAAGCTTCACCGGGCGGTGCACTACGGCGCGGACACAGTGATGGATCTTTCGACGGGCGGCGACATCCCCTCGATCCGCAAGGCAATCATAAATGCATCGCCAGTGCCGATCGGCACGGTTCCGATTTACGAGGCGATTTCGCGGGTGCGGCGGGCGGAGGATTTGAATATCCAGGTGATGCTCGAAGTGATCGAGGAACAAGCCGAGCAGGGCGTGGACTACATGACTATCCACGCGGGCGTGCTCCGCGAATTTCTGCCGCTGGTGCGGAACCGCATCACGGGCATCGTCAGCCGCGGAGGCGCGCTGCTGGCGCAGTGGATGAGCTTCCACAAACAGCAGAATTTCCTGTACGAAAATTTCGACGCGATTTGCAAGATTTTCAAGAAGCACGATGTGAGCTTCTCGCTCGGAGACGGTTTGCGGCCCGGCTGCCTGGCCGATGCAAGCGACGCGGCGCAATTTGCCGAATTGAAAGTGCTGGGAGAGCTAACGAAAATCGCGTGGGAACACGATGTGCAGGTGATGATCGAGGGGCCAGGCCACATTCCGCTCGATCAGATCGAGCTGCAGGTGAAAAAAGAGAACGAACTGTGCCACGAGGCGCCGTTCTACACGCTGGGGCCGCTGGTCACGGATATCGCTCCCGGATACGACCACATTACCAGCGCGATTGGAGCGGCGATGATCGGCTGGCATGGTGCATCGATGCTTTGTTACGTCACACCCAAGGAACATCTGGGCCTACCCAATGCGGATGACGTCCGGCAAGGCGTAATCGCCTATAAGATTGCCGCGCACGCGGCCGATGTGGCTCGCCACCGGCCAGGCGCACGCGACCGCGACGACGCCTTGAGTTACGCGCGTTTTCTCTTCGACTGGAAGAAGCAGTTCGCGCTCTCGCTCGACCCGGAAACCGCACAGGCCATGCACGACGAGACTTTGCCAGATGACTTTTACAAAGAGGCGAAGTTTTGCTCGATGTGTGGACCGAAATTCTGTTCGATGAACGCAACCCAGATTTCGGAGATTTACCAGGGGCTCGATCAAAAAGACCGCGAGGCGAGGTTCGCGGAACTTTTAGCCAAAGTCGAAATCGCGCCGGAAGCAAAGAGCACGGCGGCGGGCTCGTAATCGCCCTTCTTGAAGACAACAAAAAACATACGAGGGAGACGGTGAATGGCATTTGTGCACGCAGCGAAAGTTGCATCGGTGGCCCCTGGCTCCGTTGCCGAGTTCGAAGTAGCCGGGAAAACCGTCGCGGTTGCGAATGTTGCGGGTAAGCTGTTCGCGATCAATGGCATATGCATGCACGAAGGTGGCCCGTTGGGCGAGGGCGCGCTAAGCGGAAACGTGCTCATCTGTCCGTGGCACGCTTGGGAGTACGACGTCACTACCGGAAAGATCGTTGGCAGCCCGGCCGACGCGGAAGGCGCCTCGTGCTATCCGGTAGAAATCCGCGGAGACGACATTTACGTGGACGTCGGATGATTTAAAACCAGCCATCCCGCGCTGATGACGTCAAAAAAAATCACAAATCTGCATGGAAGGCGTTCCCTTCGGCACATCTTCCGTGTATAGTTCGCGCGATACTTTCGACGGATGACGCTGACTCCCTCAAAACCCAGGCGATGGCTGCTGGCAGTGGACCCGCGCGTGTATCACTGGGATACCCTTTTCGTGAAGGGCAAGGAGATGTGGCGGCAGGCGGGCGACAAGCCCGACGCGCTGCGGCAACTCAAGCAGGTACACAAGGGCGACCGCGCCTTGTGTTATCACGGCAAACCCGAACATTCCCTGTATGCGCTGGCAGAGATGACTCGCGACCCGTATCCCGACCCCCACGACCGCGACGGCAAGAAGCTGGTGACGGACTTGCGTGCCATCGAGCGGCTTCCCCGGCAGGTGACACTGGCGGAGATGCGCGAGGACAAGCTTTTGCGCAAGATTAAGTTTCTAAAGAACACGCGCCTGACAATTTGCCCTCTTACCGAAGAAGAATACGCGGAAATCCTTCGGCTCGCCGGCATCGTGGCATCTCCCGGCATTCCCCTTCCTTAGCGACCTCGTTCCTCCGTGCGCTCTTCTTAAAATCACGTCGGAAGAGCTACAATCAATAATAGATTCGCGAAACCCGCGCGTCCCCAAACATGCCTGAACTCCCTGAAGTCGAAACCGTCGCACGCGGGCTGCAATCTGCCTTGCCGGGGAGGCGCATTCTGAACGTACGGCTGGGCAAGACTGATTTCATCGAGGATCCCGCCGCTCTTGAACGCGATCTGCCCGGGAGCCGCGTGGAATCCGTTCGGCGGCACGGAAAGTTCATGCTCATCGATCTGCAGCCGCGCTATGCGCGGGAGCGGAAACTCTCACTGCAGGTGCATCTGGGCATGACCGGCCGGATGGTGGTTTCCGCGCCGCAGGAGCCGGTGGCGCCGCACACGCACGTTTTCATGGCCCTCGATGATGGACGCGAAGTGCGATACACGGATCCGCGCCGGTTCGGTCTGATGAGGATGTTAGAGAACGACGCCCGCGAGGCAGTTCTTGCAAAGGTTGGGCTCGAGCCGCTCAATGCCAGCGAAACTGAATTCGGAGCGAAGATCGGAACGCGGCGGGCACGCATCAAGGCGCTGCTGCTCGATCAGCACGTGCTGGGAGGAATGGGAAACATCTACTCGGACGAGAGCCTGTGGCGCGCGCGCATCAACCCCAAGCGATTAGGCGCGAACCTCAGCGGGACGGAAACTCACGATTTATATCGCGCGATGCGCCAGGTGCTAACGGAAGCGATCAGGTTGCGGGGCTCGTCCATATCGGACTTCGTGGATTCGTACGGGCTGCCGGGAGATTTTCAACGGCGGCACCGAGTATACGACCGTGAGGGACTGAAATGCTTCCGCTGCAGAACCCCCATACGCCGGGAAATCGTGGCAGGCCGCAGCAGCTACTTCTGCCCGCGCTGCCAGCCGGAGCCACGCGTGCGAAAAAAGAGAAATCGCAGATAAACACTCAGGATGCGGACCGCCGGGCGGGCGAGGGCATGTACGGGCCGGACTGAGCGGGCAGTCCCGCCCGCTCGAATTGAATCGTGGTGTGCGTGATATGGAAATCGCGTTCCAACAGGGTGCGAATTTTAGACAGTAGCGTTTCGCTGTCCTCCATATGCATATCCGGAATACGGACGTGGCAGGACAGAGCGTTCAATCCGGTGCCGAGCGTCCAGATGTGCATATCGTGCACTTCCTGAACCGGCGGAACTTTTAGAATGGCGGCAGCCACCTCCTGCAACTGCATGTTTCGCGGCAGACCTTCGAGCAGAATGTGCCCGCTTTCGCGGAGGATTCCGGCGCTGGACCAAAGCACCATCAGTCCGATTACGATGCCGAGGGCAGCATCTACCCAAATGGCGCCCGTGTAACGGATTGCCAGAGCGCCCGCGAAAATTGCGACATCGAAGAGCGCATCGCCGAGATTGTGCACCCACACCGTACGAACATTCAGGTCCCGGCGGCCTCGTTGCACGGCCAGCGTAATTCCGCCGTTGATTATCAACGCAATCACTGCCACCCACATCATCACTCCGGTTTTTACCGGCTCGGGATGACGCAGATGCAGCACTGATTCGGCGATCAGCGCCAGCGCCGCGAGTCCGAGCACCATGGCATTGGCGAACGCCGCCACAATACCCGCGCGATGGTATCCAAAAGTTTTTTCGTCGGTCGGCGGACGCATAGCCCAGCGCGCCGCCAGCCAGGAAATCGCCATCCCTGGAATGTCCGTAAGATTGTGGATGCCGTCGCTCACCAGAGCCATCGAGTTGCTGGCGTATCCTGCCAGAAATTCGACGACTACTAGAACGACCGTGGCGGCAACCGCAGCGCCCAGGATGCCGGACACAGCCTGCCCTAATCCGTGTGCATGATGAGAAGGGTCGTGGCTGTGGGAGCGCATATCGCGATTTTACCTCGGTGGCTCGATGGTGACGTGGTCGGTTTCGCATGGCAGTCGCGAATAAGGCGACTTTGCTGGCGGCGGGCGCTCGCGGGATAGCCGTGTGAAGCTTCACAAAGCCTCCTGCTGAATGCAAAGCGCTGCGCCGCACTTCGGCATGCTAGCGTCTCGTGCGATCGCTCCTAAGCCATCGTAGCGCGCGCTGAAATAATCCAGCTCATCTTCAAATCGACGTCTCCATCGCCGCGATATTAATGGTTCCGCACGGAAGCGTTCCGCGGCTCTGCGCCCACTCAGTAGCGCGAGTGCGATCCCGGCAAACTCTTGCGCGAACGCAATTGACTTGCCCGCTCGCGGGCACCTACCATTGCAATCAGACGCGTTGGGGTCACTCGGGGAGAGGCGTTAGGCACTGATCGCATTCGGCCCACGCCACCATGCAGAAAAATGCCAAGTTGGTTTTCTGGGGGGTACGCGGATCGACTCCCACAATCGAGCGCGATTCTTGGCGCTATGGCGGGAATACGCCGTGCCTGGAGTTAACCGCGCCCGACGGAGTTCGTTTCATTCTCGATTGTGGAACCGGGCTGCGGATGCTCGGCAATCGTCTACGAGCCGCCAACAACCGCTGGGGCGAAGGGCAGACCGAAGTTGGCGTTGATGCGCACGTCCTGGTGACGCATTACCACTGGGACCACATCCAAGGCATTCCCTTTTTTCAGCCCTTCTTCGAGCCTCAGAATCGGTTCCATTTCTATAGTTTTCAGTCGAAATTCCTGGGCCGGAATAGCCTTCGACAGGTGCTCGAAGCGCAATTCGCCAGTCCTTACTTTCCTGTGGACGTGAGCAACATGCACGCTTCGCGCTCGTTTCGAGAGGTCGCTGGCGGCGATACGTGGAACATCGAGAGCACGCACGTGACTGCGGCATGGCTGAATCATCCGCAAGGTTGTTTGGGGTACCGGCTGGACATGTCCGCGGGATCGATGGTTTACGCCACAGACACGGAGCCAGGCGTGCCGGAGATCGATCACGGTCTTCGAGAGTTAGCGCACGGCGCCGACGTGCTGATCTACGACGCGCAGTACTCTCCGGAGCAGCTTGCCTCGACCCGCAAAGGGTGGGGGCACTCAAGCTGGCTAGAGGGCGTCAAAATTGCCCGAGAGTCAAAGGTGCGAAACCTGGTTCTCTTTCACCACGATCCCGATTCCACCAGCCGAATCATCGATGGTTTTCTCTCCGCGGCCCGCCAGGAATTTCCTGCGACGTGGGCGGCGACGGAGGGCATGACTATGACCTTCAGCGAGCGCGGGGTGGGCGTGAGCCTGCCCAAATCACGTCTCGGGCAGCGTCGCAGGTTGCGATTCACGGCGGTTGTAAAGGGAGAAACCGAAGATGGGCGCGCATTCGAAGAACGCGCCACTGTGCGTGACCTGAGCTTACAAGGCGCCTATCTGTGCTTGACCAGCCGGCCCCGGCTGCAGTCCGAGCTGACTGTCGCAATTGACGCGGCTAGCGATCACGACCGATCGAGCCTGCTTTCGTTGCGCGCAGCAGTGGTCCACTGCGAGCCGGGGCGCGAAGAAAATCAAAACGGCGTTGGAGTTGTATTTATCGAGGACGCCGATGCAGAGATGCCCCGAGACTGATTAGGTCCGATCCGGCTAAATATATTAAGGGCACGAGCGCGTTCGGAAACGAGACGTACTTCTATTGTCCGGTCCACGGAACCGGCACCGATGGGCGGAACTAGCTGTTGCTCTCGTCTAATGCGGAAAGCTGCGCGTTCAGATCTGCCAGCGCGCGATTCAGTTGTTCGGTATGCCGCTGGTGCTGGCTGATCTCTAGATCGCGCTGCACCCGAGTTCGGGCGAGCAACAACACTTGCTTACGCCGCCGAGCTTCGATCTGCGCCGGCGTCAACTGCAACGGGGAGTTCCCTGGGAGTTTCGTTTTCGATTCCTCAACCTGAGCTTCAACTGCCTTGCTTTCCCACCCTTTCGCCATACCGAAATTTTACGCCAGCAGACGCGATTTAAAACAAGATTTTAAAAAGTTTTTCCCGGCTGCAACGCCCACTATCAAGGCAGATTAAACGCCACGTATGCGTTACCCGCGGTGACGAACACGTATTGCTTTCCATCCACTTCATAGGTCACCGGGTTCGATCGCAATCCGTGGCCCATGTAAAGCTGCCGGAGAGGTTTGCCCGTGGTCGCATCCAGAGCGAAGAAATTGCCTTCGTCGCTTCCAGAAAAAACGAGATTGCCAGCAGTCGCCAGGGTACCAACCCAAGCCGTCGTAAACAGTTTGTACTGCCAGCGAAGCTTGCCGGTGGTGGCTTCAAGCGCGCGAATCGCGCCGTACGATTGTTCGCCGGCCAGGGCGCGAACGCCGCCTCCGCCAACGATTCCCTTCGGCGAGCCTGGCTCGATCTTCCCGGTGCCTTTGATGTA
>JBOGNC010000204.1:0-8216 GCA_050747045.1 Candidatus Acidiferrales bacterium | reverse complement strand
CCCAACTAGACTGCCGGTTCATTTGTTTGCCCCCAGACTTCGCCGTAGGTAATCGAACTTGCCGCGTTCCGCGGACAGCCTTCGCCCGTACAGCCATAGAGAGAAAACAATCAGCGCGACGATAATCAAATCGATGATGGGTGATAGGCGAGGAGGCGAACCGGCACGGGTTCGAATCACAGCGCCGATGACACCGAACACGCTAGCAATGGCGCAGGCGGCGATTGCCGTGCGAATCACAAACAGAGTTCTCCTGATTCGTGCGCTGGCGATATCAAGCATCTCGGACAAAGTTCGGATATCCGCGTGCGCCCTGTAGGGCAGGAAAGAAGCTAGGGCACGGATAAGCAGCGCTGAAATTAGGATGATGGCGATTCCGCGCGTCACGAAATTCCAGGTGCTCATTGTCCACCCACGCCATATTGTGAACGCTCCCAGCACCAGACCAGCACCGGCGAGCGGGATGCCGAAAACGAGAGCGGTGGCGATGGCGAACGACTGGCGTCGCAAACGTGCTTGCAGACGTGGCGTCACTCGTTCAAGGTCCGAGTCAATTGCACGCCAGGCGATACCAAGATCGTCCCAATATGCGTCGTCAGGATTCATGAGTGTTCTCTCCAATCGAGTTTTTCAGGAGTTCTTTCGCTCGCGACATTCTCACTGCCACGGCATTCGAGGTGATACCGAGCACTTGGCCGACCTCATCAAACGTCAGGCCTTCGAGCACGAGCATCACTGGCTGCCGATACGTCAGCGGCAGTCGCTGCACCGCCGTCATGAGCGCGGCCCTGCGATCCCGGGCGATTGCCAGATGTTCCGGTGTGTCTTTACGCGACGGAATCTGATCGTCCAGTGCTATCGATGGCGGCACCTTCATGGCTCGCGCGACATGGGTTACCGCACGATTGGTGGCGATACGGGCCACGAACGTTCTGACCGCCGCGTCCCCGCGAAACGAGGGCAGCGCGCGCCAGATTGCGACGTAGATCTCCTGCACGAGTTCGTCGGCGAGGTCCGGCGCGCGCTCGTAGCTCAGGACAATGCGTCGAATCATTGCCCCGTAATCGCGGACGATCTCCTCAAATGCGCTCTGAGACAGTGTCATTCACCGACTGAACCCGTTGTGCCGTTCGTCGCAGTGGTTATAGTCTTCGAAACGGGAATTTTCTTTCAAGCACGATATGGCTGCGGCCTTCCCCGGACTGAAGCCGGGGTGCCACTCGCCATTCGGCAGCCGCGGATGCCGGGCTAAAGGACCCGGCGCTACGTTTAATTCCGGGAGGACTGCGAGCAAATTCGACCAGCAGATCCCTCACCCTCATTCGCGCCTTTCACCAGCGCCGATCAAAATGCAGTCGCCGGGCGCGGCTGGGTTCTGGCTGACACGCACTGTAGAGGGCAGGCCTGAGGCGGGCACACAATCGGACGCGAGTTAAGCGGCTTTGACGGTGAGTTTTAGGCCGATAGCGCGGGTAACGGCGACCAGTGTGGAAAGGCGCGGATTGCCGCGGGGTGATAGCGCTCGATACAGGCTTTCGCGCTCGATACCGGCGGCTTTGGCAACCTTTGCGACGCCTTGCGCCTGGGCGAGATGACGCAGGGCGAGGAGCAGAACGCGAGGCTCGTCGTCGTCCTCCAGAGCGGCTTTGAGGTATTC
The DNA here is from genome assembly GCA_050747045.1 of Candidatus Acidiferrales bacterium. Lineage (GTDB taxonomy): Bacteria > Acidobacteriota > Terriglobia > Acidiferrales > UBA7541 > Palsa-295. The sequence continues at coordinate 6,559 of JBOGNC010000204.1, read as the reverse complement.
GGCGGCGAATTTCGGGTCGCTGCGCAGCCTGCCGATCATCGCTTCGTCGTGGCTGATGCTGGCTTTATGTTTCATGGGATTGGAGTCCTTTCCTTATAGTCCTTCCATGATTCCAGAGCGCGCGAGATATCGCGGGATTGCTTGCGCTTGTCGCCACCGCAGAGCAGCAGGACATGCGCACGATCCATCATCGCGTAATAGACGCGATAGCCCGGCCCCCAGTCGATGCGCAACTCCCAGACGCCTCCGCGCAGCGGCTTGCACTCGCCGAATTCCTGGCAGCCACGCGGTTGATTCGAGTTGCCACTTTGGCCTGGACGCGCACATCGGGCAGCCCAGAGAGCCATTCGTCAAAGACGTCCCTTCCCGCGCGGTCGACGAAGTGACGAACTTCGATCACAGGATAGATTGTAACTTATAAACTACAAACTGGGAAGGGCTCGCGTTTCCATGCCGCGCGCAGTCCGACGACGCGGCGCGCGACGAAACCGGATTTGTGCGTTTGCCGTCCAAGTTCCCGTAGGGCGAATGAATAACCCGTCCAGGCGGTTGGAATCCGCACGGCGAGTAACGGCGCTGGGTTAGTTTGAATTTTTGACTGGTTGTGTCAGGATCAAGAAAATTCAAACTGACCCATTACGCGAATAATAAGAAACTGGACACTAGCGCATGAGGGTGTAAAATTCTGCCGCTAGACATCCGTCCGAAGGCGACCCGCGGGGCGTTCGGACGAGCCCGCGATTCAGACCGGCTACGCGGTGGATCGCCGGAGCGTTTGGGAGCGAAAGATTCAAGGAGCGTTCATGAGAAAGTTAAAGGGAACGAGTTTGTGGATGTCGCGCGGGCTAGGCGTGGCGATCGTGGCTGGCGCATTGGCTGTGGCGCTGGCATCGGTACGGGTGCAGAAGGTGGCAGCGGATGCCGGGAACACCCAAGTGCTGGGAATGGCGTTTGACGGGCATTCGGTGTCGAACCTGGAGAACTCGATCAAGTTCTACAAAATCCTTGATTTCAAGGTAGTGCGGAAGCCGAGCGGCTGGAAAGTGGACAAGACCCTGAACCAACTGGAGGGATTGCCGGCCGGCACGCAGTCGCGGACGGCGGTACTGGCGACGCAGAGCTCCGTGTCGACGACGCCGTGGGATCTGATCCTGCACCAATATAAGGGCGTCGATCAGAAGAACTGGAGCAAGCTCGATTCCGGCGCGCTGGGCGCGGGCCACATGGACCTGACAGTGATGGATGACTGCAACATCGTGATGAACAAGCTGAAGGCGGCGGGCCTGCTAGTAGTGCCGAACATGGGAGCGTTTACGCGCGCGCCGGCGCATGGGCCAAGGCCGTTCGCGTTCGTGCAGGATCCGGACGGATGGTTCATCGAGCTCTTCGCGATAATCAATCCCAAGCCTGGGGTTCGCGTAGATGCGGGAAAGCTTTCCAATTCGACGGCCACGATGAGAGACATGAACCGGCTCGGATACCAGACCGGCTTCAACCACATCGGGCTGAACGTGTCCGATGCGGCGAAGGAGCGCTCGTTCTACGAGGACGTGCTGGGCGGCGATTATCCGCCAATCAATCCGTCGGGCGCGGGCGGCCCGGGACGCGGCATGACGATGATGAACGGCTGGTTTACGCAGGCGCAGACGGACGGGAAAGTGCGGCTTGAAATTCTGGGCTCGGGGGCGAATGCCGGCAAGCCGGCGCCTGGCGAAAAGCTATCGGACATCAACGTGAACTATCTTGGCTTCGAGGTGACCGATATCGACGCGGTTTACGCGAAGGCCAGGGCCACGGGCGCAACGGATGTGACGGATGGCGGCATCATGACCGTAAAGCACGGAGCAAAAAACGGACGCGCGGTGATGATGCTGGATCCGAATGGCTTGGGGTACGTCGAGCTGTGGCAGTCTTCAAAGGGGACCCCAACCCAGGGCAACTAATTTCCGAGGCGCTTGGGGGCGGAAATAGCGCCAGCGCGCCGGGAAGACAATCGATAGCTGCTTGCGCCGCTCAGGAAATCACCTCCGAGCGGCGCTTTTTTTTCGCGTATTGTTTTTGCGTTCCAGCGTCACCGGATAGACACCGCGCACGCTGTTGCAGAGATAGATTGCATCCGCGGCCTCGATATCTTTCAGCGTCAAGGTTGCCTCGCGCGCGTTCTTGCGAGTTTTCAGGACGTGGTTGCGGAAGACTCCGGGCAAGAGTCCGCAGGACACGGGCGGAGTGCGCCAGACGCCGCGCTTGACGACGAAGACGTTGTGAATCGTGCCCTCGGTTAGCTCGCCGCGTTCGTTGAAAAACAAAACGTCATCCAGGCCGCGGTTGCGGGCTGCGTCCAATTCTGCCTCATAGAGCGCGCGATGGGTGGTCTTGTGATAGAGGAAACGATCGCGGCTGTTCACGATGTGCTTAGAGATTCCGGCGCGGCCGGAGCGCGCGGCAACGTAGGCAGCGTGCGTGACTTCGATTTTTCCGCCGCGAGAAAGCGTTAGGCGGACGCGGCGGGGGCCCGGTGGAAACTCGCGACCGGTTTGTTGAAGTGCCGCCGTGATGGCCTTCCGGTTGAAATTGAATCCCCAGTATTTCGCGGAATCGTGCAGGCGAGCGAGATGTTCGCGCAAGAAGCGATACCCGCGATCCCAGTAGAAGGTCTCGATCAGCCTGAAGTCCGGCTCACTTTCAAGCAGAAACGCCGCCTTCCAGTGGCATTCGTTCCATTCGTCAGGCGCCGAAGAATCGTGGGTGATGCCGCCGCCGATGCCCATAATTCCCTTCTTCTGATGTAGCGAGGCGGTGCGAATGGCGACGTTGAAGTGCGCGCGGCCGCGAGCGAAATAACCGATGCTGCCGGTATAGATTGCGCGGGTAGAGTTTTCGAGTTCCGCGATGATTTCCATGGCGCGGATTTTGGGCGCGCCGGTGACAGAGCCGGAGGGAAAGAGCGCGCGCACGATCGATTCGGCGGTGCACTTTTTCGCGAGCTTGCCTTCGACACTGGAGGTCATCTGCCAGACGGAGGGATAGCGCTCGACGTCGAAAAGGCTGGTGGTTTTGACGGAACCAGCGCGACAGATGCGGCCAAGATCATTGCGCATGAGATCGACGATCATCACGTTTTCGGCGCGATTTTTTCCGCTGACGCGGAGGCGGTCGGCGGCGGCTACGTCGTCCTGCAGCAGCACGCCGCGAGGCGCGGTTCCCTTCATGGGCCGGACGGAGATATGCCCGTCGCGAATCCGGAAAAACATTTCGGGCGAAAGGGAGACGATTTGTTCCGCGCCGGTGTTTACGAACGCGGCGTAAGGGGCTGGATGGCGTTGAAAGAGCGCGACGAATAAATCCCATGCTTCCCGATTGGAATCGAAACCGACCCGCGTGGTGAAATTGATCTGGTAAACGTCTCCCGCTTCGATGTAGCGGCGAATAGCAGCGAGTTTTTTGAAATATTTATCGCGGGTAATCGCGACCTTGGAATTGCGAATGAGAGGATGGCCGGTACCTTTCGAAATATTCAGGACCGCCAGGATTTCGCAGCTGTCGTAAAGGCCGAACCACGCGAGCGGCGCGTGAGATTTGCGCAACAAATGGCGCAGACGCGGCTCGAGCGCGCAGCCGGCTTCGTAGCGCAAGAACCCGGCTGCTTCGCCGCCAGATTGCCGGTGTTCTTCGATGGCGCGAAGTGTATCGCTCAGCGAATCGGCATCGTTGGCGACGAGAATCTTCGATGGCTTGCAGTAGGCGCGCCAAGCGGCGCCGTCGCGCAGCAGAACGAAGCCGGGATGTTTCGCGAGGTTCCGAAGGCTAGACGGTAAAAGTTGGAGATTGGCAAGCACGAATCCAAAAGAGTTTAATGGCAAAAATGGTTAGCGGCAAGTTACGGCAGGAACTGCTGCTGGCGCGCAGATATAGCTGTCGCGTCTGGTAACTTCATGGGCGAGTAACGATTCTGATGTAAAATTCCCGCCACATCATGATCTCGCCAACCAGGTTTGCGTCCGGCTTCGATAGAGTGGCTGGGCGATGGCACCGAGAGACGCGCGGCGATGAGCCAAGGTTTAGAGAAGGGCGCACTTAATTGACTCCGGAACGCTGGCAGGAAGTGAAGACGGTGCTCGCGGCGACCCTGGGAAAGCCTCCGGAACAGCGGGGCGCGTACCTGGACCAAGTTTGCACGGATCCGGAGCTGCGCCGCGAAGTGGAATCGCTGATCATCGCCCACGGGGACGACGAGCAGGACAAAAGCAGCCCAACGGAGCAGCCCTTCCTGAACGATGCGCCTTTGCAGAAAGATACGAAGCTAGGGCAGTACACGATCATCGAACGCATTGGCTTCGGCGGGATGGGTACGGTTTACCGCGCGCGTGACACTAAGCTCGGACGCGAAGTGGCGATCAAAATTCTTCCTGCGGGCTTCGCAATCGACTCCGACCGGCTGGCCCGTTTCCAGCACGAAGCCCGGCTGCTGGCATCATTGAACCATCCGAACATCGCCACGATCTACGACGCCGGAGAAATTGGGGGGCAAGTTTTTATCGCGATGGAACTGGTGGAAGGGCGGCCAGTGAGCGCGCTGATCCAGCGTGGCGGACTGTCTCCAGATGCGGTGACTCGATACGGACTACAGATAGCGTCAGCGCTGGCGCACGCGCACGAGCGAGGCATCGTGCATCGCGATCTGAAACCGGCAAACGTGGTGGTGACGGCGGACGGCCACTTGAAGGTGCTGGATTTTGGCTTGGCGAAAAGACTATCGGCCTCGCAAATTGAGGAAGTAACGGTTTCGCGAAAGACGCTTACGGAGATCGGCACGATTGTGGGCACGCTGCCATATATGGCTCCGGAGATGCTGCGGGGAGAGGAAATCGACGCGCGAGCGGACGTGTGGGCTCTCGGAGCAATGATGTACGAAATGGCGGCAGGCAATCCGCCGTTCCAAGGACGGACGGCTTATGAACTCAGCTCGGCGATTCTGCGCGAGACGGCGCCGGCGCTGCCATCGCGTATACCATTCAGCTTGCGGGCGATAACGCAACGGTGCCTGGCCAAGGAACGCGAACAGCGGTATCAGCGGGCGTCGGAAGTGCGCGCGGCGCTCGAAATGATCACACCGCATTCGGCGGCTGAAGAAGGCGCGGTTTCAGCACCGTCGCGGCGATGGTGGTGGGTGGCCGGCGCTGCAGGAGTTGCTCTGTTGATCGCTGCGGGGGTTGGTTACGTATGGCTGAGCCCGAAACCCGCAGGTATGCCTGGCGGATCGTCCCAAAACTGGGTGCAGCTGACGGATTTTGCGGATTCAGCAGTATCGCCGGCGCTTTCTCCGGACGGACGGATTTTGGCTTTCATTCGCGGCGGCGACACGTTCATGGGACCAGGTCAAATCTACGCGAAGGTCTTGCCGGATGGGGAGCCCGTGCAACTGACGAACGATTCACTATCCAAGATGAGTCCGGAGTTTTCTCCAGACGGATCGACGATCGCATACACGTCCGGCGGATGGGACACGTGGTCCGTGCCGGTGCTCGGCGGGGCGCCGCGGTTGATGCAGCCGAACGCGGACGGGTTGACGTGGATCGATCCAAGTCATCTGCTGTTCTCCGAAATTTTGTCAGGACTTCACATGGCCGTGGTGACGGCAACGACGACGCACGCGGAGAGCCGCTATGTGTACGTGCCGCCGAGGGAACGCGGGATGGCGCACCGGTCAGCGATTTCGCTGGATCATAGGTGGGTGCTAATCGCGGAAATGGACAACGGCGGATGGCTGCCATGCCGACTGGCGCCATTCGATGCGAGCTCGGCAGGACAACGGGTGGGACCGCAGGGAGCGGGATGCACTTACGCGGCCTGGTCGCCGGATCAAAAGTGGATGTACTTCAGCTCGGACAAAGGTGGGCGGTTTCACATTTGGCGTCAACGATTTCCTGAAGGCGATCCCGAGCAGATCACGTCAGGACCAACGGAAGAAGAAGGGATTGCCGTGGCGCCGGATGGGAAGTCCTTGATTACCTCGGTGGGGCTGAGAGAGAGCACGATTTGGGTACACGACGCGCATGGCGAGCGGCAAGCATCGTCGGAAGGCTTCGCGGAAAACCCAGAGTTTTCGCCGGACGGCAGTAAGCTTTACTACCTGGTTCGGCCGCATGGCGTTTCCGGGGAATTCGTGAGCGGAGAGCTGTGGGTAGTCGACCTAGGAACAGGACGAAGTGAGCGGCTGCTGCCTGACACTCTGGTGACCGGATACGATGTTTCGCCGAATGGGACCAAAGTGGTCTATTCGGTACAGGGCCAGGAAAACCACTCGCGCCTTTGGGTCGCGTCGCTGGATTTCCAGTTTCCGCCGCGGGAATTCGCTTCGCCCGACAACGAAGACCAGCCCAGATGGGACCGCGCCGGACAGATTTACTTCCGAGCCGCCGAAGGGAAGTTGAACTTCCTATACCGTATGAAGGAGGACGGCAGCGGACGGTCCAAAGTGCTGGTGAATCCAATTCTGGAGTTCCACGCAATTTCTCCCGACGGACACTGGGCGACGGTTTTCGAGACGGTGGGCCGCGAT
>JBOGNC010000203.1:0-8252 GCA_050747045.1 Candidatus Acidiferrales bacterium | reverse complement strand
CTTGATGACGATGGCCAGCTCTTGCGTCTGACACCCAAGAAGAACTAGCGGAACTTCATGGCTGCTCCGCGATGTTTTCTGCCCTGTTGATTGTCGCGGCGCGCGGGACTATGCTAGCCGCTGAAATGGGGGTGGACGTCGAGGCTGCTTGACCGGCGGCGCAGTTGTGCGCAGACGCGAGTAGCTTTCCGCGATTTTCCACAGCCCACAATTCCGGAGGCCTTCATGAAAAAGAAAACGGCGAAGAACCCGGCTCTTTCGACCGACAAATCAATGAATCGCCGAAAATTTATGGGCGCGGTGGCGGCTGCAGGCGCCGGCGCGGTGGCCGGAGGAATTTCGTTCGCACCAGCGGCCGGTGCCGCGGCGGTACATTTCCCGGCATCATCATACCTCGGGGGCAACGGACCTTTCCGCATCGAAGCGGACCTGCGTGACTGCGACATCGAAGGCGAAATCCCCAATAATATTGATGGCGCGTTTTATCGTGTCGGCCCCGACTTTCAATATCCCGCGCCAAAAGGCATTCCCTTCGATGGCGAAGGCCACATCAGCATGTTCCGCATCAAAGATGGCCACGTCGATTTCAAATCCCGCTACGCGCGCACGCAGCGCTACGACGCCCAGGCCGAAGCGCGACGGCGGCTTTTCAACATTTACCGCAATCCGTTTTTCGACGATCCCATCGTAAAAGCCAAAAGCATCAGTCGCGGCACCGCCAATACGCACATCGTTTATTACAACGGCAAGATGATGGCCATGAAAGAGGACAGCCCCCCGGTGCTGATGGATCCCCTAACGCTCGAAACCGTCAACAACTACTACACATGGGGCGGCGAACTGCAAAGCCTGACCCACACGGCGCATCCGAAATTCGATCACAACACCGGCGAAATTATTTCGTTCGGCTACGAAGGCAAAGGCCTCGATACCGACGATGTGTACGTCTTTTCCGGCGATGCCAAAGGCAACATCACCTGGTCCACATGGATCAAAGTTCCCTACGTCGGCATGCTTCATGATTTCGCCGTCTCGGAAAAATACATCGCATTCCTCTGTATTCCCTTTGCAACCAGAGTCGACAAAATGAAAGAAGGCTGGGTGCACTTCGCCTGGGATAACACCCTGCCCACATGGTTCGGCGTGCTCGAACGCGGCGGCGACGGCAAAGATTTGCGCTGGTTCAAAGGCCCGGGGCGATGCGCCACGCACGTGATGGGAACATTCTCCGAAGGCAACACGCTATACGTCGATATGGACATGGCGCGCGGGAACCAGTTCCCATTTTTCCCCAACCTGCACGGAGAACCCTTCGATCCGAAAACCGCGTCGGGATATTTGACGCGCCTCTCCGTCGATCTTTCGAAGAAAAATATCTCTGACTACAGCATGGAGCAGCTCTATCCGCAAACCGGCGCGCTGCCGCGGCAAGACGACCGCTACGTGACCCATCCGTACCGCATCGGCTTCATGCCCACCTCCGATCCCACCAAGCCGCTCAGCGCGAAGCTTGGCCATCTTCCGTTCCGCCCGACGAACTCGTACACGAAATTCGATCATGCCACGCGCACGACTTCCGAATTCTGGATCGGCGATGATTCGTCGCTGCAGGAGTGCTGCTTCGTCCCGCGCAAGCGCGACGCTGCTGAAGGCGATGGCTATCTCGTCGGCATCGCCAGTCGCTTGCTGGAAGGCGGCCGATCCGATCTGGTAATCGTCGATACGCAGCACATGGACGCCGGTCCGGTCGCCACCGTGCATCTCCCTTTCCGCAGCTATAGCCAGGTTCACGGCTGGTGGGTTCCCGGCGAAGATTTGCCGAAGGCGTGACGCGGTTCGCGGCCCTGGCGCGCAATCCGCGATCGTGCTACTCGAAGCGATTAACCTGCGCTCGCCGAATTCACCATGCTGATTGCCGACATCGACCACGTGCAAATCGCCGCGCCTCGCGGCTGCGAAGAACAAGCCCGCGAGTTTTTCGGCCGCCTGCTGGGCATGCAGGAAATCGAAAAGCCGGAGCGCCTTAAATCGCGCGGCGGATGCTGGTTCCAGGCGGGAACGCGCCAACTGCACATCGGCGTGGAAGAGCATTTCCGCCCGGCCACCAAAGCGCACCCTGCGTTCGCCGTGGCGGATATCGACGCCGTATTTGTCGCTCTCCAGGGTGCAGGCGCGAAATGCAACTGGGACGAGCCGCTGGGAAATATTCGCCGCTTCTACGCGAGCGACCCCTGGGGCAATCGCCTGGAATTCACCGAGATCGCTAACAATATGCGGTAGTCTTCCTCTGGCATTTTCTTCCAGTTGTAGAGCGTTCGAGTGTCCATTACGATTTCCTGTCTGTTTCAGTAAACTTATTCCGCCGCGGATGCGTAGTACATCAAGTACGACGAATCTCTAAAGCTCAATGTCCACTTCCTCGGCACACGCTTCCGCAATTCAAAACCTCTCCACAGCGCCATCGACCTCGTCTGGCATGGCCGTAGTTTGGGCGATTGCCATGGCCACATTGCTGCTCCACATTTATTTCAACAACCGCTACGGCTATTTCCGCGACGAGTTCGATTATATGGCCTGCGGCAATCACCTGGCGTGGGGCTTCGTCGATCAGCCGCCGCTGATTCCGTTTCTCATTCACTTCTGCCGCGCAGTTTTCGGCGATTCTCTCCGCAGCATTCGTCTGATTCCCGCGCTCGCTTCCGCCTTTCTCGTAGTGCAGTCGGCCCTAATCGCCCGCGAATTCGGCGGCCGGCGATTCTCCCTTGTGTTGACGGCGGTTGCGGTGGCGCTTGCGCCGCAGTACCTTTCCAACGGAAGCCTCCTCACCACCAATTGTCTTGAACCAAATCTCTGGATGGGATGCGCCTACTGCGCGATTTTGGCCGTAAAACGCGCCAATCTGCATTACTGGCTATGGTTTGGCGTAATCGCGGGCATCGGCCTCGAGGAAAAGTACACCATCGCGCTTTTCGGCTTCGCGATCGTCATCGGCCTTCTGCTGACGAAAGAGCGGCGGGCCTTTTTAAATAAATGGATTTGGCTGGGCGGGTTGGCGGCGTTCCTGATTTTTTTGCCGAACTTGCTCTGGAATGTCCGCTATCACTGGCCCTTTTTGCAGTTGATGCACAACATTCGAGCGGAACATCGCGATGTAGTTCTTCCAGCCGGTCAATACTTCCTGCAGCAAGTTTTCCTGATCGGCCCGCTGGCGGCGCCAATCTGGCTCGCGGGGCTCGCGGGGCTTCTCGTTTCTTTCCGGCTAAAGCAGTTTCGGTTTCTCGGGTGGAGTTACCTTGTTTGCTACGCGGTTTTGTTCGCCCTTCACGGAAAGAATTATTATCTGGCCCCGATCTACCCCATGCTGCTGGCGGCCGGCGCAGTTGCGCTTGAATGGATTCTTGAAGTTCCCTCGCGAGCGTGGCTCAAACCGGCGACTCTGATTCTCGTAGCCGCGAACGGCCTGTATCTCGCTCCCATTGTGGTTCCGATTCTCTCGCCCGATCATTTCATCGCGTATGCGAAGCGCCTGCCTTTCAAGCTTCCAGTGATGGAATACGCGCATGAAAGGGCGATCTTGCCACAGTGGTACGCCGATCAGTTCGGCTGGCGGGAAATCGTACAGGAAACCGCGGTGGCGTGGAATCGCATTCCGCCCGGCGATCGCGCTGAATGCGCTATTTTCGGACAGGACTACGGCCAAGCGGGTGCGATCGATTTCTTCGGTCCTCGCTACGGATTGCCTCCGGCGCTCAGCGGCCATCAAACGTACTTTTTGTGGGGGGCGCGCGGGTATTCCGGAAACTGCATGATTATTCTCGGCGACCGCCCCGCGAGACTAAAAAAGCTATTCAACAGCGTCGAGTTCGTTGGTGTCTCGCCTGATAATCCGTACGCGTTGGAGAAAGATATCAGCGTCTATATTTGCCGCGGCGCAAAATTCGGCAGGCTCGCGCAACTCTGGCCGTCGCTCAAGAAATGGCGCTAGCGGCCCCGATCGCCGCCTCTATTGGCTCCGCATTTCATTCGAGGCAAGCGCTTGACCTGTTGAGTAATCCAGCGAAACAGCCGATAATCATTAACTCAGCTACGCGCTTGGATTTACTCAGACTCACCATGGAGCGATTGGAATGGCCGATTACAAAATCAATGACAAGAAATTCGATGTCGACCGCCTGGCCGCGATCGACGTGCACGTGCACATCGAGCACGAAGGCGAAGGCACGGAAACCGACGAAGCCGCTCGAAAATACTTCGGCGAAGGCGCGCCGCGCGGCCGCCAGGGAATGGCGGATTACTACCGTTCGCGCAACATCGGCTGCGTCGTGTTTACCGTCGCGGAGCGGCTTTCTGGCCGTCCGCAGGTTTCCAACGACACGGTGATCGAATTCGCGGCGCAAAACTCGGACATCATGATGGCTTTCGCAAGCGTCGATCCTACGCTGGGCCCCGCCGCCATTGAAGAAGCCAAACGCCTGATCAAGACCGGGATGATTCGCGGATTCAAGCTGCATCCGCCGATTCAGCAATTCTTCCCCAACGATCGCATCGCCTATCCTCTCTACAAAGTGATCGAGGAGGCGCAACTCCCGGTGCTATTTCACACCGGGCACAGCGGCATCGGCACAGGGATGCCGGGCGGCGGCGGTATCCGGCTGAAGTACGGCAACCCGATGTACATCGACGACGTGGCCGTCGATTTCCCGGATATGCCGATCATCATGGCGCACCCGTCGTTCCCTTGGCAGGACGAAGCGCTTTCCATCTGCCTCCACAAGCGCCAGGTGTATATCGATCTTTCTGGATGGTCGCCGAAGTACTTCCCGCCTAGCCTGATTCAATACGCCAACACGCTGCTGAAAAACAAAATGCTCTTTGGATCCGATTATCCCTTGATCACGCCGGATCGCTGGATGGCGGATTTCGCGAAAATTGCCATCAAGGACGAAGTTCGCCCGCTGATCCTGAAAGAAAACGCGATGAGGCTCTTCGGCTTCACCTCCAAGCAGGCTGCCACGAGCTAACTGGGACTGGCAAAGAGGACGAGTTGCGAGAAAAAAAGGCGAGCAGCTGAAGCCGCTCGCCTTTTTCTTTCTCCATAGAACTGGTTCTCGCGCTAACGAGTTTCTTGTCTCACCATTTCGGATTGCCGCAGACGAAGTTCGCCGCTTCATCAGTGCTTCCGCTGCCGTTGTAAATCGCCGCCTGCGGATAGGGGCACAGCGGCCGAGTTTCCGTCACTGTGCCGTTAGCGGATTTCGACGCGATGATTTTCATGGGCACAGTTCCCTGCTCGCGCCATTTCTCGACGGCAGTGAGGGCGTCAAACTTGCTCGGTCCGGCGCCGCCCTGGCAGTGCATCATGCCCGGCACCATGAAGAGCCGCGCGAATTGCTGTGTCTTCTTGAGTCCTCCCATTTTCGCCACCACGCTCTTGTAGTAGTTGATGCTATTTTCCGGCGCGATCAGCTGGTCCGCCCAGCCGTGATACATCACCAGCTTTCCGCCGTGTGCGTCAAACGCCGCCAAATCAGGATCGATGGCGTTGACGATCGAGCCGATCTTTTTATCCGCGTAACGCGTGTCCTTGTCCGCGTTGAAGGTGCGGAAATCCCAATTGGGATTGTCGAATACCATGTACTTGAAAAATCCGGTACCGATCGAAGTCGGCTCCGGCCCGCCCGCCATGTAGTTCCACGCCAGTTCGCTACCCGGCTCGAGACCCGGGTAGATCTGTTTGCCATTCGCGAATTTGGCTCCCTCGTATATTTCCTTTGCCGTTTTGACCTGCGGCGCGGTCAAGCAATCGTTGCCGCCCTCGCCCTTGCATTCAATCGTTTTCGGATTGAAGCGGCAGAGCATCGGATCCTCGATCACGCCGTCCTTCACTCCATCTTTTGCGTCGCACGCATCCAGCGCGGCTTGATGAAGCGCCGGATATTTTGCGGGCGGAATGTATTCGGGCCCGGTTATCCCATCCTTGAGCGATACCCAGCTCATATATTCTGAGCCCGCTTGCAAACGAGTGATGTAGTTCGCGGGCGCGCCGGCCACAATGCCGTCGAAGTCATCGGGATATTTCTGCGCTTCCGTCAGGCCCTGCTTACCGCCGGTTGAGCAGCCGTCCCAATAAGCGAGTTTCGCTGCTGTGCCGTAATAGGCCTTCACGATCTGTTTGGACGCGACCGTCATCACGTGCACGGCACGATAGGACCAATCCACCAGCTTTTCCGGGTGGCCAAGCGCCCAGCTTTCGTCCATGCCCTTGTGCCCGGTGTCCGTACCGGCAATTGCGAAACCCAGCTTGAGCCCGGTATCCATCGCACCGTAACTAATAGCGCCAATGAAGCCGCCGTTTCCAATGGCTTCGAACTTCTTGTTCCAGTCCGAAGGCTCCGGAAGCCAAACCTCGAAATCGATGTGCGAATCGGCGGTCGGCGTGGCGTAAGCGATCACTCGGCACATCGGATTGGATATCGTCAGGTTGCCCGCGGCGGCAAAGGGCGACGCGGGAATGGGAATCACGAGATCATTCGGAGGGCTGTAAGTTTTCGTCTCGGAAATCGTGACGTTCGTGATCTTAAGCGACTTCAGGCTTTCGCAAGATGGCCGCGCCGAAACTACCGACGCCGCCAAGGCAATCAGAACCAGCAAAACCGACGGTCCAGGTACCAACTTAGATCCCTTCATGCACATTCCCCCGTTTCATGCGTTGGCGCCGATCAGCTCGAAAATTTCCGTCTGCGAGGTATACACCGGCTTGCGATTACTCGCAAGGTCGTTTCACTTCTGCTTTGGAAGTTAGTGGGAAAGCCGCCGCGGACATGATCGTGCGGGAAATGAAGAAATCCAGAAGATTACGCTCGCGGAGCTACGGCGATTGGCGAGAGCCGGCGTATTCGCCATCGTTCGTGTCCGCATCGGTGGCGAAGAAATTATGGGCGTACAGTCCGCGATAGATTTGCCCCGCAATTCCGGAAGCGCGCGGTCCGCTGATGTACGGACTCGGGCCGTGCAGCAGCACCACCAGCACCAGTTTCGGATGCTGCTGGTCGGCGTAGGACACGAACCAGCCAAGATGCCCGCCGACGTGATCGTCGGTACACGTCCCGGTCTTCCCCAAATCTTGCTCGCCGTCAGGATCGTAGCTGCGCCGCGCCGTACCGTAGAGAACCGCGCCAAGCATGCCCTCGCGCAAATCGGGAAGAAGCGCTTGAATATCCTGCTGCTCGCGAATGCGCGGACGGAAATTCTGCTCCGCTGCGGCGCTGCGCGGATACTGTAGGTAATATTGCCTGCCGCCGTTGGCGACCGTGGCCACCAACGACGCCAGTTGAAACGGCGTGATGCGGATTCCTTCGCCGAAACTGGACATGCGCGCCACGCCTCCAAATCTCGGCGGCGCATCCGGCAAGAAGCCCGGCTGCTCTTCGGGAATGTCGTAGCCCACCTTCTGTCCCAGCCCCAGCATTCTTTCGTATTTCACCACGCGGTCGAAGCCCAACTGGCTTCCGACCTGTTGAAAAAACTCGTTATTGGAATGGGCCAAAGCTTCGGTGAGGTTCATGTAGCGGTGCGGGGCCACACGCAGCATCGTGTCGCCGCTAATCACGTTTTCTTCGAGCGCGGCGATGGTGACGAATGGCTTGATCGTGGAACACGGCTCAAGCGCCGAAGAGAAGGCCATCTTCTGATTGACGATCGCCAGAATGCGGCCGTTTTCAGGGTTCACGGCGAGCACGGAGCCACTTTGGTGTCCGAGAGCTTCCACGGCGATCTGCCGAACGACCGGATCGTCGTAGGTGGTGACGTCGTTCTTGCCAGGATCGACCATGGCGACGCGGTAATGGCGGTAGCGATAGTGGTCGGCTCGATGGTGGGCGGCGCGACGACCAGGAGCTCCAAAAGCGACTCCCAGGGCGCCAACGAGAAACAGACATAACACCGAGAAGGACTGCTTAAAGCCCGGGCGATTCTGCATATAAAAAGGACCCCAATCACGCAACTGCGGTAAAGACCCGAGCACATTCTAAGGAAGTGCGAACGTGGACGCAATCCAAAACCCAAAGGCATTTTCCAGGTTGGCGAATATTTTGGCTACTGGCCGAAGGAACAGGTGGAAAATCAACGGCTGGCGCGGCTGACGAGACGGGACTTCGTGCGCCGGGTCGCCTCTTGAATACCCGCTAGACCGCGGCCGCAGCACGGGGAAAATTGGGCGACGCGGTGACTTCTTCGATTTGTGCGCGATGGCG
>JBOGNC010000202.1:0-8257 GCA_050747045.1 Candidatus Acidiferrales bacterium | reverse complement strand
GAACATGGCCATCAAGTACGCGCCGCGTCCCGTGGTCGCCGCGCCGCACGCGATGGCGCTCGGCGGCGGATGCGAAATTCCGCTTCATAGCGGGCGCATTCACGCGGCGGCGGAAACGTACATGGGACTCGTGGAAGCGGGAGTGGGGTTGATTCCCGGGGGCGGCGGCTCTAAAGAGATGCTGATTCGTGCGAACGAGCAAGCGGCCACCGGGGGAAATCTGGATTTGTTTCACGTGCTCCGGCATGTTTTCGAAAACGTGGCCATGGCGAAAGTCTCCACCAGCGGGGAAGAGGCGCGTTCGCTTGGCTTCCTGCGCGATTCGGATTTGATCGCCATGAATCGCGACCGGCAGATCGCCGACGCGAAGGAGACTGCTTTGGCGATGGTCCGGGCGGGATATCATCCGCCAGCGCCTTCAGAAATCCGCGTGCTGGGCGAAGAGTTTTACGCTGCCGCGAAACTCGGCATTCACATGCTGATTCGCGGCGAATACGCCACGGAATATGACGGCGTGGTGGCGCGGAAACTCGCCTATATTCTCGCTGGCGGCGGAATCACGGCGCCGCAAAGCGTTCCCGAGCAGTACGTGCTCGATTTGGAGCGCGAGGCGTTCGTCAGCCTGTGCGGCGAGCGCAAGACCCAAGAGCGCATCGCGCACACGCTCAAGACGGGCAAACCCTTGCGCAATTGAGCCAGTTCTCTGGGAAGTGACGAGCGAGAGGCGGGTTCATCGCCGCGTCTCGTTTTCGCCGTGCGCAGAGCTCCAAGCAACTTTTTTTCGCTGCGCGTGTTCCTAGTTGCGACAGTCGTGCATCCGAACATAAAAATCAGTAATGCGACGGCTAATGGGTATGGGTGCGGCTAGCGAAATTTTCCTGGAACTCTTTAATTGTTGCGGACGGAAACTCCCTGATGATGTAACCGCGCTAGCGGAAACTCCTGGCGCGCGTGGACCATTACGACCTCTGGAGTTCTACGATGCGGACTGATAGCAGGGTTGCGGCTTTGGCCGCTGTGGCATTCGCGGCGGCGTTGGCGGTCACCGGCTGCGGCGGTGGTAACGCAGGTGGTGGCGGCGGAAGTTCTACGCCCCCGGCTAGCGGCGTAGTCACCGTGTACCCGGGCGTCGCGAGCGTGCCGGCCGATGCGAGCGCGACGGTGCAATTCAGCGCGTTCCTGGCCAGCCAGCCAAGTGCAACGTTCACGTGGACCGTAACGGGAGCGGCTGCCGGAACGATTAACGCCAGCACGGGCCTGTACACGCCTCCTACGGCCGTTCCCAGCCCAGCGACGGTGAAGATTACCGCAACGGATACAGCCACAACGAGCGAGCAGGGCACGGCAACGGTCACCATCGTAGCGTTGCAGGGCGTGACAGTCAGTCCGGCGGCTCTCGCTGTTGCGGCTGGGACATCCGCGACATTTACCGCCACTGTGAGCGGCAGTGCGGTAACGCCCACCTGGCAGGTAAACGGAATAGCGGGCGGAAATGCGACCGTGGGGACGATCACGGCCGGGGGCGTATATACGGCTCCTTCGACTCCTCCATCGGGCGGCTCGGTGACGATCACAGCTGTAAACGGCGCAAGCACGGGAACCGCGACTGCTGCGGTGGTTTTCTCGAATAACTCTCTGAGCGGCGCGTATGCGTTTTCTTATTCGGGTTCGGATGCTTCTTTGTCGAATCCCAGCGGATCGGGCGGGCCGCCGGTGCTCGCCGTGGCGGGAAGCTTCAACGCGTCGGCCGGATCGATCAGCGGCATCGAGGATTACAACAGCGGCGGCTCGTTCACGGTTGCCATGGCCCTTCCCGTGAGCGGCTCGTATCAAGTCTATCCGGATGGCAGCGGCTCGGCCGTACTGACCAATCCTGCTGCGCTCAGCGGGAAGGAAACATGGCAATTCACGCTGGCTGCGGGAACGGCGGGGGCACCTTCGCAGCACGCGCTGCTGGTTCGCTTCGACGGCACGGCGACGGGAAGCGGAACGATTGACCGGCAGAACACCGCGGAACTCAGCAGTCTCACTTCGGTTTCAGGGAATTACGTGTTTGAGCTTTCCGGCAGCGACGTAAATGGGTATCCGATTCAATTCGCTGGAATTTTCAATACCGACGGCGCTGGCAACATTCCCGCCAATTACGGCGAGGAAGACATCAATCACGCGGGCAACGCGACGCAGCCCAGCACGCCCGATCTTTCTTTGCACGGCAGCTATTCGCTGGATACGAGCAACCTGGGAAGCGGCCGGGGCTACATCACGCTTATCAACACAAGCAGCCAGGCAGCCTGCAACTGCGAATTTGCTTTTTACACGGTGGATAGCACGCACCTGAAAGTGGTGGAGATTGACAGTTCGGCGATTCTTTCCGGCGATCTGTATGCCGCGCCGAATACCGCGCGAGGCTCCTACACGTCGGCGGGCTTCAGCGGCGATTTCGCTTTCACGGTCGGCGGTGCAGACCTTAATTCCGGTTTGCCATACGCGCAGGGCGGTGTAGTGATCGCGAACGGATCGGGAGAGGTCACTGGCGGCGCGGTGGACACGAACGACGGCGGAAGCCGGCATCTGAATGAATCCGTGACGAGCACCTCGTACACCGTGGACGCGAGCCTGGGACGAATCGCCTTGCCGATAACCTACGGCGGGACGACGGCCAATTTCGCTGCCTACGCGGCCTCGAATGGAACGATCGAAATGATCTCGCTCGATCCAAACTACATGGATTCGGGATTGGGTTTCCTGCAGACCAGCACTACCACCCCTGAGGGTGCGTTCGCTCTCAACCTGAACGGCGTCTTGAACAGCAACGGTTATCCTGAACAGGATATCGCCGGGCAAACGACTGTGCCGGCCAGCGGTGCTCCCACCGGAAACCTGGACATCAACGACTTCGAGAATTCTGGCAGAGTGACCACGGGCGTGCCATTCGGGTCCGCGAGTTCCCTTGGCAGCGCCGGTACGAATGGCCGTGGCACGGCTTCGGCGACCACGAATCTGGGCACGTACCCGCTGATCTACTACACGGTCGACGGCAACACAGTTCTGCTCTTCGAATCGGATAGCTCGCGGACCGTGGTGGGCGCGCTTTCGCGGCAGTTCTGATCGACTACGCCGCTTTGGACCAAGGTCCAAAGCCGCATCGAATCCAATTCGCTGCAAATGCGCGATCGCGCAGTAGGTTGGCGCGGTGCACGCATTCCCGACTCCTTATCCAAGGAATTTTCAGCACATGTTCCACACGGGTACGAACGTACTATTGCCGCAGTTTGCACCGCCCCTTGAAAATCCCATGGTACGAACTTACTAGCCTAGTTTGGGGGACGGCTTCGAGCCGTTTGCGGCAAAATGACGCCTACAAAAGAACACCTCGAAATTGGAAGCTCTTCGGCGGAATCGGAGAATTCGCAAGTTAAGGGCCGGCCCAGGCCGGAATCTGCGCACCTTCGCGCGGACGCTGTCTCGCTTGAGATCCCCATCAAGGTGCACGGCTCTCTGGTGCCCAATGCGACCGCGGGTGCGGCGCCGCAAGCGCAACCTTTCGAAGAGCAGACCACCACGATGATCGTGTTCCCGCAGGGCGGTGTATTGAAGATGTCCACCACCGTCAGCGCGGGCCAGGTAATGGTGCTGACGAATTTGAAGTCGCGGCAGGATGCGATCTGCCGCGTAATAAGAGTGCGAGCGTACGGCAAGACGCAAAGCTACGTCGAAGTCGAGTTCACCAGCCCGCAACCGGGCTACTGGGGCGTGTATTTCCCCACCGACGGCCCGGAAGTGGCCAGGATGGCGCCTGCGCAGCCCACGACGGACTCTCCAGCAGTGACAGCGCCCGTGCCCGCGGTGACTGTGGCGTCAAACGCCATCCCACTGCCGGCGGCACAAGAGCCGGCCGCTGCTCCACCGGCGTCACCGGCACGACCGACCACTGCATCGCTCGCAGAATCGCCCGCAGGATTGAACGCTGCATCGCTCATCGCCTCAACTGAGGAGCAAGTTCCGGACGTTTCATGGACTCCTGCTCCAGCCCTAGCTTCGCCAGGTGCAAAGGCGCCGGAACCGCCTATTCAGGCGGAAGCGCTGCAAGCTTCGAGCGCTCTGCCGCGGACGAAGGCGCCGTCAATGTTGCCGGAGTCGTCGTTTGCCTCGATTGGCACGAAAGAGGATGTGGAATACGTAGCCACTGGCACCAAGGGTACGCGGCAAAATCCGTTTGCCGAAAGCGCGAAGCGCCCGGCAAGCGCCGACGCCGATATCAGCGCTGCAATCGACGCGCTGATCGCCCCGGCGGCATCGGCTGCGTCTACACCAACAGCGTCGGCATCGTCGACCGCGGCCCCAGCAAACCGCGCGGCAACCGGCGAACGTGTGCGCGAAACATCGACGGTCAACGCAAATGCGCCCGTCGCCGCGCATGTCATGCCGTCCGTGTCACACGCCGCAGAAAGCGCGTCAGAAGCGGCGCTGCCCGTTCCGAAGCAGATGTTCGGCGTGATGCTCGATTCCGCGAACCCTGCCACCGAGAAGACTTCAAAAAGCAGCGGCAGCAAGATGTGGATTCCAATCGGCATCGCGGCGTTGCTCGCCGTGGCTGGCGGAGGCGCGTATTACTATCACATGCGAACGTCCGCGAACCCGGCCGGCGTTGCGCTAGCGTCATCCGCGGCCGCGATGCCGGCCGCTCACTCGGCTGTTTCGCAAGCTCCTATTACGCAATCAGCGGATGCCAACGCCGCAGCCGCCACGCAAATGCCCGATCAAAGCGCGGCGGTGCAGCCGCCGGACGCTGCCCTACGCGCTAATACAGCCCGCGACTTGATAGAGCGATCGGCTGCTCGCGCCGAGGACTATTCAGCGAAACCGCGCAGCTCGGAAGCGCTCTCGAATCGACGCTCAGCCTCGCCTGCGCTGTCGGAGAGTAAGCCCGTCGCTTCGGCGCAGCCTCAGCCCAACGTCGCGATTCCCAGTACGTTTGGCGTGCTGAACGCGCGACCGGTGGTCCGGACGGCCACGGTCGATTCCGCCGGAGCCGCGCCGGTCCTGGACGCCAGCGGAAGCCCCACCATTCCCGCTGGTTCCGTTCCCAGCATTGCCGCGCTTGCGCCGAACGTGCCCGCGCCGCCGAAGCCCGCTTCGTCAGCGCCAGTTCGCGTGGGCGGGAAAATTCAACCCCCGCGTCTGGTCTCCTCGGTTCTGCCCGTGTACCCCGCCATCGCCCAGCAGGCGAACGTGACCGGCACGGTGGTGATCGAAACTACCATCAATAAGGACGGCAACGTCTCCAAGATGAAAGTCGTCTCCGGGCCGGAATTGCTGCGCGGCGCGGCGCTTAGCGCGCTGCACCAATGGAAGTACGAGCCTTCCAAGCTCAACGGCGAACCCATCTCCGTCCAAATGGTCGTCTCGATTCAGTTCCACTAGTCGCGACACTTCTGACACCGGCATCGCTCGCAGCGGTCAGCATTACCAACATGATTGCCGGACTCGATGAGGCAAGACACGGAACAACGTGAATAACCACAACGAATTGGCGCGGGCGAACGGCAGAATCGGCAAGCATGTCGACATAGGCCGTCCCGGCGTCCCGACGGCGAGATTGTTTGTATTCACCTTAATCTTCGCGCTGGCCATATTAGGTTGCGGCGGGGTAGATACCATATGGTCGACGCAGCTTAGATCGCCCGATGGGCGCTGGCTCGCAAGCGCCGAAACCGTGGAGAAGGGTGGCTTTGGCACGGCCAGCCTGGAAACCAGCGTAGATCTGAAGTGGACCGATGGTTCAGAATCTCCAAAGGACATCTTGGTGCTTATTCATGACCCATATTCCGCATCAAAATCGATAAACCTTTCGATGAAATGGGTCACCCCGTCTCACCTGGACGTGTCCTATACCGGCAAGGCTAGCGTCGCCCTCCAAGTCGTCAAATATGGTGATGTCGACATATCGCTGCACGACCGATCCATCATGCGAGACAACAATCAGCAATAGGCGCGTGTCGGCAGACAACTGACATCGATTTAGACCAGCTAGCAACTGAAATTCGCCTCCGCGCCACGGTTGCTTTTTTTTCTGCGCTGGCATCCAATGAGGTTATTCGCGTGGAGGCGGTCTGGCCGCGTCCTCGCTTGGGGTTGCCGGCGCGGCGATTTTGCGCGCTGACGCAGGGGTGCAATATGCGAGAAGCGGTGATTGTAAGTTCCGTGCGCACAGCCGTAGGCAAAGCGCCCAAGGGAGCCTTGCGCGCCACGCGCCCGGATGATCTGGCGGCGCTGGCGATTAAGGAAGCGATTGCGCGCGCCAAGGGCCTCGACGCAAAAGATATCGATGACGTGGTGATCGGTTGCGCCATGCCGGAAGCGGAGCAGGGAATGAACGTGGCGCGGATCGCTTCGCTGCGCGCGGGCGTTCCGGTGACCGTTTCCGCGATGACGATCAACCGATTTTGCTCGTCGGGATTGCAAGCCATCGCGCTCGCCGCGCAGCAGATTATGGCCGGCCAGGCGGAAGTCGTACTCGCGGGCGGCGTCGATTCCATGAGCATGGTGCCCATGGGCGGCCATAAGGTCTCGCCCAATCCCTGGCTGATGGACCACTATCCGGACACGTACATCAACATGGGACTGACGGCCGAAAATCTGGCGCGCAAATATTCCATCACCCGCGAACAGGCTGACGAATTTTCGCTCCAAAGCCACAAAAAAGCGCTGGTTGCCATTGCCGCTGGACGCTTTAAGGACGAAATCGTTCCCGCCGAGGTGCAGTATTCCGTCCTGGAAGCGGCTGCGAACGGCTCACCAAGTGGCGGCAAGCCGAAAACCGTGAAATTCACATTCGACACCGACGAGGGCCCGCGCGCCGATACGTCCATGGAAGCTCTGGCGAAGCTCAAGCCCGCGTTTCACGCGCATGGCACGGTGACGGCCGGAAACAGCTCGCAAATGAGCGACGGCGCTGCGGCAACAATCTTGATGAGCGCCGAACGCGCCCGCGCATACGGGTTGAAACCGATGGCGCGCTTCGTCTCGTTCGCTACCGCCGGATGCCCGCCCGAAGAGATGGGCATCGGTCCGGTATTCGCGATTCCCAAGGCGCTGAAAATTGCCGGGCTGAAACTCGATCAGATCGACGTGATCGAGCTGAACGAGGCGTTTTCCGCGCAGTCGCTCTCCGTTATTCGCGAAGTCGGCCTCGATCCCGCGCGCGTGAATCCCAATGGCGGCGCGATCGCGCTCGGCCATCCGCTCGGTTGCACCGGCGCGAAACTGACCGCAACAATCCTGCGCGAAATGGAGCGCCGCAACGCGCGCTACGGCATGGTCACAATGTGCATCGGCGGAGGCATGGGCGCTGCCGGCATTCTCGAACGCGTCGCCTAGCGATAAGCGCAACGGGCGTGCTGCATTCGCGCTTTCGCGCGCATCGCTTCGAAATCAGCGGGTTGGCACGGTGTAAGATAGCTCCACGCAAGGGCGCGCATTCGAGTCCCTCTCGCGCGGCGAATCGAATAGGAAGGCAGCCACCATGGCCACGAGCACGGTTTCCCACGACTTGAAGCGCGGCGGAGCTTTCCTGATTTCTTCCGCGACGCCCGACGAAATTTTCACTCCCGCGGATTTGACCGACGACCAGCGCCTGATCGGCCGCACCGCCGAAGAGTTCATCACCAAGGAAGTTGTCCCCAATATTCCCGAACTCGAAAAGCACAAAGAAGGCCTGCTGCGCGACCTGATCAAGAAGTCCGGCGAAATCGGTCTTCTTGGCGCTGGGATTCCGGAAGAATTCGGCGGATCTGCGCTCGACAAGATTTCCGCCGCGGTGCTTTCCGAAAAGATGGGAATCTACGCATCGTTTGGTGTCGCCTTCGGCGCGCAAACCGGCATTGGGACAATTCCGATCGTGTATTTTGGAACGGAAGCGCAGAAAAAGAAGTTTCTGCCACGCATGGCCACAGGCGAGTTGCTAGCGTGCTATGCGCTTTCGGAGCCGCAGGCGGGATCGGATGCCCTAGCCGCGCGCACCCGCGCGGTACTTTCTTCGGATGGAAAGAGCTGGATTCTCAACGGCCAGAAGATGTGGATCACCAGCGGCTCGTATTCGGACGTTTACATCGTCTTCGCCAAAGTGGATGGCGAAAAGTTCTCGGCATTTATCGTCGAGCGGGGCACGCCGGGATTTACCCATGGCGCGGAAGAAAACAAGATGGGCATTCGCGGCAGTTCCACCGTTCCGCTGTTCTTCGAGAATGCCGCAATT
>JBOGNC010000201.1:0-8268 GCA_050747045.1 Candidatus Acidiferrales bacterium | reverse complement strand
GCCGGCGCATTCACCGTCGAGCGCCCCACGCTCGTTTCGCTTGGCTTCGAGTGGCGCATTTCAGGCGACGGCAATCGCAACGCGCGCGTGGACGTCACATTCCGCAAAAATGGCGACTCGCAGTGGCGCAAGGGCCTTCCGTTGCTGCGCCTCGATGGCGAAAAAGTCACCGCCGGAATTCCGCGTGGCAGCACGCGCCATTATTTCACTTACGTCGCACCCAATATGTTCGCCGGGAGCCTGCTCAATTTGCAGCCGGATACCGAATACGAATGCCGCTTCGTGCTCTCCGATCCCGATGGCGTAAGGGGCCGCGCCGAACGCACCGTCACCGTGCGCACGCGCAAAGAACCTGAGCCTGCCGCGGGCGGTCACGTCTACAACGTCTATCCCTTCGGCTACAAAGGGCCCAAGCAGCAGCCTGCGTTCACCGGCTTGCTCGCCGCCTATTACATGGGCAGCGACGAATCCGATCATTCCTACGTCATGCCTCCGCGCGTGCAGCCAGGCGATATCATTCTCATTCACGCCGGGTTGTATAAAGACAGTCGCTTCCATTACGGCGGCTTCGATCGCAATATTCCAGCGCTCGGCACTCCGTTTGACGGCACCTATTACCTGACTGCAAGCGGCACGCCCGATAAGCCCATCGTGATCAAAAGCGCGGGCGATGGCGAAGTAATTTTCGATGGCGACGGCAATCAGGTGCTCTTCAACCTGATGGCCGCGAACTACAATTATTTCGACGGCATCACCGTCCGCAACACCAACGTGGCGTTCTTGCTCGGATACAAAGACATCGCCGGATCCAGCGGCTTCACGCTCAAGCATTCGCGTCTCTACAATATCGGCCGCGGCGTGGAAGACAACTGGTCCGGCTCGAAAGATTTTTACATTGCCGACAACGTCTTCATCGGCCGACACAATCCCGAAAAGCTGCAAAGCTGGTGGCGGCCTGACGTCTGGGCCAAATTTCCCGGCTACCCTGCGCTGATTACCTCCGAGTACGCCATCAAAATCTACGGTCAGGGCCATGTGGTCGCCTACAACTACGTAGCCAACTGGCACGACGGAATCGACATCGCCACTTACGGCGATCCTGATGGCACGCCCAACGAAAATCCCGATCGCGTGCCCGTCTCCATCGATTTCTACAACAACGACATTTACAACATGGCGGACAACTGCATCGAGGCGGACGGTGGCGCCCACAATATCCGCGTGTTCCGCAATCGCTGCTTCAATTCCGCCGGCGGCGCGCTCAGCGCCCAGCCCACTTTCGGCGGCCCGCTGTACTTCTACCAAAACCTCGTTTACAACACGACCACTGGAGGTCCGCTGAAACTGATCGACACGCCCGCCGGAGTTCTCATCTATCAGAACACACTGATCGGTGAGGGCCGCCTTTTCGGCCCCGTGTCCAATGTGCACTTTTTGAACAATCTGATCTTGGGCGACGGTTGGGCTGGTCCGATCTTCAATCTGAGCACGTTCACGAATTACTCCTCGTCCGACTACAACGGTTATCGCCCGAATCCAGGCGTCGAAGATTCGTTCGAATGGAATTCGCCGCCGTTCGGCATCGCCGCGGATTATTCCGGCAAGCTGGTCGCGCGCCATTTCAAAACTTTGCGCCAATTTCAGCAGGCCGCTGGGCAGGAACAGCACAGCGTTCTGGTCGATTACGACATTTTCGTGAACGCGCCGATTCCGAACAAGTCCGATCCGCAGCGCCTTTACAACCCCGAGGATTTCGATTTTCGCCTGCGTCCCGGATCGGCTCCGGTCGATGCAGGCGTGCTGCTGCCCACTATCAACGATGGTTTCACCGGCCGCGCTCCCGACCTTGGCGCCTACGAGCTTGGCCAGCCGCTCCCACATTACGGCCCCCGCACCGAGCCGCTTGGCGCTCCCGGCCCCGGCGCTCCGCGCTCCGAAGCCGGGCCACCGCAACAGGCGCGCTAGCGTAGCGAACCAGAAATTTGACTTTACACAGTTTACGTGCTACACGTATTACACGTGCCAATTCTAAAGAGGGCGCACAATGGCGACAACTGACAACGAGAAGCAGAATCTGACCGTCACGTTGAACAAGCAGACCATCCAGAAGGCCAAGGTTCTCGCGGCCCGCAAGTCTACTTCGATCAGCGGCTTAGTGGCCCGTCAGATAGAAACGCTGGTGGGCGAAGATGAGGCATACGAGCGGGCGGAACGCCAAGCTCTCGCCCTCTTGGACGAGGGTTTTCATATGGGCGGGTTAAAGCCGGTCTCCCGCGACGAGCTGCATGAGCGATAAAATTTTCATAGACACGAATGTGTTGCTCTACGCGCACGACATCGACGGCGGCGCGAAACACGACGTCGCGAAGCAGGTGCTGCGCCGATTGTGGCAGGAACGGGTGGGACTGCTGAGCGTGCAGGTGCTTCAGGAATTCTACGTAAACGCGACGCGGAAGATTCCGACGCCGCTCAGCAAACAGTCCGCGAGGCTGGTCGTGAGCAGCTACGCGCTGTGGTGCGGCGAAACGACCTCGGCCGAAGTTTCGGTGGCTTTTCGCATCGAGGACGAGTCCCAGATCAGTTTTTGGGACGCGCTAATCGTCGCGTCGGCTATGCGAGCCGGCGCCGAGAGAATTCTGTCCGAGGACTTGAACGCTGGCCAGCGAATCGCCGGGATTCTTATCGAGAACCCTTTCGCATCGGCAGCCTGACCTGCGCGGAGCACCGCACTTGCACGTGAACCTGATCTCCCTTGGCATGTGTTAAGCTTCACCCGGAATAAGTTTGATCGGAAGGGCAAAGATGCTGCAAGCAACCTCGGTTGTCACGCCCGCGCGGTTCGAGCAAGGGCTCCGCTACGCGGATTTCGTGGCGCAAGCTGCCGTCAATCGCGACAAATTTGAGCTCTACTACAACGACTCCGCGCTGACGGCCCTCGACATATCATTTTTCAAGCAGGCCGCTGCGCTACCCAATGGCCCGGCAAAGATTCTCGCGCTCGCGGAAGCTTGGTGCGGCGACGTCTACCGCGAACTGCCGACGGTGGCTCGCATCGCCGAGGCGACCGGCATCGATCTGCGAATTTTCCTGCGCGACGAAAACGCAGACGTCATGGACGAGTTTCTAAGCAACGAAGGAAAGTCGCGCGCCATTCCGGTCTTCGTTTTTTACACGAAAGATATGCGTTACATCACCCGCTTCACCGAACGCTCGGCAGGAGCACACATCGAGCTAGCCACCATTATGAACGAGGTCAAGTCCCATCTGCATTTGCCGGCGAACGCCACGTTCGGCACCGTGCCGGAAGCTGAAAAGCAGGCGTTCCTTAGAGAAGTAATCAAGCGAATCGCTCCGCGTTTTCCGGATTGGCGCAAGGAATCGATCAAGGAAATGCGCGCGCTGCTTTCCACGGCGTTGAGCATTCCAGATCGCGCCTGAATACAACACTATCAAGGCTGAATCGAGGCGCCCGTCCGTGCAAGAACTTCCTATCGTCTACACCATCCGCGGATGCGATGCTTGCGTGAAACTCCTGAAAAAGTGGGAAGCAGAAGGCGTCGCGTACGAAGAACGCCGCGTCGAGCTATGCCAATCGACGATGGACGAAGCCCGCAAGCACGGCGACATGGTGCCCATCGTTGTCTGGCCCGATGGTCGAGTCGAGCAAGGCTTCGAAGGCACCCTCGGCTGTTTCATCTAGTCAGCTCTGCACCGTAGTTTGCAATCTCGGGCTCACACTCGGATTGATTGCTGATCGAGAAAGGTCCATCAGGCTCGCCTATTTTCCCGCGGCATTCGAAACGGGTTGCTGCCGGTGATTCCCGGGTACTACCGACAAGTCGACAGTGATCACGTAGATAGCGATCGCCACAAGCATGAAGAACAGGCCGACCCAGAGGCGCCAGTCGCGATGGGCGCGCTTCCAATAGGGGGTGGTATCCCGAGGAATATGTTCGCCGTCTACCGCTGTCTGACGTTGATGAACGTGCTTTTTCTCGAGCATCGCTTACCCACCTCATCGATCGCGGACCGTTTTCTCAGGTTCAGGTTATAGACGCGTGTGCATTTACTTGGTGTTGCCCGGCTTCCCATCCCAGATTTCAGGCATGTCTTCCCGGTGGCTGATTAGATGACGTTGTCGGCTCCTCTCTCCGAGTAAACTTGGCAGCTGTTGGACGACCAAGGCTCGGAAGAAAGGAGCCGAGCGATGCTGATTATAGGATGTGATTTTCACACGCGCTACCAACAGATCGCGATGATGGACGAGGCGACCGGAGAGTTAGTCGAACGGCGGCTGGAGCACGAAAACGGAGAGGCTCACAGCTTCTACCGCAATCTGCCCCAACCGGTGCGCGTGGGTGTCGAGGCCACAGGCCCCTTGCACTGGTTCGAACGGTTGCTGGGGGAGTTGGGTCACGAGCTGTGGATCGGAAACTCGGCGAAGATTCGTGCCAGCGAAGTGCGCAAGCAGAAGACCGACGAGCGGGATGCTCGACTCATCCTCGAACTGCTGCTGGCGAAGCGTTTTTCCGCGCATCTGGGTTCCCACTCCCGCCGAACGGGACCTCCGGCAACTGCTCTGGCATCGTCACAAGATGGTGCGGATGCGCACGATGCTGGGCAATCAGCTTCATTTTCTGGCCATGAGCCAGGGGCTGTGCGCAAGAAAAAGCTATTCACCGTGCACGGTCGCGCAGAGCTCGGCGGCTTGCCCTTAGGCCCGTGGGCCAGCCGAAGACGGCAAGAACTCTTGCATCTGCTCGATCAGCGGTGCATCACGTGGTGCGTTTGGATCCGGAATTCCGGCAGGACTACCAGCGGTTAAAGTCCCGTCGAGGAAACGCGGTGGCCAAGGTGGCCATCGCGCGCAAGTTAGCCGGGCCAGCGCCATCGGCTGCTTCGCGGCGAATGGCCAGAGCTGGCGAAAAGTAATACAATTATCTCACTGCAAACAGTCGAAAGTGCGCCCGTAGCTCAGCTGGATAGAGCGTGTGCCTCCGAAGCACAAGGTCAGAGGTTCGAATCCTCCCGGGCGCGCCACTTCCACCCATCGGTAGGTGTGAAGTTATTTCGCTCAACAGAATCGAAGGAAACGGCCCCTCGCTCGCAAACCGGGAATGGGGCACCCTCAGGAACATGTTCCGTCGTTAGGTGCTCGGATGGTATTGTGCCTCGCGCCGCTCGCCCGCGTCCAATCGCCTGTTTGCAAATCAGCACGCCCTCCTCGCACCGAGCGGCCCTTCCCCGCGCCGGTGATATAATCGCGCTTCCTTGCAATGAATTTTACGACCCCATCCTTCACGCCGTGGATTATGGACAAGGGGACGCGAGGGCTGCGCATTCTCGCGATCCTGGTCATCGCGCTGATTCTCGCGCGCATCTTGAAAGCGCTCACCACGCGCCTGGTGCAGAGCGCCAAGTCACCCACGCGCGTGGCGCAGATGCGCGAGCAGCAGACGCGCACCATGGCCGGTGTAGTTTACAGCGTCGGCGCAACGCTCATTCTTGCGGTCGCCGTTCTGATGGCGCTGCCCGAGTTCGGCTTCAACATCACACCCGTCGCCGCCGCTGCCGCCGTCGCCAGCTTGGCGTTCGGTTTCGGCGCGCAAAGCCTGGTCAAAGATTTCATCAACGGATTTTTCATCGTTTTAGAAGACCAGTACGTGGTGGGCGATACGATCCAGGCCAATGGCGAAACCGGCCGCGTAGAATATCTCACACTGCGCCGCACCGTGCTGCGCAATGCCGCCGGCGCGATTGTCACCATGCCCAATTCGCTGATCGGCCAGGTGGCCAATCTTAGCCGCGATTGGTCGCAAGCTTTCGTGGACGTCACAGCGCCTTCCAGCGAACACGTTGGCCGAGCGCTCGCCACGCTGGAAAAGATTTGCGGCGATTTCCGCAACGATCCGGATTGGTCGCCTGCTCTGGTGGATGGGCCGCGCGTGCTCGGCGTGGAATCGCTTGCCCTCGATGGCACCGTGCTGCGCCTGCAAGTGCGCACCGTGCTGAATCGCAAGGACGATGTGGCGCGGGAGCTTCGCCGCCGCATCAAGCTCGCGTTCGAAGAAGCGCGCATCCCCATGCACCAAACGCACAAAGTGGAATTCCGCGAAGACGGCGCGGCCGCGGCCATCGAAACTCCCGCCGGCGTTCACACGCCAGACTGAGCGTTTTGCTGGAAGACCCACGGTTTTGCACCGTGGGCAATTTTGCTGTTCGCGCGATCCGGTGACGCGAATGGCGCGCTCGCCGCCGCTCGTCAACGACTGATCGCCGCGCTCGATGCTGATCACGCGTCCGGATCTGCTCTGTCGATCGAGCTCGGCGGCCAGCGCGTCCTGGATTTCTTCCCTGCGGTTAAGTCTTTTGAGCAGGCTTCTCTGCCCTCACCCCATCGGCTTTGACAACATAACGGTCCGTGCCGACATGCTGAGTCGTCCAGTCGAGGTTGGGCCAATGTTTAAAGGCCTCCCGCTGAAAGAACTGAGCATCGCCGCAACTGAACCTAGAAGCGGAGTCATGGTCGGCTACTTTCTCAAGGCTACCCTGCGGAACGGCTACGCCGTTTTGATCCAATTCTGCCTTTATATAATCGGTCATCTTTGACCCTCTTGGGTTACCCAAACCGCTGATCTCACATCCTACTCGCGCGGTGAAACAGTCCCACGCTGAGAGTCAGCAGCACTCCGAATCGTGCCCGCAAAGAGCGCGACTTCTTCAAACATTCGCTTTGAATCAGGCGTCCACGGCAAGTGCCGCATAAGCCTGAGACCCCACAAACGGACCAGCGGCAAAAAACTTTCCGGCGGAACTCTATTGCTTTGCGTGAGCCGAGTCATCACGTCAAACTGATTGCTTTGGAGCGCACGCACATAGGCCAAGAAAGGATGAAATAGAATGCCGATTTTCTTGCCTCTCTCTATATATTTGGCGTAGGAAAAATTATAAACCGCGCACGTGAGTGCCTGGCAGACCAGCTCTTGATCGCGCAATTCTGCGGCTTTGGCCTCAATGGCTGCTTGATTGCGCATCGCAAATTCGGAACTAGGCCAGAATGCATCCACTTCAAAAAGGTAATTTGCGACTGCTGCGGCGAGTCTGCCGGCAAAATCTGGCTCGTCGGTTGAGTTCTCGGCGGAATAGCGCGGTTTTAGGAACTGATGCAGAGCGAACTTCATCGTGTCTGCCGATTGCATCCCGATTGCGACAATGTAGTCCGGGGTTGACATTCGGTACTCGATAGCCGTTGCTACGCGTGATGCAAACTGGCGAGCGCTGCTTTCATGCGCGCAGGCGTAAGCGGCGCTTGACGGACGCGCGCGCCAGTCGCGTCGAAAATAGCATTTGCAATCGCAGCGGCCGTGGGGCGGCTCGACGGCTCGCCCGCCCCGCTCGGCTCAATTTCCGGGTGATCGATCAGCACGATTTCCACTTTCTCGGGAACATCCGAAGCTCTCGCCACCGGATAGCTGTACCAATCGGCGCTGGTCACGCGGTTCGCGTCAAACGTAACCTCTTCCTTCAGGCTACGGCTTAAAGACTGCACCAGATTCGCCGCGATCGTGCCGCGCAGCGCCTGCGGATTTATGATCAGCCCGCAATCGTGGACGCACACTAGCCGCTTCACGCGAACCGCTCCCGTCGCGCGATTTACTTCCACTTCCGCAATTGTCGCCACACGCGTTCCTCCGCGCAGTGCAATCGCCACGCCACGCCCAGTGACAGTTTCGCCAGCGTGCGTATGCTCGTTCGGGGACGGCCGCAAATCCCAACCGAATGCCTCGCTCGCTCGGATCAGCGCCGCTTGCAGTCGCGCGTCATTTACATATTTCAGCCGGAACTGAATCGGATCGGTGCTCGCCGCGGCCGCCAGTTCGTCGATGAACGATTCCGCCGCGAATGTCGTCGCCGGGCCCTCAGGGTCGCGTAGGTGCGAAGTGCGCATTGGCGACGACGACGCAAGAAACGCCGGCACGACATGCGCATCCGCGCGCACGTTCGCGAAGTTGTAGGCCACGCATTCCGCTCCCCATTGAACGAACTCATCGATTCCAGACGTATTGGGAATCCCGCTTAATTGCGCGCCCAGAAAATTTCCAGCAGTCGCGGGCAAGAACATCGTTTCGCCGCCTGAAAATGCGCGCGAGCTGAACCGCAACGCTTGCACTTCGCCTTTGTCGTTGAGCCCCGCCTTCATATTGCAGATCACCGCCGGGCCTTTGGTGCCCCAGGCCGTCATGTCTCCGCGCATCCATTGCACGCGAA
>JBOGNC010000200.1:0-8350 GCA_050747045.1 Candidatus Acidiferrales bacterium | reverse complement strand
GTCATGGCCAGCGTGGAACCTCGGGCGAAGGTAGCCACCTGGCGCAAGGTAGCCGCCACTGCATCTTTGGTGAGGTACATAGTGACGCCGGTGGATGCCACCGCCGCAGGCCGGGTCGCGTCAAAACCGGCCGCCGCGAGCAGTTCCCACCAAGAGCGGCCCGCTTCAAAATCAACCGCAACGAGGCGCAGCCACTCCGGGACACCAAAGCCAAGCTCGATCAGGCGCTGGCGCTTCCAGTTCTGCGGACCAGGTCGGTCGACTTCGAACACTATCAACCTTGAGGCCACATCGGGTCGGCGTTGTGCGAAGGTGTCGAGTCCGGCGCCGAGGATGACGTACTGGTTGAGTCCGCAGTCAGCCTGTTCCGCCACTAAATCCTCGATGAAGCGCGCACGGGCCACGATCGACGCGCGGAAGAGGCTAGTGCCTTCCGGGTCCATGTCGGGGCGGCTGCGCCAGCCGTCGCCCGGAGCAACGAGCTTCAGACCAATTTCATCCTCAAGCACGTGCGGTGGCGGATCGGCCTGAACATGCAAAGCTCGCCACAAGGCGACCCGCACGGCCGTGCTGTCTGGCCCTGCGGTTTGCTGTTCACCCATGACTTTTGCACTCCTACATTTATAATATAAATTGTACTGTCTACGAGTGGATTGGGGTGCAAAAAGGCCATCACACAGCTACGCCAGCCATAAACCGGATGACTCGGCCGTTTACTGATCGCAAACAAGGTGCGGACAGTTCTATTCACGCTAACCCGACGCGGTGCTAGCGTAGGGGACGTGCCTGAGCCGCCGATCCAATCCGATGGAAGCCGTGCCAGCGAGCAGCGCGGAGCGCGGCATTTCGGCCAACGGGCGAGCGAGCGCGGCGGGTCGAAGCTCAATCTATTTTTCACTCTGCTGATTTTGGTGGCCATGGCGATCGGAGCCGTCAAAATCGCACCACCCTATGTGAACAACTATCAGTTTCAGGACGACATCAACACGGAAGCGCGGTATGGGCTAACCACCTACCCCAAAAAGTCACCGGACGACATTCGCCGGGAAGTATGGCAAGATGCGCAGGGTCTGGGCATCCCTGCCAGTCCGCAGGATATTCAGTTGGATGATTCGAACGGGGCCTTGAGCATCGCGCTGGACTACTCGGTTCCAATTGACTTGTACGTTTACCAATTCACTTTGCAGTTTCATCCCCACGCGGACAACCATACAATCTAGAATGGCAATCCCATAAGGTAGGCCACTCGGAATGAGTTATTTGTCAGGTCTGCCTAGCTGGATGCCCAGGATGGCATTCTTTGACGACGCGCCCGCCCAGCTGCGTCCCAAGCAGGATTCCGTGAGGTTCGTGAAGTAAACGGAGAGACGGATTGCGCGTTCGCATAGCACGAGGATTTTGGTCGTCCCGATTCGGCATGGGGCTCTTGATTCTGGCCCTAGCATGTTTGTTGGCTGGTGCCGGAGTGGTGGGGTATTACTACATTTCGTTTGGGCGTCTGATCCAGGAGCGGCTGACAGGCCAGATTTTCCATAACACTTCCAGCGTCTTCTCCGCTCCTGGACACATCTACGTCGGCGAGCCGCTTCGCGAGAATGAGCTAACCACCTACCTTCTGAACGATGGGTATCAGGAAGGACAGACGAGCACCGCGCCCGGCGAAGTGCTGGTGCGCGACGCAACCATCGAGATTCACCCTTCCGCGAATTCCTATTTCCAGGGCCGAAATGCGCTACGGGTGGAGTTCAGCGGCGCGGAAGTGGCCAGCATCTCGCAACTGCCCAATGGCGCACACGTGCAATCAGCCGAAATCGAGCCAGAACTGATTACCAACCTTTTCGATAGCTCGCGAGAGAAGCGGCGGGTAGTTCAGTACAGCGATTTGCCTCCGTTGCTGGTACATGCCGTGATGGCCGCGGAAGACAAGCGATTTTTCGAGCACGGGCCGTTCGATATTGTGCGCGTGGTCGGTGCAGCGTTTTACGATCTGGGGCGAGGGTACCGGGCGCAGGGCGCCAGCACCATCGACATGCAGGTGGCGAGGACGTTCTTTTTCACCACCAAACGCGAATGGCGCCGCAAGCTGAAAGAAACGTTGATGGCGTTTGAAATCGACCAGCGTTTCTCAAAGCAGCAGATTTTTCAGCTGTACGCCAACGATATTTATCTGGGTAACCGGGGAAGTTTCTCGATTCGCGGATTCGGGGAAGGGGCGCAGGCGTACTTCGGCAAGGACGTTCGACAACTCGATGCAGGAGAGGATGCGTTCCTGGCGGGAATCATTCGCGCTCCCAACCACTATTCGGAAGCGGAGCGGCACATGGACCGCGCCTATGAGGCGCGCAACCGCGTCCTCACGCAGATGAGAGAGGACGGATACCTCACCGCAGCGCAGGAAAAGTCAGCGAAAGAAGAGAAGCTGAAATTCCTGAATAGTGGCACCTCCAGCAGCACGGCTCCCTATTTCGTGGACATGGTGAAGGACCACCTGCTGGGAAAAATTTCGGCCACCGATTTGGCAGACCAGAGCTACCGGATTTACACCACGCTCGATCCGGACTTGCAGCGCGATGCAACCGAAGCCGTGCAGATCGGCATGGCAAGCGTCGACAAGCTTTTGGCCCGGCGATACGCGATCTGGAAGAGACGCGGCCAGCCGGTTCCCCATCCACAAGTGGCGCTGGTAGCGCTCGATCCGCAGACGGGTGCGATTCGCGCGTTGGTGGGCGGGCGCGATTACGGCGAGAGCCAGTTTAACCACGCGCTGGCCAGCCGGCAGCCGGGTTCGGTGTTCAAGCCGATCGTCTACGCGGCGGCATTCGACAATGCAGTGCAAGGGCTCCAGCCAGTGGTTACTCCGACGACCACGGTGCAGGACGAGCCGACCACGTTTGAATTCGACGGCCAGGAATACACGCCGAATAATTACGGCGAAGAATTTTTCGGCACGGTGACGGCTCGCCAGGCGCTGATGCATTCGTTGAATGTGGCCACGATAAAGATCGCGGAGATGATCGGCTACCAGCGCGTGGTCGATATGGCGCGCCAGTTGGGGATCAAAACTCCAATTCTGGCGACGCCAGCCATGGCATTGGGCACCTACGACATGACGCCGATCGACGTGGCGGCTGCTTACACGGCATTCGCCGACGGCGGCGTGCGGGCTGAGCCGCTGTTTATTCGCAGCGTGGTTTCGTTCGACGGCAGCGTGGTGGAATCGAACTCGCCGCAAACGCGCGCGGTGCTCGACCCACGTGTCGCTTATCTGGTGACGAGCCTGATGGAGGGCGTGATCAATCAGGGCACCGGAGCCGTGGTTCGCGACTTTGGGTTCACCGCTCCTGCTGCGGGGAAAACCGGCACTTCGCACGATGGATGGTTTGCGGGCTACACTTCGAATTTGGAATGCGTCGTCTGGGTGGGCTTTGACGATGACCGCGATATCGATCTGACGGGCGCTCAGACCAGCGCGCCGATCTGGGCGGAGTTCATGAAGCGCGCGGTGCAACTGCCGCAATATCGGAATACCCAGCAGTTCATGCCGCCCGCGGGGATCGCGGAGGCGATGATCGACCCCCAGAGCGGACAATTAGCCACGCCTGCATGCCCGCAGACCCAGGAAGAATACTTCGTCGCTGGGACGGAGCCGACGCAGTACTGCCAATTGCATGGTGGAGGAGAATCACAATCGGCGCCGGTGTCCTGGCTCGCGCACTTGTTTGGCGGTAAGGGATCCAATCCGCCGCCTCCTTCAACGCAGCCCCCGCAATCCACCTCGGCGAATGGCGGGAATGCTGCGATCCCGCCGCAGGCGCCCTCGCAATCCGGGCCAAACTCCCCATCTCAGCCGAGCGCGCAGCCGGAAAAGAAAAAGAGCATCTTCGGCAAGATTTTTGGTATCTTCGGCGGAGACAACAAGCAGCCGCCGAAGTCGAAATAGCTGTTAATTTACACTCCGGCAGTACTGCCCAGCAGGTGACGGGCTATGACGCGCTTGGCCCTTCTCGCCGTTCCGTTCTTCTTTTTTACTCTGGGCACGAACCGCGCCCAGCGGATTCCGCAGAGCCCTGAAGTCCCGCAGCAGCAATCCGCCATAGCAGGATCGGAACGGGCGACAGCGATGACGCCGCGGCAAGTGGCTGAAATGCGGGCGGATATCCTGGTGGCCCGCAAGGAATTCGCAATGGCCATTGGTGCCTACCAGCGCATTCTTGCCACCGATCCCAGGAATGCCGCACTGCTGAACAAAATCGGCATGGCTTACCAACAGCTCGCAGACACCGGCAGAGCGGAGAGGTATTACAAGCGAGCGTGGAAGTTCGATAAGCATTTCTCCGGCGCCATGAACAACCTCGGCACCGTGGAATACGGCAAAGGGCGCTATAAAAGCGCGATTAAGGATTACAAGCACGCGCTAAGCGTAGCCACGGACCGGGCGACGATCTACAGCAACCTCGGATATGCGTATTGCGGAAGGAAAGACTATTACCGCGCGACGCTTTCATTTGAAAAAGCGCTGGCGATCAACCCCGATATTTTCAAGCAGCGGGGCGATTTTGGATCGTTATTTCTACAGCGCTCGGCGCCCGATCCGGGCACCGTCTATTTTTTGATGGCGAAGTCCTTCGCGAAATTAGGCAACGCTCAGGAGACCGCGCATTACCTGAAACTCGCGCGCGACAGCGGGTACAAAAAGCTCCACGAGGCGGAAACAGATGCCTCGTTCAAGCGAGTAATCCGCAACCCGCTGGTGCAGGAAGTACTGCGTACGCCCGCGCCGTTTGGCATCGGCAAGCAGACGGCGCGGGAGTGACGTTCGTGCTGACTGCGCGGTTACTTAGTACAGAGGCGTGTGGCGGCGACATGGGAGAATTCGAGCTGATGCCTGACCATTATGCTGCGAAATTTTCACCTATAAACGGCAGTGCTGCATCCGGCGGAATCTATGGGAGCTGATATGCTAATGGTACCCTGGGCCCGAAGATTGGATTTGCGACGCACGATTTACCGGAAATTGGAAGAGTTTCGGAGCCGCGTGTTTGAGGTTATCGAGCCGTCCGAGCAGTGCGGGTTTTACTTTGAGCAAGGCGGTCTCAAAGTCAGGATCGGGATTCAATCCGTTAGGGCAATGGAGCGATTCGAGCAGCTTCAGAAATTAATGTTTCAGTCCTTCGTACCTCATAATTTCGTGACGGACGAGCACGGCATTACGTGGGCCAGCTTCGGCTACTCGGAGCCGCTGTGAACGGCACGGATGCCCTCGCCAGGGCCGGACGCAGCGGCCCAGCGTCTGAAACGTCAGAGCCAAAGGAATTCACGCGATCCGAATTACGCTTCGCGGCTTATGCCGGCCTGTTTGACGGAGAGGGGTGCATTGGAATGTACCGAAATTCCGGCCCGGTAAAGGCAGCACGACGATACACGGTAACACTGCGAGTAGCGATGACGCGCCGGGAAACCTTGGAGAGGATGAACGCCCATTTCGGGGCGGGAACCCTGAAAAAGTACGGCCACGGCCCGCGCAGGCAGCCCTATTGGATATGGTTCTGTGGCGCTAGAAACGACGTAATCAGGATTTTGAACCAGCTCCGTCCCCATCTTGACCTGAAAGCACACGAAGCTAATCTTGCCCTCGACTACCTCGAAAATGAGAGTTCAACGACTGCGCAGCAAGGTCGCATTTTCGAGGCCATGCGAAGAGCTAAGATAAAAAAGGGAAGGCGGAGTCCCTCCGACTCAAAAGCTCGGCTCTAGTTTCCACCGCGCACAATTGGGTGCGGCCAACCCTTCCAACGTAAGAGGTGTTATAATGGCTGCCCGTGAAGACATCCGAGTTCCGGCGATTCTACTGGCGCCGTGTATTCGTTTTGGCGCTGGCGATTGCGGGACTGTCAGCAAGTTATTTCACGAACGGCGTGGCGCGAGCTGCCGCGCCGGGCGCAGCGGATTCCTCATCATCCTCCAAAGTTGTCGAACTTAAAATTTCCGGCGAAATCGAGCCGGTCCTCGCTGAGTACATAACCAACGGCATCGCGCAGGCAAACGGCGAACACGCCAACTTGATCCTGATCACCATGGACACGCCGGGCGGCTTGGACGATTCCATGCGCCAGATCATCCAGTCGATTTTGCGCTCGCACGTGCCCGTGGTGACTTACGTCTATCCGTCGGGCTCGCGGGGAGCGTCGGCTGGATTTTTCATTTTGCTTTCGGCGGACGTGGATGCGATGTCGCCCGGAACGGAAACCGGCGCGGCGTCGCCAATCATGGAACTCGGCGGGCAGACGGTGCAGATCGATCCGACGCTGCGGAAAAAGATCGTCAATGATGCCGAGGCGTTTCTGCGCAGCTACGTCAGCAAGCGAGGGCGCAACGTCGAACTCGCCATGACCGCGGTGAGCGACGCGAAGGCGTTCAGCGATACGGAAGCGCTAAAGGGCAATCTGATCGATTTGATCGCAACTTCGCCGGAAAATCTGCTGGCGCAACTGAATGGGCGCACCATCATGCGGCTTGACGGGTCGAAGGAAACGCTGTCGTTGCCGAACCCGGTGCTCGCGCCCATCGGAATGACCGGCCGCGAACAATTTCTTTCGCGCATTGTGCAACCGGACGTCTTTTTCGTGCTGCTGATTATCGGGGTGCTTGGGTTGTATGCCGAATTCACGCATCCGGGAATGTTCGCGCCAGGTGTGATAGGAGCGATCGCGCTGGTGCTGGCGCTCTTCGCCATGCACCTGCTGCCCATTAATTTCACCGGATTGCTGCTGATCGTCGCCGCCTTCGTGCTCTTTATTCTGGAAGCCAAATTTCCCACGCACGGCATATTGGGCGTCGGAGGTGTGATCGCCATGGTGCTGGGCGCGCTGGTGTTGATTCGCACGCCACTGACGGGCATGGGCGTGAGTGCCGGAGTCGCGTTTGGAGTGGCGATTCCGTTTGGGGTGCTCATCATCGTCCTGATGCGGCTGGTGCTTCGATCGTATCGTTGGAAACCGGCCACCGGAAAAGAGGAGTTGGTGGGAACGGAAGCGGAAGTGGTTCAGCCGATCGGAACGGCCGCAGCCGGGCTGGTTCGCGTCCACGGCGAATTGTGGCGCGCGGTGGTATCCGGCGGACCGGTGCCGCAGGGCGCGCGCGTGCGCGTGAAGAAAATCAGCGGCCTGACGCTGGAAGTGGAATCACTCGAGCCTTCGCAGGCGAAGTAGTCTAGGGGCAGGGGAGGGGACGATGGATGCCGGCGCGATTGTAGTAGCATTTTGCGTAATCGTTTTTCTGATCTGGTTTTTCAATTCCGTGTACGTGATTAAGGAATGGGAGCGCGGCGTGGTGCTGCGCCTGGGCCGCATGGCCCCGGAACCGAAGAATGCGGGTCTGCGGATCGTGGTTTGGCCGATCGACAAACTGATACGCATTTCCATGCGCGTGGATACGGTGGAAGTACCGGCGCAAGACGTGATCACGCGCGACAACGTGTCGGTGAAGGTGAACGCGGTCTGCTACTTTCGCGTGGTAGACGCCAACCGCGCCATTTCGCAGGTGCAGAACTATCTCTACGCCACTTCTCAACTGGCGCAGACCAACCTGCGCAGCGTGGTTGGCCAATTCGAGCTCGATGAAATCCTCTCCGAGCGCGAAAAGGTTAACGCCAAGCTGCAAACAATCCTTGACCAGGATACCGACCCCTGGGGTATCAAGGTAACGAAGGTTGAAGTCAAGCAAGTCGACATTCCGGAGAATATGCAGCGGGCCATCGCCCGGCAAGCAGAGGCCGAACGCGAGCGCCGCGCCAAAGTGATTGCCGCTGACGGAGAATTCCAGGCTTCGGCTAAACTTTCCGAGGCCGCCGAAGTGCTGGAAAAGCAGCCGGTGTCGGTCCAATTGCGGTACTTGCAGACGCTCGCGCAAATCGGCACGGAAAAGAACACAACCGTGGTTTTTCCCGTGCCCATGGATCTAGTGACGTACTGGATGCAGCAATCCGGGGACAAAAAGTAAGCCACGATGGCGGGAAGCGGAAAACGCGGCGGCGGCGACCGGGTGCTCGAAAGCAGGCACCTGGTGGGACTTTTCCTCGGCGTAGTGCTGCTTTGCGGAGTGTTCTTTTCTCTCGGCTATGTGATGGGCAAGACGCAATATGGCGGTCCGGTGCATGCGTCGTCACCAGACGTGAACGCACCGGTGCGCGGCTCGCGCACGCGACCAACCCCCGCGGACTCACCAGCAGCGGCTTCCTCAGCGCCCAATGCGGGCGAGTGGGATTTCTACGGCAAAAAGCAGGATGATGACGATCACCTGCAATCGCCCGCGAAAAAATCTTCACCCTGGGTCTCGTCGTCGCCCGCGACGC
>JBOGNC010000199.1:0-8360 GCA_050747045.1 Candidatus Acidiferrales bacterium | reverse complement strand
AAAGAGAGGAGACGGTGAGGCGAATACTTTGTATTTCCGTGCTGGCAATTACGCCGACAGTTTACGCCGCGACGGCAGCGAGTTCGAGCCGCGTGGCCGCCGCATTTCGACAAATGCAAAGCCTCACGGGCCAGTGGGAAGGGACCGACGGGCACGGAAGAAAAGTGAAAAGCACGTTTCAGATGATTGCGGGAAACACGGCCGTGATGGAGACTCTCTATCCGCCAGAGATGGAAGCGATGGTTACGCTATACAGCGTCGACGGAAACACGATCTCGTTGATGCACTATTGCCCGACCAACAACCAGCCGCACATGCGCGCCATTCCTCCGGCGGGAGCGGTGAAGAGCTTGGTTTTTGAGTTTCAGAACGCGGGCAATTTGCCGAACCTTGCGGTGGGCCATGAGTACAGATTGGTCTTGGATTTTCAGGATAAGGACCACATCGTCGAACACTGGACTTGGCGCGAAAACGGGAAAGACAGCGAGATGATTTACCGCCTTCAGCGCCGGTAGAACTGACGACGAGTGCGCCGGAATGGCCGTGAATTCAGATGGGTAGTTCGACCCTCGGGCAGCTCGGCCAGTGCCTGGACCCACGGCTAGTCGCCGATGTGACGTTCGAGCACCTTAGTGATCTGATCCTTGGGCACAGCGCCTACGATCTGGTCTGCTACCTGGCCGTTCTTGAACACGAGGAGCGTGGGGATGCCGCGGATGTTGAACTTGCCGGGCACGCCCATGTTGTCGTCGATATTGAGCTTGACGACTTTGACTTTGCCGGCCTGCTCGCGGGCAACTTCCTCGACCGTGGGCGTCAACATGTGGCACGGGCGGCACCAGTCGGCCCAGAAATCCACCATCACCGGCTGAGTCTTGCTTGCGTCGATGACTTCCGCCTGGAAGCTGGAATCAGTCACTGACGGGATGCTGTTATCTGCCATTTTCTCCCCTTGTCGCGTAGGGCGGATACCCCTCCAGCTCTACGCACTAACGTTTAGATGTTCCCACGACGCGTGGGATTCTTGCCCTTTTCGCCGCTTCATACAATGTGACATAGGCCCCTGCGGAGGCCTTCCACGAAAAGTCCTTGGCCATGCCGTTGGCCTGCAAGGCGCGCCACTGGTCGCGGTCGCGAAACGTCTTCAGCGCCCCGCGAGTGCAATCCAAAAGCGCCGCACCTGAGTATGTTTCAAACTTGAACCCGGTGCCCTGCAGCGACTGCGCGTCGAACGGCTGTATCGTATCATCCAAGCCACCCGTGGCGCGCACGATCGGCGCCGTCCCATAGCGCAAACTATAAATCTGGTTCAAGCCGCAGGGCTCGTAGCGCGAAGGCATCAAGAACATGTCCGCGCCAGCCTCAACTTTATGCGCGAGCGTGTTATCGTACCCGATTTTTACGCCAATGCGCGCGGGATATTTCTCCGCCAGGCGCTTAAAGAGATTTTCGTATTTGGCTTCGCCGGTTCCTAGTACGGCTAGCGCGACATTCTCGCTGGCCATCTCGGCGGAGATTTCCGCGATCAGATCGAACCCCTTCTGGTCCACGAAACGGGAGACCATGCCGATCAGAGGACGGTCCATGTTTTCTTCAGGCAGATGAAACGCGGTCAGGAGATCTCTCTTACACGCTTTTT
Source organism: Candidatus Acidiferrales bacterium (assembly GCA_050747045.1). Lineage (GTDB taxonomy): Bacteria > Acidobacteriota > Terriglobia > Acidiferrales > UBA7541 > Palsa-295. Next base: position 6,721 of record JBOGNC010000199.1, on the reverse strand, counting down.
TCCCGTCGAGATTATGGACGGAGTAGTTCTGCGCGATGAGCGTATCGACTTCGGGACTCCAAGTGGCGTAATCGACGCCATTCAAAACTCCGACCAGACGCTCGGCGCGGTTGCGGAGAATGCCCTCCAGGCCAAAGCCGTACTCCGGCGTCTGTATTTCTTTCGCGTATCGGCGGCTAACGGTCGTCAGATAATCGGCAAAAATCAAACCGCCCTTCAAAAAATTGACGTTGCCGAAAAACTCCAGCCCATCCATGGTGAAAAGCGATTCGGGGAGGCCTGCCGTATGCAAAGCGGCCCGCGGAAAGATTCCTTGATAACCTAGATTGTGAATCGTGAGCACCACGGGCAGCGAACGCACCACCGGATCTTTTGCATATTGCGTATGCAGCAGCAGCGGAACGAGCGCCGTTTGCCAGTCGTGGCAATGGATCACGTCCGGCAGCCAAACGCGCTTTGCGAATTCGATCGCGGCGCGGGAAAACTCGGTAAAACGCTCGGCATTGTCGGGATAGTCGTCGTTCTTATTACCGTAGAGATGCGGGCGATCGAAAAACTCGGGGTCGTCCACAAAAAAGTAGCGCGTGCCATTGGATGACGGCCCTTCTCCAAGAGCCGGAAAGCGTAGCCTATCGCCCAACGAAACGGTCACGCTGGAAACGAGCGTGGAGCTGACCTTGTTCCCACGATAGCGCGGCAGCAGAACGGCCACTTGATGGCCCAACTCGCGCAACGCACGCGGCAAGCCTTCGATAACGTCCGCGAGGCCGCCGGTTTTTGAATAAGGAAGCCCCTCGGAAGCTACAAATAGAATTTTCATGGGCACAGGAGCGAAGGAAAACGGTAGCGGATGGCTCGCGGGTTCGTCAAGTTGATCTCCGGCGCGCGCCGCGGAATGCGAACACCCGGTGTCGCGAAATGCCGCCATGGATTGGTTAGGGGAAGAGATTGATGAGCCCAGGACCGCCTCCTATAACTTTCGTGCAGCTTGTATTCTGCCTATTGGCGATGATAGAAACATGGAGTCCCCTCCCCCCTCCGGACGCCCTGATCAACTTGCGAGATTGACGATGGAACGAGAATACGATCTCTTCGAGGTGTCCGAAGGCGGTCCAGTGTGGCGGGGGCGCGCCGCGGGCTTGCTGGAGGCGCGTGCAAAGCTACTGGAAATCAGCCACAAAGCGAGCAACGAATGCTTCGCGATGCATCTCCCGACGAACGAGATCGTCGCTCGGCTGAACGTACGCACGGATGACGGCAGAAAGCCCGTCGTCTTTCAGATCATCTATGATTACAACACGTCCGCCATACCAACAGAGACACTCAGGCTTCTTGGCTACGAAGTTGATCGCGTAGTCGGCAACCAGGCCGCGAAAGTTGTGTTGGGCATGCAGCATCAATGCGACTTGTTCATCGTGGGGCACGCAGCACCCGACCAGACGAGGGCCGAAATGGTCGCCTGGTTGAAGACGAAATACCCGGGCGTCCCGATAATCGCGTTGATTCCTAACGGGGGTCCGGCCGTGCCCGGCGCGGACTTCAACTCCGGTGTTAGCAGCTCTGAATCGCTGCTCGCGCTGATCGCCAGGGCCATGCATGGTCATCTTCGCAGTGAGTCGAGCGGAGGCTCCGGATGCTGAAGCTCATGGCTCACGTTTTTTCACGAAGAAACCGGGCGGCGCCCAGACTCAGCCGCGCCCCCGGAATCCAACGCTTTCTGAATGGCCTGGACAATTGTCCTGCCAGACTTTTCGACCACCCCCTGGAAACCGGCCGCCTGTGCCGCCGTTTCGAGGCACGAGCCCTCTGTTAACGAGAACAGGAGCATGCGAATGCCGGGGACACGCGCCCGGATCTCCCGCCCGGCGCTGAGCCCGTCTCGATGCGGCATGCGGAAGTCGAGAATCGCCAGATCGGGTTTCAACTCAACAGCCATCTGGACGGCCACTTGTCCATCTTCAGCCTCTCCGCAGACCTCCCAGTTGTCGCGGGAGTTTCGGATCAGCGAAGACAAAGTTGACCTGACGAGAGGGTGATCATCCGCGACTAATATGCGAATTGCCATCGGGACCGCAAATTTACTCCAAACTGTGTTCTCACGTTCCGAGGGCTGAAACGCGGATGCCGCGACCACGAGCTTACAGTTCCAAAGTCTCTCGACGGATAGACTAAAGCCATCAGGTGGAGCGCCCCTATTGGTGGAAGCAAAGACCTGAGGAGTGCTTGATCAGCCCACTATTTGCTTTATTGCTGGCGAATTGCCGCTCTCCGAATGTGTTGCTACACTCGCGGTGCCCATGGCTCGACAGCGGCTTGGCCAACATTTTCTCGCGGATTCGGGCTGGCAGCATCGCATTCTGCAAACTTTGCCGCCCGCCGAAAACGAAACATGGGTGGAAATTGGAGCCGGTCACGGAGAAATGACGCGGTTGCTCGCCGGGTTGGGCCGCCGGCTGATTGCTATCGAGACCGACGCCCAACTGGCCAGCAGTCTGAGCCGGGCAGCCGAGGCGAATTCCACGGAATGGCCGGGCGTCGAAGTAGTTCACGGCGACGCGTTGCGGCTCGACTTGGGGAGGTTGGCCGGCGCCGAATTCCGCGTCTACGGGAACTTACCGTACTACATCACATCGCCGATCCTCACCGCGCTATTCGCCCACGCCGATCGCATACGATCGATTCACATCGTGGTTCAGTTGGAGGTTGCCGCGAGGATCGCCGCGAAACCGGGCAGACGCGATTACGGCTATCTTTCGGCAGCATGTCAGTTCTATTCGCGGCCGGAGATTCTTCTGCGCATACCGCCGGGCGCGTTCAGGCCACCGCCGAAAGTCGCATCGGCGCTAGTACGCATGAATTTGCCAGGCGAGCGCGCCAAGCTTGGAATTTCAGACGAGCCGCGATTCCTGAAATTCGTGGGCGCGTGCTTCGAACATAAGCGCAAAACCCTGCGCAACAATCTCCGCGCCCTTGCGACTGCAGAGCGAATTTCAGAGGTGCTGGCAGCGTGCGGGTTGCGACTAGACGCTCGCGCCGAGCAACTATCGCTCGTTGAATTCGCGCGGTTATTCGCAGCGTTCCAACCAGGAATGCGATCGAAATCCTGAAGCAAGCGCGATGCCCTCGCGCGACGGGGCTGCTGAAAACCGCGGCGGCAGCAAACTCACGCGCACCGGAGTGCGATGGTTGACTCTACTTGTCTTCGAGCACCGCACGGAGGCGGTCGGGAAGATCGGTCATGATGCCATCGACGCCAGCGTCGATAGCCGCGCACATTTTTTCGGGCTCGTTCACAGTCCAGGTTACTACTTGCAGGTCCGAGCGGTGCGCGTCGGAAACGAGCTGGGGCGCGATCAAATCAAAGCGCGGGCAAATCTGGCGCGCACCGCAATCCAGAGCCGTTTTCGGCAGGGTAAGCTTGTCATTCTCCGTCAGCAAGCCCAGCATGATGGACGCGTCCAGCCGACGCAGCGATAGCAACGTGGCTGGATCGAAGGAAATCACGATCGAGCGTGCGGCATTGCCCGCCGCGTTCAACGCGGCAGCGAGCGCATGATGCATTCCCCACGCCGCGTCATACTTTATTTCGAAATAGAAAACCACGTCGTGCTTACAGGAAAAATCCAAAATTTCTTCGAGCGTAGGAATCTGCTGCCCGGAAAACTGCCTATCGAACCACAGCCCGGCATCAAATTCTCGAAGTTCCGCCAAGCTGAGCTCATGGACCGCGCCGTGTCCGTTGGTGGTGCGGTCAACAGTGCCATCGTGAATGGCGACAAAGCGGGCGTCGCGGGTGAGGTGCAGGTCAGTCTCGATGAAGGTGGCGCCCAACTGCACGGCGCGTTCAAAGGCAGCTAGAGTGTTCTCCGGAGCGTGGCCTGAGGCGCCGCGATGGGCAATTGTCCAGGGTTTTCGCATGGGTGCTCAGTCATCGTAGCAGATTCGCAAAGCCGGCCCGTTGTGGCACGCGAGTAGAGTTGTGAGAATCACAATGGATCAGGGCCGGTGGCGGCATGCGGTATTAAAGTGAGCTTGTCGGAGGCGGTACTAATACCTGGCGTACAGGACTTCTGGCGCCCCCTGCCTGGTCCGTGCAAAAACCTTCTTTCGTGGGCACTTTTGTTATCCGCATCTCCGGTCCAATTGCCCAAGAGCGGCTTTCCATGTCCAGCGCGTTACGAAGTGATCGAGCGTCAACGCCTTGCGCATTGCAGACATTGAGGATAAACGACGCCAGGCAACTTTCACCCGCGAAGCGAAATTTTTAACTTTGGTGTGGCGATTGCCAATGTCAAATGCATCTCAGAGGGTGTATGAAGGCACAATCACAATTTTCGCTGACGGAAACCGGTTGGAACGCTCCTGGCGGGTCGTCCTGCCCCCGGCGCGAGAAATCGCGCTGGGGACACCGGTCTAGTACTGCTTGGGTCGCGCCTCATCGTTCGACGGGAAATGAAGTTTCGGGGTCGGTTTAGCGAAGCAAGCCGAGGTGCATGCCAAGGCATCGGATCCGCCTGAGGGGCAGGCGGCACCCGCGCAGAGAGGTTAGTTGGCGGCAAGTCCCCGGAAAGCTTGGGAGGGGGCGTGGCTCTTTTTGTACTGATCGTGATTGGCTTGGTAGTTGCGCAAACGTGGCTCGACTGGCGCGATACCAAACGGAACTGGGTGATGCCGGAATGGGCGAAGGGTTTGGGGCTGGCAGCCCTGCTCGCCGTTTCGCTTACCTCCGCCACGACTTTTGCCTCTTCCTGGTTGCAGGGTGAGGCCGGGAACTGGAGCAGCGAATTAAGTTCGCGGCGGCTGTGGTTTGAGATTGGATTCCTGGTGTGCAGCATGGGACTGATCGTGTTAGGTGCCCGCAAGAAGCGCCTGCGCATGGCGCTCTTTATGGCCGGTATCGCTGCTGCAATCGTCTGCTGGGTTGGAATGACCGCGTAGAATTTCCCGTAGTCCCTTTCCTCCGGTAATGATTCAAACTCCATAGATCTTCGCTATTTTCAGCGAATGCCGGGCCTCGCAACCGTGAAACTGTAGCTACAAACCGCTATTCGCCGGTAAAATCCAGCCATTCGCCGAAAAGTCCGAGACGTTCCGCGGAACCGCGTTTACCCTGCACACCATGAGATCGATTCAATTTCGGCGGGAGGGCAAGCGCATGCTGAACGCAAGACCCGGGCTCAGTCTCCACGGGACCGCGTGGCAAGTAGGAACTTTGCTAGCGGCTGGATTTTTAATCCTCGTCGGAATCGTGTTTCAATTGGCGCAGTTCGGCTACGACGGGCTGGCCGCGAAGAATTTGTGGTTCATTTCCATGATCGCCGAAAACATTTGGAATTTCCTGGCGGTACGTTCCGATCTGCCGGCGCTAGGCGAACTGCTGCGTTTCTGGCCGCTGCTGCTGGTCGCCTCGGGACTTGGATTGCTCGCAATTCGCTACTCGGCGTGCGCAGCCAGGCTCTCCGTCTCTCAAGTGAGGATTACGGATCGTGATTGATGATCGGCACCGGCACGGGGGTCTTTTCATCGGCATCCTGATCACCGTCCTGGGTGTGATATTTCTGCTCGACCAGTTGGAGATCGTGCACGCAGCGTATTTGTTTCAGGTATTTTGGCCGGTAATCCTGATCGGTTTCGGAGTGAGTATTTTGGCTAGAACCAACTATCCAGGCAATGCTACATCAGGAGTCGATGTACAACCGTACCGCAGGCACACCGGGCAGTTTTGGGGGCCAGTGCTGATCGTGATCGGTGGCCTGTGGCTGCTGAGCAACGTGACGCACTACGATATGGGACGCCTCTGGCCGTTGTGGATGATTGGCGTCGGCGTCTGGCTTCTGATCAACCGCGAGCACTACGACGAGATTCGGCGATCCCGTCGAGAACGCCGCGCGTTCAGACGATACGGCCCACCACCTACTGGGTGGCCTCCGAGCGGTGGACCTGGAGCCGGTTTCACGCCGGGCTCTGGATCGGGGCCGAACGCGACCTCAAGCGGCTTCGCTAGCCAAGAATGGGGCGCGAATCCACAAGGACCGACTAATGTTCCGCCACCCCCTCCGCCCGAATCGCCAACTGGCGGCGCCGCCTCGGGTCCAAGCGCGTCATTTGTCGGGCCAGGTTTCCGTCCGGCGGCGGATTCGGTCGACGATACGTTCGAACGCTCCGTTGTCTTCATGTCGTTTAACCGGCGCATCATGAGCCGGCATTTCCGTTACGGCAAGGTCTCCGCGGTCTTCGGCGGATTTCATCTGGACTTCAGGGCGGCGGAAATTGAGGGAAACGAAGCCGTGCTCCAGATCGAAGCCGTTTTTGGCGGTGGTGAAATTCTCATTCCGCCCACTTGGCGCGTCTCCGTAACGGCGCACGAAATTGCCGGTGCTTTCGCCGACGAAACCTATTCCCGGCCAGACGCAACCACTCCGGCAAAGGTTTTGATCATTCACGGAACCACGGTATTCGGTGGAGTGGTTATCAAGAACTGAGCCGCGCATGCATCCCATTCTCGGACAGTTTCGGCGCATGGTGCTTTACCTGGTGGCCTGGATTCCGCTGGCTGCGCTGCTCGCGTTTCTGCTGGACACCACGCGCGCGATCGACTTGCGCGAAGCGCTGGCGCTTGCGTTTCCACTTTGCTTCGTGTACGCGTTCGTGTGCCTCTCGGCATGGTATCCCTGCCGAGTAACGCCGCTCGAACATACCAATCTCTCTAAGTTTTTGGTCA
>JBOGNC010000198.1:0-8371 GCA_050747045.1 Candidatus Acidiferrales bacterium | reverse complement strand
GCCTCCGCGTTCGCGTGAATTGGACCGGTCCGCGCCCGCTTGGCACCGTCACCGTAATGGCGCAAGCAGACCACGGCGATAATCCCGCCGCGCGGCGCATCGCGCCCGATCTCTACGAATTCACCCTGCTCGACGCCGCCAGCTACAACGTCTCCGCGTGGCAGGATCTTATACCGCAACGCATTCCCACGCGCCGCGGCTCGCCTGCTTGCGTTGTTCCTGCCCGGATCAACGCTCCGCCGGTGTCCATCCCGGCCGCCGGCGGCACTTTCGATCAAATCACGCTCACCTTTCCGGGGCTGGGCTGTGGCAAAATACCCGCGAACGCATCCAGGTTGTCGTCGCGGAACGATCTGCGCAGCAGTCGGCCATAGCCGCGCTTCCTGCAGGGAAGCGGGAAGTGATGCCGCGCTCCTTTTTCAGCGATGGGACTTGCAGTGACGGAGCGCCGCTTTTAGGCTTGTCCGAGCCGTCGAATTCATCTTCCAACTCAGCACCACGATCGGAGCCCGCGAATGAAACTCAAGTTAAGCATTGCCGCGATCGCGATTTTGGTTTTCCTTGGCCAATCTCCGCGCTCCGTCGCGCAAGCGCCGGCCGCATCGAACCAGCAATCTGCCGCCGCCAAGCCCGGCGAGGCCAAGCCCACCGGGCCAAGCGCGAACTCTGCCGAATCCGCGCCAAAGGAGCAATCCTCCGTCACGCAGCACACCGAGCAGATTGGTGGACAAAATATCTCTTACACTGCCACGGCTTCCACCACGCTGCTGAAAAATGACAAAGGTGAGCCCGAGGCGCTGATGTATTCCACCGCCTACACCGAAAGCGGCGTGAAGGATTTCAGCAAGCGCCCCATCGTGTTCCTCTATAACGGCGGTCCCGGCTCTTCGTCCGTCTGGTTACACATAGGCGCCTTCGGACCGCGCCGCCTCGTTGCCGGCGATGCGCAGCCGATTCCCGGCCCTCCCTACCAGATTGTCGATAATCAATATTCGCTTCTCAACAAAGCTGACCTCGTTTTCATCGATCCCGTGGGCACCGGTTTCAGCCACGCCGTGGGCAAAGCGAAAGATAGCGATTTCTGGGGCGTGCAGTCCGACGTGAAATCCCTCGCCCAGTTCATTTCCACCTATATCAGCCGCAATCATCGCTGGAACTCGCCCAAGTTGCTCTACGGCGAAAGCTACGGCACCTTCCGCTCCGTCGCTCTCGGCAATTATTTGCAGGAACACGACGGCATTTACATCAATGGCATCGGGCTCCAATCTAGCGTCCTCGATCTCGGCACCCTGAACTTCACGATCGGAGACGACCGCTCCTACATTCTCTATCTGCCCACCTACGCCGCCGTCGCCTGGCATTACAATCTGCTGAAGAATCGCCCTGCCGATTTGCCCGCGTTCCTGGAACAAGTCCGCCAGTTCGCGTCCACCGAATACACTGACGCGCTGATGAAAGGCTCCAACATCAGCGACGCCGAAAAGCAGCAAGTCGCCGCCAAAATGTCCGCCTTTACCGGCCTCGACGAAAAATATCTCATCAACGCGAATCTGCGCGTGAATCTGCCGCAGTTTCGCGCTGAATTGCTCCGCAGTCGCGGCCTCACCATTGGCCGCTACGATGCGCGCTACAACGCCGCCACCTATGATGTGCTCGAGGAATACGCCGCCGATGATCCCTCCTACGATGCCGTCCTTGGCGCCTTCACAGGTGCTTTCAATACTTACGTTCGCGACGAGCTAAAATTTGGCGAAGGCATGACCTACAAAGTCCTTCCCAGCGGTCCCAGCGAACATTGGGACTGGAAGGGAAGCAACGGCCCGGGAAACGGCTTTCCCAGCGCACCCAACGTCGAACACGATCTCGCGCAGGAATTGCTCGACAACGCCTCCCTGCAAGTCCAGGTCGAAAACGGCTATTTCGATCTCGCCACTCCCTTCTACGCCACTGAATTCACCATGAATCATTTGCTCCTGCCGAAAGCCGCGAGCGGCCGCATCCATCTCCAGTATTACGACGCCGGCCACATGATGTATCTCCACGTCCCCGACCTCGAAAAGCTCTCCACCAACGTCCGCGCCTTCATCTCCGCCGTGTCGACGCACTAATCGGCGCGTTTTTTAATCGCGTATGCGTCAGATGAACTCGGTTGAATGTTTTTTGGGCTGCGGGACTGAATAGTGACATAGCATCTATAAATGCTCGTAACTCGATTCCGGCCGGCTGACGTTGCTCCTAAAATTGTGGTATCTCTCGGCATCGGGCTCCTCGTCGGAATCGAGAGGGAATGGTCCAACAAGGACCTGGGCGCGAGGACGTTCGCCTTAACCGCCCTTCTCGGCGCCACGGCGGCGCTCTTCCTTCCCTCCCTGGTCGCCATGGCATTCGTCGGTGTCTTCCTGATTGTGATCTTCGCCAATCTGCGAGCTCTGCTGGTTGATCGTTCGCTGGAAGCAACCACGTCCGCCGCCCTGCTGGTGATTTTCGTTTTGGGGGCGCTCGCCGGTCAGGGCCACTTGTTCACGCCCGTGGCCGCAGCGATCCTGATGATGCTGCTGCTCGCCTGGAAAAAGGAGCTTCACCAATTTGCCGGAGGCCTGCAGCCCGCGGAAATTCGCAGCGCCGTGTTGTTGGGTCTTCTAGGGCTAGTGGTTTATCCCGTCCTTCCTAACCGTTTTATCGATCCCTGGTCGCTTATCAACCCGAGGCAAGATTGGATACTGGTGATCGCCATCGCCGGTATAGGATTTTTGAATTACGTGCTGCTCAAGGCGTACGGCGCGCGGGGCGTCGCCCTGAGCGGGTTTTTGGCTGGATTCGTCAATAGCAGCGCCGCCGCAGTCGAGTTGTCGAAACCCCTCGCCGCGGACGGCGCTTCGCCTGATTTAGCGGTAGCCGCCCTGCTTCTGGCAATTCTGGCGATGTTCGCGCGCAATTTGATAATCCTGGCTCTATTTGCTCCATCTGCGGTACTCAGTGCGGTCGCACCGTTGGTCGCGATGGCGGTCGTGGCGTTGATCTTCGTGAAGCGTGCGAAGTTCAGGACCGCGGGAGCCTCGGCGGAAATTCGTCTCGAATCGCCTGTCTCATTGAAGCGCGTACTAGGCTTTGCCGCGCTGTTCGTGGTGATCCAGGTCGTTACGAAGTTGGCCGGGCGCTACCTGGGCAACCCGGGATTTTGGTTTATCAGTTTTGTTGGTGGATTTGCCAGCAGCGCGAGCACGTCTGCCGCGGCCGCCAATATGGTTGTCCATGGAGAGCTGTACGCCAAATTTGCGGGCCAAGGAGTTGTCTTGGCGTCGATCGCGAGCGCTCTGGTGAACTTGCCTATCGTCCATCGTGCCACCAGGAATCCGGTTCTTACCAAGAGGCTCGCGGCTCTCACGATCCCGGTGCTGCTGGTTGGAATTGCGGTCCTCGTGCTGCAAGAATTCCGCTGGATTTTCTGATCGCATCTGTCCCGCTGCCGCGCGGCAGATATCTTGCGGGCACTTGTATTTAAACTGTATCTCTGACCAGAAGATACCGCTGCCGGCCCTTTGCGTAGTCTGCAAAGGGTGCGGAGGTTCGTCGCTGAGCAATCGTTCCCGTCCGAATGTGGTATGGTCGCGGAAGCAATGATCGTTTAGGTGAGGCTGGTTACGTTCGTGCCGATCATTAATAAATTTGCGCTCGCTCTATCGTGTGCGGTGCTTGCGCCGCTATTTCTCCTAGCCATTCTTTACTTTCTGGGCCTTAGGCAGGAATCTCGTGCACACGGATTTCTCAGCGATGTCCAAACTCTGAATCTCGGATCTTCCACATTCGCGGATGCCGAACGGCTTGCGAATCGTTACGGAGGTAAGCCCTGGACAGGCATCCAGCCGTCGGCCTGCACGAGGGAGAAGTGCTTTCTGCGTTTTGAATTTCCGAATCCGCGGAATTTCGCGCCGTTCTTCTCGAAAGTGCTTTTTGGCGGCCTCATTCACGTCAAGGACGGAAAAGTTGTGGGCGTCGAGACATTCTACGAGTCGGACTCTCGGGCGGGCCCGTGGGTGTCCTATGATCTGCGCGAGACATCCGTAGACAGATCGATGATCGAGCACGCAAACAATCCTTGGGAATATGCCGGCTATGAATGGGAATCCGCCGGTTTTGCCATCCGTAGTAACCACGTCGTCATGAATGGCGTCCCGTGGGTCGTTGAAGTTCTGCTTGGCAAAAATGCCACGAACCAAGAGCGTGCGCGCTCCTTCTCCATAAACCTTGCTTGCCTGGCAACACTATCGGGTTGTCGCACTCCATCTGCCTTGGTTCCCGCTGAAATTTTCAAGCTAGCGGCCAGCAGGGCGCAGTCCGCAGCCAATTGACTCCAGTGCGCCGCCAGCTACCGATCCCTACACGCAAAATACAGTCCGACCGTACCTGTACTTAATCTGTACCTTCGACCAGTGGAAGTGGGCGGCCGCAATCTGTTAACGTCAGTTCGCCATGTTGTATCGACAGAAAAAATTCGCCGCCGGGTCGGCTGGCTCCAGCCTTCGGCATCGATCCGTCTCCCAAAACTTCGCGTCGAATCCGCTCCCCACGCAGGAGAAGATGCACTGCTCGGCCAGATCGGTACAAGTACGAGTAGAACGCCGACTAGGTACCCGTACAATCAACAACTTAGTTTTGCCAGATCGGTACAGTCTCGTTGCACGTTTTAGTCGCAAAATTGCGCGTTCTGATGTCGGAAATTCGGGCCGCCCGTGACCACTCCGCCGTTCACCTCCCAACCGCCATTCGCGCTTCGACCGCACCCCCATCTATATGAGATCAACACCTGGGCCTGGCTCGAAACTCTTTCGTCGCGGCTTCGTGGAACCATCAAGCTCGCCGACGTGCCAGATTCCGAATGGAACGCTCTCGCCAACCGCGGATTTGACGTCATCTGGCTCATGGGCGTCTGGCAGCGCAGTCCAGAGTCGCGCCGCCTCGCCCTCGCCAATCCCGATAATTCGCCGCTCTACGCCCGCGCTCTGCCCGGTTGGACGCCCAACGATGTAATCGCTTCGCCCTATTCCGTCGCTTCTTACGTTCCCGATCCGCGCATCGGCTCGTGGCACGATCTCGATCTGGTTCGCGACAAACTTCACAAACGTGGCATGGCGCTCTTTCTCGATTTCGTCGGCAACCATACCGCTCTCGATCATCCCTGGACGAGCCAGCACCCGGAGTTTTACGTTCAAGGCACGCAGCAGCAGTACGCCAAAGATCCGGACGCGTTTCGCGCAATCGGCCCGCCCACCGGAACGCGCTACATAGCGCTCGCCCGCGATCCGTATTTTCCGCCCTGGCGGGACACCGCTCAGTTGAATCATTTCTCGCAGGCCATGCGCGCCGCGCAAATCGACGAACTACGCACCATCGCCGCCCACTGCGATGGAGTTCGCTGCGATATGGCTATGCTTCAACTGAGTGACATTTTCCAGAGAATCTGGGCGCCATTTCTCGGCGACGCGAAGCCCATGCCTACCGAATTTTGGACCGACGCTCACGCCAAGGTTCCGCGGCTGATTCTTCTCGCCGAAGCCTACTGGGGCACCGAGCAGCGCCTGCTCGATTTGGGGTTTTCGTTCTGCTACGACAAAACTTTTTACGACACCGTTCGCGATATTAATGCTCCGGGCGCGCACGCCGCTCTTTCAGCTCCGCTCGGATACCAAAGCCGTATGGCCCGGTTTCTCGCAAATCATGATGAGCACCGCGCCGTGGAGGCGTTCGGCAAGGACCGGATCGCGTCGGTCGGAGTGCTGATGGGCACTGTTCCCGGAATGCGCTTCTATCATCAGGGCGAGCTCGAAGGCGCTTCCACCTACCTGCCGATCACATTGCGCATGGCAGCGCCGCGCCCGGCCGATCCCGTTGTGTCGCAGTTCTTCGAAAAAATTCTGCGCATCTCCGAGGAAGACGTTTTCCATCATGGTGCTTGGAGCTTGCTTTCCGTTACGCCCGATTGCGACGGCACTTGCGGCAATCTGATTGCCTACGAATGGAGATCGGAGAAAGTTTGGAAAGTTGTTGTAGTCAACTTGGCAGGTTGCGCGTCGCAAGGGCGCATCCACTTTAGCCGGCCGCTATCGTCCCCCGAGTACGTGTTCAACGATGAACTCCACGACATCCGCTACGTGCGTAACGCCGACGAACTTCGCAGCTCGGGTCTTTTCGTCCGCCGCGATGGCTTCGGCGCTCACCTCTTCGACGTCTCTCCGGTGAAGTAACAGCATGAGAATGCTGCGACACATTTTCCTTCCAGCAGCGCCGCCGTTCCGCCGTAAACAGCAAAGTGCTCCGGCCGCCTCGCTCGGAAATATTTCTGATATCCTTTCCGCAGTGCGTAATTTCTTTTTGCCGCTAATTATTGTTCTTGCTGCGGCCGTATTTTTCCCTTCGCAGCTTCACGCGGCGCCATCCTCATCCCGCCCGGCGCGCCAGGCCGACGCGCAGCAAAGTCCGCGATCCGGACAAACGCCCGAGCCGTCGCAACATCCGTCAGCCGCGCTGCATTCAAATGCTCAGCAGCACGCGGCGATGCCCACGTCGCCGCCGGTGCCGATTATCGTCCTCGATCCCGCACACGGCGGCACGGACACGGGGGCTCGCGGCGAAAACGGCCTCGCCGAAAAAGACTTGGTCCTTCAAATTGCGCGCACTTTGCAGGCGCAATTGCTCACTCACGGCTATCGCGTGGTGATGACCCGCAGCGATGACTCGAACCCCTCGTACGATGATCGCGCGGCAATTGCCAACGCCTATCGCAACGCCGTTTTCATCGCTGTCCATGTCGGCTCGACCGGGAAATTGGGCACCGTTCGTGCCTTTTACGATCAATTCTGGTCGCCGGAGCAGACTGCGCCGTCAACTTCTCAGGCTCCTGCCATCGGCGGAAATTCAGGTGCCCCGATTGCCAAGCTTCCCGCGAATGCACTGGTTTCGTGGCCGAACGCGCAGCGGCCGTTTGTATCCGCGAGCCACCGCCTAGCGGATATTTTGCAGCTACAGTTCGCGCAAGCGTTTCCCGGGTCGCCGGTTAATTCGACTTCCGTTCCGCTGCGCGACCTGCGCTCCGTCGCCGAGCCCGCGGTCGCCATCGAGATTTCCAACATCAGCGCTCCGAGCGCGGACGCGTTGCTTGAACTTTCCGGTCCTCTTTCTCTCGCAATCGAGAGAGCAATCCAAACGTTCCGGCAGGGCCCAGCGGTGGAGGCGCCCTGATGCCGCGAAACATCAAAATCGCCATAGGCGTTCTAGTCGTCGCCGTGATCGTTGGTCTTCTAAGTCTGGGTGGGCTGCGGAAGCACATGGAGGGTCTGAACGTGACGCAGTCCACCGAGGAACAGGCGCGCCGTGCTGTCCTGGAGCCGCCGATTTCCACGCCGACGGACAAACCTGTGAACGCGGAAATCTATTGGGCCGCCGGTCCCGGCAAAGTCGCTCCGGTCGAAATTGAACTGCCGCTTTCATCTGATCCCGTGGAACGCTCGCGCCAGCTTCTGCAAGCGCTAATCGCCAACCCTCCGACTGCGGGTCAGCGGACGCTTCCGGCCAGCACCACTCTACTGGGCTTCTACATCCTGCCGGATGGGACGGCGATCGCGGATTTTTCTGATTCACTTGCCTCCGAAACTCCCTCGGGGATTCTCAGCGAATCGATGGCTGTGAACTCTATCGTGCGCACTCTAGCGGCCAATGTCCCCCAATTGCGCCGCCTGAAAATTCTGATTCACGGGCAGGAAGTTGACACACTCGCCGGACATGTCGATCTGACCGGCTTTTTTGACTTGAACCCAGCGCCCGCGCCGCCGAGTTCTGCCGCATCGGCTCCCGCTACCACATCTATCACGACCGCTACTCCTTCCGTCGCGCCGCCCGCTTCTTCGGCGGCTAACCTTGCGACAGTACCCTCGGGGAAACCCGCGCATTGACGGCACGTCCGCGCAATCCGCTTTTGCAAATTCATCCGGCTTTTGATTGACATGGAGAAGGGCAGTCGGCAAACTGGCGCGACGCGTAAAATCGCGCCGTAACGCCATAGACGAAGACAGAAAGGAATTTGCATTTGAGAACCGACGGACGCGCTCCGCACGATTTGAGGCCCATAAAAATGACCGCCGATTTTATTCCCAGCGCGGAGGGCAGTGTCCTGATTGAGCTTGGTCACACGCGCGTTATCGTGACAGCGACAGTCGATGACGGCGTTCCGCAATTCCTGAAGGGCACGGGCAAGGGGTGGGTCACCGGTGAATACGGCATGCTGCCGCGCTCGACGGAAGAGCGCACGGCGCGCGAATCGGTTCGGGGAAAGCAGTCTGGCCGCACCCTCGAAATTCAGCGCATGATCGGACGCACG
>JBOGNC010000197.1:0-8382 GCA_050747045.1 Candidatus Acidiferrales bacterium | reverse complement strand
CCCGCCGTGCATGCCGGGAATCTGATAGACGTAGCTGATGACGAGCCTCTGAGGTGCATCGAAGACGGACGCGGCGTAGTCGCAGGCGGGGAAGCAATAAGGGTTGCTGGCGCGAATCGAGCCGCCGTAACCTCCGCCCTGCCCGCCATACTCTCCGAAGCTGCTGTTTTCGAATCCAGACGTGTCATCGAAGGAGCGGCTCCAAGTATAAGAGATCCCGAACTGCAGACCGTTCGAGAGGTGCTTGTCGACGCTAGCCTGCAGAGCGTTGTAGTTGGAGTTGCCACCGCTAAAGATCGTGTCGATAGGACCATAGACGCCGAGCGAATACGGGAAGATGGGGCTGTCGGTGGCATCGAGCCCCGTCACTACGTTGATGGGCATGCCGTAGGAAAGATAGCGCGCCACGGAGCCGACATAACCCACGGTAACGATCGTGGTGGCACCGACTTGACGTTGTACCGTGAGGTTGTAATTGGTCATGCGCGGGTCCAGGAATTTTTTGGCGACTACGGCGCAGCACGGACCGAATACGGGCTCGAGGCCGGGCGTTGTGGCGTAATCCACGGTGCTGGGATACCCGGCAAATGGGTATGGATTGGGTATGGTAGCTCCTGTAGCTATATCGGCGTAAGGATTGGCGAAACTCGGATTGATGCCTAGCACCGGGGCGCCGGACCCGAGCACGCCCGACAGGGTGTTAGTGGCGAAAGGCGGAATTCCGAAACCGACTTGGCCAGCTTGTTCGGTTTCGGATTTGTCATAGTAGATCCCGAAGCCGGCGCGAATGCTAGTTTTGCCCGGGCCACCGGTAAGCCAGCCCCAATCCGGGCTGTAAGCAAGTCCTAGTCGTGGACCGAAATTCTTCCATTGAGTCGGGCCAGCCGCGCTCACACCGGCATCTCCCTGGTAGACGATGCCGATCGGAGCGCCGGCGATCAGGGTGGACTGCTGGCCAGGGCGAAACGCCATCTGTCCGTGGCCGTTATAGGCGATGTTGATGTTGGGGGTATCGATTGTCCAGCCCAAGCCGTAGATGAGGGTTAGATTGGGGCGGTACTTAAACTCGTCCTGGACATAGCTGTAATACTGGCGAGTCCGCGCGTCTTCTAGCCCGCCGCTCGCCTGCGTGAACCAGGAGGGGACTCCAAGCAGAAAATCCGCGCCGGGCACCCCGGTGCTGTAAGCTCCGTAGGATCGGAAGGCAAACTCACCGCTGTTATAGCTCAGGCTAGGGCTCAGCTCTTCCCAGCGGCGCATATCAAAGCCGAGCTTAAGGGTATGGCGGCCTTCATTGAGAGAGAAGTTGTCTGTGCCCTGATAAAGCTGGTCAATTCGAGGCTGCGGCCCGTAGGGGCTGAATCCGAGGTTGAAAAGTCCAGTCACGGTGATCAAAGGCACTCCGGCACCCGCAGGATCTTGGGGAGTAATAGAGAACCCGGCAGTTGAGGGGGAAGTAGCCGGATTTGGGAAAACGGCGGCGTATTTGAACCGATTATAGCCACCGCGGAGCTCGTTGACCATGTGATCGTTGAAGACGTGACTCCAAGCGAGGGTCAGGAATTTGAAATGCTCTCCGTCGCTCTCTCCGAAGCCCGGGAGATTGCCGCCGAAGAAGGAGACGGGCTCCGAGACGTTGACGCCTTCATTGAACCAAGTACCCCAGAGGGTGTCCTTGGAACTGAAAACCTGGTCGATCCGATAGAGGTATTGGTTGCGGCTTTGAGTTTCGGTTGCGTTGAAGGTGAATGCGGGAGCACCGCCGAACGTCGTGTTTGGCGGCGGAATGTACTTCAAAAGGCCAGAGGCGACGGAATTGATATCGGCGGTGGGAATAGCTCCGGTGCTGAAGATGGTCGAGTACGGTGTACCGGCAGGGTAAGTAACGCCATCGTCTCCAACCAGCGGGAATGGAGAGATATTGGCTGAAGTGGCCAGGCCGGCAAATGGCGTCGTTCCGGTGTCCTGACCGGAGGCGAAGACCGGAGTGGTCTGCACCCCATTCTCAACGCCGTTACTGGTCTGCGGCACTCCCTCGCGAATTCCCTGATAAGAGAAGAATGCGAAGGTGTGGTTTTTGATGATCGGGCCGCCGAGAGTTCCGCCGAACTGGTTCTCGTGGAATGGGCTCACGGACGTGGAGAAGTAGTTCCGGGCATCCAGGAACGTGTCGCGATAGTAGTCGAAGGCGTCTCCGTGGAAGCTATTGGTGCCGGACTTGATGACGGCATTCAGGACCGCGCCGGAGGTCCGGGCATACTCAGGATTCATCGTGCTTGTAACCATCTTGAATTCGGAGATGGAATCTTCGCTGGGAACGAACGTGTCGGTGTTCAGGGACAAGTCGTTAGTGTCCGTGCCGTCGATCAGAATCATGTTGAACTGCGACTCGCCGCCATTGGTGGCGAACATGTTGTCACTTCCAAAGCGGTCGGAGGAGGCGACCACACCGGGCTGAAGCTCCTGCAACTGTTGCCAGTTGCGGCCGATCAGAGGCAGACTGACGATCTGCGGAGCTTCGACCACTGTGCCGAGCTGCGTAGTGGTGGTATCAACCTGGACGGCGTTGGCCTGGACGGTGACTTCCTGGCTCATCGCGCCGAGGGTCAACTGGACTGGGAGGACGTAAACCTGGTTGAGCTCGAGGTGGATTTTGACCGCCGTGAAGGTTTCGAAGCCAGTCTTATTGGCGGAGACGTTGTAGTCGCCGACGGCGAGCTGGAGGAAGCTGAAGCTGCCGTCGCTGGCGGTAGTGACCTGCTGAGAGACGCCAGTAGCAATATCCGTGGCGGTGACCGTCACTTCGGGTACGCCCGCGCCAGACGGGTCAGTCACCGTACCCCGGATGCTGGCGTAGAGATTATCGGCGCGAGCCACATTCAACGACATCAAAGGCAGCGCGCAAAGCGCTAGTGCGAAAAATAGGGCAACGAAGATCCCATTGCGTCCCCACTTCATAATACAACCTCCTCGCCCCCCAGCTGCAGAGGCCTTCAGCCGACATCAGGAATTGCAAACACGAACCCCACTCCACAACTAGATAGAAATGAGACGCCGGTAGTCGCTCACGCTAGCTTGCATAGTGCAAGTTACATAGCTTTTAATGTGCAAGTTTATTTCCACAACTAAATATGCCTAAGTGTCTATTTATCAGTACATCTGTCGCGTCCGACTTCCGAAAGGAGCTGTAGCTATGACCAGGTGTATATGTGAAATGGAAGCAATGCCTGATAGACCGACATTAGGAATGCTTGGCTACTCCGGTCGAAATCCATTTCCTCGTCCACCGAAATGCCTTAACATTCGGATGAAATCTTCTCCCGGTCATGCTATGTTAAATGAGGTTTTTTGGGCGTGTGGGCCATGGGTCGTGACAATGCGGTTTCGGTCGCAGTTGGCGCGGGCGGCGGGTTTCACATCTCGCCTAGAAATCCAGACCACTTTCAGCGCATCCAAGGGCGGAACGGTCAATCGACCTTGGCACCCTCTAAGCCATTGAAAATAAAGGGTCGAGTGTCGCAAAGGGCGGAACGTCCCGGTGCATGGGTAATGTCCGAATTTTCACCCCCATCGGCCGCCGAAAATCGCGCAAAATACGGAAACGAAAACCAAAATGGACGCCATCCAAATCACGCTGCCTGACGGCGCTACTCGCGAACTTCCGCGCGGCGCTACTCCCGCGCAAGTTGCCGCGCAAATTTCCCCACGCCTTGCGAAAGAAGCTCTGGTCGCGCGCGCCGATGGTGAGCTCATCGACCTCTCGCGCCCGCTCGATCGCGACGTCAAGCTCTCGATTCTCACCGCGAAGGATCCGGACGCAGTGCAGGTTTTCCGTCACTCCGCCGCGCACCTTCTGGCCGCCGCCGTCCTCGAACTCTATCCCGACGTGAAGCTCGGCATCGGCCCTCCGATCGAAAACGGTTTCTTCTACGAATTTGTTCGCGAGCAGCCGTTCACTCCCGAAGACCTCGAAAAAATCGAGGCCAAAATGCACGAGCTCGCCTCCAAAGACATCCCCAACGAGCGCAAGCTGATCCCCAAGCCCGAAGCGGTCGAGCTTTATCGTAAATCCAACCAGCAATTCAAATGCGAGCTGGTCGAGGAAAAGGCCGTCGAGCCGATGGTCTCCTTTTACACCACCGGCAAATTCATCGACTTCTGCCGTGGCCCGCACATTCCCTCCACCAGCCGCATCAAGGCGTTCAAGTTGATGAGCGTCGCCGGCGCTTACTGGAAGGGCGACGAAAAGAATCCACAGATGCAGCGCATCTACGGCGCCTGCTTCGTCGATCAAAAACAGCTCGACGAATATCTCCATCGCCTGGAAGAAGCCAAGCGCCGCGACCATCGCAAGCTCGGCCAGGAGCTCGATCTCTTCAGCATCGAAGACGAAGCCGGCCCCGGCCTGATTTTCTGGCATCCCAAAGGAGGCACGATCCGCCGCATTATGGAGGACTGGCTGCGCGATGAGCTAGTTCGCCGCGGCTACGATCTCGTCTACACGCCGCACATCATGCGCCTCGATCTTTGGAAGACCAGCGGCCACGCCAATTTTTACCGCGAAAATATGTTCGGCGCGATCGAAGTCGAAAAGGCTGATTATCAGCTCAAGCCCATGAATTGCCCGGGCCACATTTTAATTTACAAATCGCGCCTGCGCAGCTATCGCGATCTTCCCGTGCGCCTCGCCGAACTCGGTACCGTCTATCGCTACGAACGCTCCGGCGTGCTTCATGGCCTGATGCGCGTCCGCGGCTTTACTCAGGACGACGCGCACATCTTCTGCATGCCTGACCAGATCGAAAAGGAAATTCAGGATTGCGTCGAATTCGCCTGGGAAGTTCTGCGCGTTTTCGGCTTCAGCGACTACGTCGTTGAGCTTTCCGGCGGCGATCCATCGCATCCGGAAATTTATGCCGGTACTCCTGAAGAATGGAAGCGCGCCGAAGATGCTCTCACCAGCACTCTCAAGCGTATGAATGTCCAGTACAAATACATTCCCGGCGAGGCCGCGTTCTACGGCCCGAAAATCGACGTGAAGCTCGTTGACGCCATTGGCCGACCGTGGCAGCTTTCCACCGTGCAGTTCGATTTCAATCTGCCGCGCCGTTTCGATCTCGAATACGTCGGCGAGGATGGCGATCGACATGCGCCGTTGATGGTCCATCGCGCGCTCTGGGGTTCGGTCGAACGCTTTTTCGGCGTCCTGATCGAACACTACGCCGGTGCGTTTCCCGTTTGGCTCGCTCCCGTGCAGGCGACCGTTCTGCCGCTCAGCGAAAAATTTATCGACTACGCGCGCACTGTCATCGAACAACTGAAGCAGGCTGGTTTCCGGGTCCACCTCGATGATCGCAACGAAAAACTGCAAGCCAAAATCCGCGACGCGCAGTTGCAAAAGGTTCCGTACATGCTGGTGCTTGGCGGCAAGGAAGCTGAAGCCGGCACGGTTTCCGTTCGTCATCGCTCGCGCGGCGACCTCGGCCCGCGCCCAGTCGCTCAATTCATCGCCGACCTGCGCCAGGAGGCAGATTCGCGTGCCCTTGAGTCTTCGGCAGCGGCTGGAAAATGATTCGCGCTCGTGCCGCGATCGCAGCGGCCACTGCCGCGTTAGCAATTGCGATTTTGTGCTCGCCGGTTCGCTCCCAAAATCCGTCGAGCGGCGATTGGACAGCCAAGACTTTTCCAGCGGCATTTGAAGATTTCTTTCCCATCAAACTTGCTGAAGGCGATTTCATCGCCGTGCGCGTCCATCGCAGCAATTTGAACGACCTCCGCGAATACTCCATCGTCTTTGAAGACGCGCCAGATTCGAAATCTCTGCCCGCTGTGCTCCGCGCAGTGGTACGTGAAGCCCAAGGCTCGCCGCTCTATCAACAACTCGCATCGCTTCACGCCGAGCTGCCGTCCGCGTCCTACCAGCAACTCAAGCACAGCCTGAAAGTCAGCGTCTGGACGCTCTCGCCGGATCGCTGCCCCGCGGTCGCCACGCAATTCAAAGCCTTTCAAGACGTCCAGTTCGTCCGTCCGCGCGACGAGGACGAGATCGAAGAGAATCCCGTCCTCTACGAATTCAACGAGACGTTCGCGGGCGGCGGCTCCGTCCTCGAATACATGGACAATCGCGCCCTTCCTCGCTGGGCCCGCGCCACGCACGATGCCCTCGACGCCTGCGTCGCCTCCGGCAACGCCACCGCCAACTGATTCCCAATGATAGTCAAACGTGGTTCGGACCGGGCTAAGGCGCCGCGGAGGCGAATTTGTATCTACCCTTGCGGGACTGCCGAAAAAGTTATAGCTTCCAGCCCTCGGGGGTGGATTCACATGAAAACCAGCCGCTTCTGCGGAACGCTTTGCTTCACTTTGATTGCTGCGCTATTTGCGCCCGGGAATTCCCGCGCCCAGCAGCTTCCCTACGCGCCCAATCCAGCGCCGGAATGGAGCGCATCAATTGTGAAGCCCTGCGACCGCGCCTGTCTGGTCAACATCATGAACGGCTACATGAACGCCATCTTCGCCCGCGATCCCTC
Organism: Candidatus Acidiferrales bacterium; assembly: GCA_050747045.1. Lineage (GTDB taxonomy): Bacteria > Acidobacteriota > Terriglobia > Acidiferrales > UBA7541 > Palsa-295. The sequence goes on along the minus strand of JBOGNC010000197.1, from coordinate 1,852 downwards.
GCAGCTTCCCACGCTAGCGCGCGACGTGCGCTTCACCGAAAATTCGGCGCAGCTGAACATTGGCCAAGGAATGTTCTGGCTCTCGAAAGTCGAGCCGACCAGCTTCAAGATCATTGTCGCCGATCCCGTATCCGGCGAGGTGGCCGAACAGGCGCGCCTGAAAATCAATGGCCAGGATTCGCTCGTCGCCGTCCGCCTGAAAGTCGATCGCCATCAAATCGAGGAAATCGAGCACATCTATACGCGCGGCGTGGACAAAACCGCGCTGCCGCTGCTGCAAACGCCGCGCGCGGATCTCGTGGAGGACGTTCCACCCTCCGAACGCACTCCGCGCGATGTGATGGTCTGGGCCGCCAACTCCTATTTCGACGCCCTCGAAGGCGACAACGGCAAGATCGGCGATCTGGCCGATGATTGCGTGCGCCACGAAAACGGCTATCAGACCGTCAACAATCCCGCGCCAGGCGGCCGCATGATGCCTTCGCCCAATTTGCCCAACCCAAATACTACTCAGGGTCAGTATCAACTGAAGATGAGCATGATGACGTGCTCGGCGCAGATCTCGACGAAAATTCTGAATTTCATTACGAAAATCCGTCCGCGCCGCGTGCTCGTGGTTGACGAGCAGAAAGGCGTGGTCGCCACGTTCCCGCTCTTCGTTGAAGACGGCACGCGCCGGGGCGTGCCTCCCGGACCGCCACCTGCGATGATGCTGTGTCTCGACACGATGGAAACATTCGGAATTCGCGGCGGACAAATTCACGAAGTCGAAGCGTTCCCATTCGTCACGCTTTCTTACGGATTAGGCAATGGTTGGACCGAGGGTTCGGGCCATTAACGCGCGGCTGATGTCTGCGGAAGGAGAAATCCGATGCGAGTGAAATTTCTTATGATTTGTGCGGTGGGTTGCGTGGCGCTCGCTCTGTTTGGCGGGCGCTTCGTTCCAAGAGCCTATGCCACGGGCCCAATTCCGGCGGATTGCAATCGCGCCTGCCTGGAAAATCTCGCCACCGAATATCTGAATGCGTTAGTCGCCCACGATCCCAAGCAGTTGCCGCTCGCGGCGGATGTCCGTTACTCGGAGAACGATCAGCCGATGGGCGTCGGCGATGGCTTCTGGGGCACTGCTTCGTCCGTAGGCCACTTCCGCCTCTGCTTCTCGGATCTGGTAATGCAGCAGATCGGCTGCATGGTCACCATGCACGAGAGCGATCACTTGCTGCTCATGGGCATGCGCCTTCGCGTGCAACTCGGCCGCATCACCGAAATTGAAACTTCCTACTATCGCCAGGGCGGAGGCGGTCCCTCCGGCATTGCGGCGCTGGACGCCAGCACGCCCGATCCCATCTGGTCGCAGACGATTCCGGAATCCCAGCGCGTTTCTCGCGGGCGCATGATCGCCACCGCCAACAAATATTTCGCCAGCCTTGAGAACGACAGTGGAAAGGGCGACTACTCGTTTTTTGCCGACGATTGCAATCGCACCGAGAACGGCATGCAGACCACCAACAATCCCACGCTTTCTCCGAAGGCCGAATTCAACGCCTTCGCGCTTGGCTGCAAAGCGCAATTCGCCAGCGGTTACTACGCCGTGGTCACGCGCATCTGGCAGCGCCGCTTTCCGATCGTCGATCTAGAACGTGGCGTGGTGTGGGCCAATGTAACCTTCGATCAGAACGGCACCGTGAATACGATCCACCTCACCAACGGCCAGACCGTCACAATGCCCGGCATTTTCAACAAGCCTTCCAGCATCCAGGTGACGGAATGCTTCAAAATTCGCGGCGGACAGATTCACCGGATCGAGATGGTTGGCTCCGGTTTGCCGTATCATCTGAATTCGCCGTGGGGC
>JBOGNC010000196.1:0-8401 GCA_050747045.1 Candidatus Acidiferrales bacterium | reverse complement strand
GCGCAATGCAGCGGCAGCCACCGGCAAGGTGGCTTGATCGACGACCAGATCGAAAAATGCGCAGAGCGCTGCGTCGAAATCGCCGCTGGCAAGCATCCCGACTGGAATGGTATGTATATCGGCCGGAACGAAACCGCCGACGAGTGGAAGTGAGGGGTGATAAACGTTGATCGCGTAGCGGAGGCGCGCTTGGAGATATTGTGCTTGGCACCGATCCCAGCAATCGGAGCATGGCTGGCATTGCAGACGCGGAACCTGCCGATCAATCGCCAGGTGAAGGCGATATTCGCGGCAATAATTTGCGGTGGGGCCTACGTCGCCACTATCGTCAAGCAGGGCAACATCTACTGGGCACTGACTGGCGCGATCCCCGGAGACAGCGCGTACATGCTGGCACTGATACTGCTCGAGGGCGCCTCCGCGCTGGCAGTAGGCTTTTTCATCGCGTACCGCATGCGCGAACGCGAAAAGCGCGCAGCGCAGGCTCGGCAGTGACAAACATATTCCTACCGCTAGTCGATATAATCTGAACGCACCGGAGGGGGTGGAACTCACATGCCAACACGAGCAAGGAAAATGCAATTGAAAGCACGCGCCAGAAAATCCCGCAGCGCCAACAGCAAGAACACCATCCGAAAAATCGACATCTTCACCCACATCTGGCCGAAAGCGTTCCACGAAAAGCTGCTGCAAACCACCGGACAGATGCGCGACATGCACCGCCGCAGCGAAGCCGTCCCCATGATGACCAATCTCGACGTGCGCTTCCAGGTGATGGACAAATTCCCGGGCTACCAGCAGATTCTTTCGCTGGCTTCCCCGCCGCCCGATGCCGCCGGCTCGCCCGAAGACTGGCGCGAACTGGCGCGCCTGGGCAACGACGGCATGGCCGAGCTCTGCCAGAAATATCCGGAGCGCTTTCCCAGTTTCCTCGCCGCAGTGCCCATGCGCGATCCCGAAGGCGGCGTCGCGGAAGCGCGCCGGGCGATTCGTCAACTCGGCGCGTGCGGCATTCAGATTCCCGCGAACGTCTCCGGCAAGTCGCTGGACGCGCCGGAATTCCGTCCCGTATTTCAGGAGATGGAAAAGCTCGGCAAGCCCATCTGGATTCATCCCGCGCGCACCGCGAATATTCCGGACTTCTCGGCGGAGCAAACGTCTCTCTACGAGATCTGGTGGACCTTCGGCTGGCCCTACGAATCGAGCGCGGCGCAGGCGCGCATCGTTTTCTCGAAGATGCTCGACGAGATGCCCGGCCTGAAGTTCATCATCCACCATGCCGGAGCAATGGTTCCGTTTTTTGAAGGGCGCGTCGGCGCCGGCTGGAGCCAGCTCGGCAAGCGCACATCGGATACCGATTACAGTCGGCTGCTGAAGGAACTGAAGCTGCCACATTTGCAATACTTCAAAAAGTTTTTCTACGCCGATACCGCTACGTTCGGCTCGAAAGCGGCGGTGGAATGCGCGCTCAGCTTCTACGGAGTCGGCCACGTGCTGTTTTCTTCCGACGCGCCCTTCGATCCCGAAGGCGGCCCCATGTACATCCGCGAAACCATTCGCGCCATCGACGCGCTCGATATCTCCCGCGCCGACCGCGAAGCCATCTACTACAAAAACGCGCTCAAGCTGCTCGGGATTAAGTAGCGGGAGTTGTGGCGCCGAAGGTTTGGACGCAGCGCCGCGGTCTTCAGCGCGGCAGCCTTTAGGTGAAACTTGCCAACGGGTCGCAGGAACCAAACACCTCGCGCGGGTGAAGCTGCGCGAAAGGTGTGGAACGTCTCCGCGAGACTTTATGACGGAGCCGAGGCTCCGTCCCCCTAAACTGCGTGAACGCGGCGTCGAGCGCGGGCCGATCCGCGACGTGAATCTTAGTAGCGCCGGCGTCTCGCCGGCGCTCGGATTTTGGCCGAAAACTGCGAAAAACAGTTGCACCGGGACGTTCCGCCCTTTGTCGTACCCGATCCTTTGCTTTCTATGACTTACGTGTGCTGAAGGTTGATTGACCGTTCCGCCCTTTGCGGCGCGATTTGCGACCCGTGTTCCGGCATCGCGCGCAGACTGCGCGCTCCGGTTTTCGGAGCCAGGTGGTCCCCACTGGAGCCCCGACGCCGGACCGGAATCCCGGTTCGTGGAATGCCCATGTGACCGGACGTTCCGGGTAAGCGCATGCCCGACCGTTTGTTTTCTATAACTTACGTGCATTGTTACTCGATTGACTGTTCCGGGTAAGACGGCGGGATATGTGGCCCAAGTTTGCGAGCCATGTAGGCACGAAACTACAGAGGCAAGGAAACGGCGGCGCGGCGAGGCGGAGCTTCCCGTCCGGCTGGAATCAGCCGCTTCGGCGACGAACTGTTCGTCAGCGCACATGACCACAGATCGACGCTAGCAAATTGGAAGTACGGGTTTCTACTGGTCGGAGGTACAGGGGACTAGAACTGGACTCTACTGGATAGGGTGTGGCTTGGCCCACATGAAGAAAATCTCCTTATTCGGGAACCTCGATTCCGAAATTGCCTAGCCTGATCTTCATTGACTGAGAGCTGACCTTGTATCGGCGAGCTAGTTGGTCGATCGCGTTTCGGTCGAATTGCCTCAGTTCTTCCAAGTCCCGGACAATGAGACGGGTTGGCATCAGCAGTTCGGCAGCGAAGCGGTTCGCCTCCATTTCCTCCGGATTTACCGCTTTAGAGGACTCGCCATTGCGCCAATTTACCTTGAAGCTTTCGTCGACGTGCGTGCTTATGCCCTCGTGGAGTATAAAGTGAGCGAGTTCGTGCGCGATAGTGAATCGCTGTCGCGTGATCGAGTGCAGCGAGTTTACGCCGATGAATGCCTCGTCCGGTTTTCGAACAAGTGCTCCGGACAGTTCGCCTTCGAATGGCGCGTACCGCACGTCTAAGCCTTTCCTTTCAGCTATTTTCTCGACAGGCACCGGCGGCTTACGGACTCGATTCGCGGCTAGAAGCTTTTCTACTTTCTGCCTAATCTCGGATATCTGTCTCATGGCTACCTCCCGTTTCGAGGCATTGAGATCTTGCTTATCCACTCCGCTTCCTTCGCCGATCTGTGGACAGTGCGCGTTTTCGGGGCGGGAAGGAGATCTGCCACCTGCCGTCCGAGAACGTCGGCCATGGCGTACAGGGTGGGAAGGGTCACGGCTTGCCGACCCCGCTCAATGTTCGTTACCGAAGTTCTCGATAGGCCTATTTCCCTTGCGAACGCCTTCTGCGACAGTCTTGCCTCCCGGCGACGCCTGCGCAGCAACTCCCCGAAATTTTTGCAAACGTCAATTTTTGAAATCACCCTGATTATCCCCGCGGCCATGTTGCATGGGCCTGGCCGGAATGTCAATCAGGCAAACGTCTGGGCTTGCCTGAGCCGATGTGTTTGTTTTATAAACATTCTTAACTCTAAAATGCCATTAAAACTTGACACCCGTTTCAGGCAGCAGTAGACTTCCGGCAGTTCCAGGGCGAACGCTCCAAATCCAGCGCCCTTGGCGTGTCGTGCCGGCCGCTCGATGCCGCACGAACCGGAGGATAAAAATGAAAGTACTTCCGAGGCTTGCCGTGCTCGCCGCGTTAGGGTTTACGTTCACTGCTGCCGCTCATGCGCAGCCGCAAAATAAAGCTGCCGTCGAAATGGAGAAGCCGGATGCGATTCACGCCGGTGGACCGATCAGCTTTCTTGTGAGACTGAACGAGCCCTTACCGAAGGGCGCGCATTTTGACCTCCGCATCTCGCCAATTTCAGCGGACGAGGAAATCCCGTTGGGATCGGGCACGCCCGTAAGCGGGTCTAACACCGAGTTCCGAGTCACGGAAACCCTGCCGAAGGACGCCATACCTGGCGAGTGGCACATTTCCGTGATTTGGCTGTTTCTACCCGGGGCCGGCTGGACGCACACATCAATTGCGCCAAACGATTTGAGGTTCAAGGTCGAAGGGAAAACGTACCCGATTCCGACGAGGGCGGATGTGACCCTGGATAAGTAGTTCTGTTCAATCAAAGGAGGGAACGCATGGGAAAGCCGATGAACTCGCTGTTGCTCGGGCTGTTGTTGGTGGCTGGAACGGCTTGGCTGATGTCAGATCCGAAGTGCGGGCGGGGTTGTAAATCCGTGCTGGAGCATCTGCTCACGCACGAATTAGAAGCGTTGCTGGGGGCGTGATCGGCATGGCTAACAAGACGTGTAGGTTGGGGCTGGATGATCGGTGTCGGGACGAGGACGGCGAGATTAGGCGCAAGCGTTCCGACACTTTGGTTGGCACGCTGCGGGGGAGTATGGCGAGGACTTCGCCGCAGGCATTCGGGCAGACGCGACACTCGGCACTTTGCTCGAACGCTTCGGCGCGGATTCACTTAGCGAATTCCTTAATTCAATGCGAAAGGAGAACGCAGGACATGCGAAGCGTTAATTCGGCTGCAAGGGGCGGCCAGTGGAATCAGCAAACGATCGCGGCGGTGTGGAGCAAGGGGCGCGTCGATCCCCGTTACGATTCCGCGGTATACCGTATGGATGCGTACGGGACGTGGATGAAGCGGTCGGATTACGGCCAGACGTCCAAGTACGGGTGGGAGATCGACCACATTATTCCCGCAGTTCGAGGAGGTGGTGATTTTCTTTCAAACTTCCAGCCCCTGCACTGGCAGAACAATCGCGCCAAGGGCGATAACTAGTTCTGGTTCGAGGCGGCACTTACTTTTTCGTCGCGCGTCGGCACCCGAGGCACGGGTTCGCGCAGCGGGCCAATCCCCAATGCGCTAAAATACTGGCACGATGGCCGAGCGCTTTTACCGGGCAACGATGAGGATCGGGGACACGACTCTCTTTGGGCGCCTGGTATTCGGATTTCTGGTGCTGTGCGCCATTGGAGCGGGGGCAGCGGCGGGGCTGCTGTTTGTCTATTCCAGCGACCTGCCGGAAATTCACGCGCTGGAAAATTACCGCCCGATCACGGAGACGCAGCTTTTCTCCGACGACGGCACGCTGATCGGCACTTTCTCCCTGCAGCGCCGCATCCTGCTGACCTACGAACAGATTCCCGCGATCCTGCGCGAAGGGATCATCAGCACGGAGGACCAGCACTTCGAGCAGCACTGGGGAGTGGATTTTCCGCGGGTGCTGGAGTCAGCGTGGACCGATATGCTGGCGCGGCGTCCCGTGGAAGGCGCCAGCACGCTGACGATGCAACTGGCCGGCGGGCTTTTCCTAAACCGCGCGGACCGCTCCATGCGCCGCAAGCTGCAGGAAACGATTCTGGCGCTGGAAATCGAGCGGCACTACACCAAGGCGCAAATTTTCACCATGTACTGCAACCAGATTTATCTGGGGAGCGGAAATTACGGGTTTGAAGCGGCGTCCGAATATTATTTCGACAAGCCGCTGGAAAAAATCGATCTGCCGGAGGCCGCGCTACTGGCGGGCATCATTCGCGGACCGTACTATTCGCCGGTGAATCATCCGGACCGCGCGCTGGCTCGGCGCAACTTGGTGCTGTATCTGATGGCGCGCGACCACAAGATCACCCGCGCGCAGGAGGAAGCAGCGCAGAAGCAGCCGATGGGATTGCACATCGAGCCGCTGCGCGACAATCTGGCGCCGTATTTTATCGAGGACGTCCGCGAATACCTGGAGCACACCTACGGCACAGCGGCGGTGCACGAGCAGGGGCTGCGAGTCTACACTACGCTGAATGTGAATATGCAGAAGGCCGCGGACCAGGCTCTGCGCGACGGGCTGCACGAATACGACCGGCGCCACGGCTGGCGCGGCAACTTGCCCAATATTTTGGGAGTTCATGCGAGCACGGAGGGCAAGCCGGGCACGCTGCACGCGCTGGAAAAATACCGGAACGACGATTGGGACGGGCCGATCGACAAGGGCGAGTACGTCACTGGATTGGTGATGGCGGTAACGCGCGAATATGCGGAGATCAAAATCGGGCGCTACCGCGCGAGATTGATGCCGGCGGACATGGATTGGACCGGGCACAAGTCTCCCGAGGAAATTTTGAAGGTGGGCGACCTGGTGAACGTCCTGATTGAAGACGTTTCCGGCGATACCGCCAAAGTGCAGTTGGAACAGGTGCCCGCGGCGCAAGCGGCGCTGATCGCCATCGACAATGCCACCGGCGAGATCAAGGCGATGGTGGGCGGATACAGCTTCGAGCAATCGAAATTCAACCGCGCCACACAGGCGATGCGGCAGACGGGCAGCTCGTTCAAGGTGTATGTGTACAGCGAGGCGCTGCTACAGGGCGCGTCGCCATTCGATACCGTGCTGGACGAGCCGGTGACGTATCACGTGGGCAACATCGACTATTCGCCGCATAACTATGACGACAAATTCGAGGGGCGCATCACGCTGCGGCGCGCGCTGGCGGATTCGCGCAACGTGCCGGCGGTTAGGCTGCTGGCGCACGTGGGCATCGAGAACGTGATCGAGTTGGCGCGGAAGTTTGGCATCGGCAGCCCGCTGCCTCCGTATCTGCCGCTGGCGCTGGGCGCCGCCGATTTGACGCTGCTGGAGCACACGTCGGCGTTCACGGTATTCCCGGACGATGGCATACATATCGACCCAACGGAGATTCGTCGCGTGAGCACGTACGATGGGGCGCTGCTGGAAGAAGACCGGCCGAAAGTGACCGACGTGATTCCGCCTCCGGTGGCGCAGACCATGGTGGCGATGCTCGAGGACGTGGTGAATTTCGGCACCGGCGTGCGCGCGAAGGCGCTGGGGCGGCCGTCAGCGGGAAAAACGGGCACGACGAACGCGTTCACCGACGCGTGGTACATCGGATTTACGCCGCGGATTACCTGCGGCGTTTGGGTGGGCAACGACAATCCGGCGATTTCGCTGGGCGACAGGGAAACCGGCGCGCGCGCGGCGCTGCCGATCTGGCTGGAGTTCATGCAGAAGTCGCTGGCGGGAAAACCGGTGGACCAATTCCCAGGCGTGGTGCCGCTGGAAAATCAGGCGGCGGGTCATGTGGAAGAAGTGGACACACCGGACCAAGCGCCTCCTGCGGACGCTGCCGAACAGGGGTTGAAACAAGTGAGCGCACCGCAGCCGCCCGCGCCAGGCGCCTTACCTAACGCGACGCCGAAAGCGTCGCCGTCACAGCAGCCGCCGGCAGCGCCAAAAGCGCAGACGAAGCCTGCGCTCACTCCGCCGCTCCCCGCCGCAGCGACCACACACTAAACTGCTGCTGCGCGCGGATATTATTTGGCGGCACGCAGCGATTTTCGAAATGGGTCCCAGCCGGCGGACTTGAGCGGCCGCGCGCGGCCCGCGGAATCCACCAGCAGAATTTTTCGGGGGCGCGTGATTTCGCCGATGGCGGTTAGCTGCGAGAAATCCGGCGCGCCTCGGAGCTTCGACACGTGGCGGCGCGGCACGGTGAAGAGCAACTCGTAATCTTCGCCGCCATGCAGCGCGAGTTGCAGCGCGTCCGGGCGAATCCTTCGCAGCTTGCGCACCGAGGCTTTTGGCAGCTCGACGCATGGAATTCGCTGCTCGTCGATGCGCGCGCCCACGCCGCTCGCTTGGCACAACCGCGCCAGATCGGTGGAAAGCCCGTCGGAAATATCCATCATTGCCGAGGCGATTCTGCTCTGCGCAAGCCACGCCCCCAATTTCACGCGAATCTCCGGGTAGAGATGCTGCTGCAGGGCAGCACTCGCTGCTGCACCACCCGCTTTTTTACCGCGCAGCCCAGCGCGTAGCAGTTCGAGCCCCAGCTGCGCGCGGCCGAGGCGACCGCTGACGTAGATCAGGTCGCCGGGGCGCGCGCCGGAACGCGCCAACGCCCGGCCGCGCGGCACTTCGCCCAGCACGGTGATGCTGATGAACACTTGCGGCGATTTCGTTGCGTCGCCGCCGATGAGCTGCAAGCCCAGGCTGCGGGCTGCGCGCTTCATACCCACGAGGAAGCGATCGAGCCAGCGGTCAGTGAGGCTTTGGGGAAGCGCGAGCGTCAGCAAAAAGGCGCGCGACTGGGCGCCCATGGCGGGGATGTCGCTAGCGGCACGCGCGAGAGATTTATAGCCGACGGAATCGGCAGGGTGCAGATCGCGCAGGAAGTGAATGCCTTCGACAAAGGCATCGCAGGTAAGAACCCAGTCGGTGCCACGGCCAGGCGCGAGAATCGCGGCGTCGTCGCCGATGCCCAGCGTCACCTGCAATCCAGCCCGGCCGCTGGCGCGTCCTCGACCCATCGCGGAGGGCAGCGATTTGGCGATCCGGTCGACCAATTGATCTTCTGATGCCATCCTGTCCTTTAGTACAGTTGTGGGCCCATCCGGACTTGGGCTAGAATTTTAGACGGGCTCGATCCGTGCGGATTATAGGTTCCCCTGAGAAGAGAAGCGAGTCCCTGGAGAAGCCGACCGCGAG
>JBOGNC010000195.1:0-8477 GCA_050747045.1 Candidatus Acidiferrales bacterium | reverse complement strand
CCAATGGCCACTTATCCCATCCTTCGAGCGCAACCCGCGACGCTTCGGCGCCGCCCGCGAGCGAAGGAAACCAGCCTCACCTTATTCCCCCTAGCCGTCCGCCACGGCGACTGTGAGCCGTCTGGCGATGCTTCCGCGCCCCCTCCGGCGGAGAGCCGGAGTACGAAGCCCGCCACGGAACTGGTCGGCATTGCGCGACTCGCCGCCTCCTCCCCTCGTGCCGAGGCCAGGCGCGGGACGGAGTACTTCCTGCTGCCGGTGCGATCCATCCTGAACGAATGCCATTCGGAGCGCGTGCCGTTTCGCTGGACAGTGAACCCCTACCGCGGATGCGAATTCGGGTGCCGCTACTGCTACGCGCGATACACGCACGAATACATGGAACTGGACGGGGCGGACTTCGAATCCAAGATTTTCGTGAAGCAAAACGCCGCGGCTCTGGTGGAGCGCGATCTGGAGAACGAAAAAATTTGGGGTGAGCACATCGCTATTGGAACGGCGACCGATCCGTATCAGCCAGCGGAACGGGAATTCGGCGCCACACGGTCGATTTTGGAAAGGATGGCGGAACGCGAGGGATTGAGCCTTTCGATTACGACGAAGTCGGACCAGGTGGCGAAAGACATCGATTTACTGAAGCGGATCAGCGGGCGGTCGTCGCTAACCGTGAATGTAACTGTGACGACAGTGCGAGCACGGCTGGCGCGTTTGCTGGAGCCTCGCGCGCCGCGGCCGGACCTGCGGCTGGCGGCGGTACGCAAGTTGCGCGATGCGGGGATTGCGGCGGGAGTGTTCGCGATGCCGGTTCTGCCGGGACTCACGGATGGCGAAGAAGACCTGGAAAAGCTTGCCAGCGCGGCGCGGGACGCCAGAGCGCAATGGCTGGGAGCGAACGTGCTGTTTCTAATGCCGTCGTCGTGGAAGCCGTTCCTGGAGTTTCTCGAAGCAAGGTTTCCGCGGCTGGCGAAGCGTTATCGAGAGTGGTATCGCGGCTACGGCTACGCGCCGGAGGATTACCGGAAGCAGATCGCGGAGCGCGTGGCGAGATTGCGGCGAAAATATGGGCTGGGTTCGCGACCAGCGGGCGGAGAGACGCGGGCATGGCAATCGCCACAGCTACAGCTAGCTTGGGAGAAGGGAGAAACATTGTGCCGAGAGTGAGCCAAACACGAAAGCGCAGGAATGGACGGAGACGGCCGGCGGCTTCGCCGTTTAGGCCAGTGGTAGCCGTGCCGGAGCCGAAACCAGTGCGCGGCATGAAATTGAAATCGGTTTCGCGGCTGACGCTGCTTTTTGCGTTGGTGTGCCTGGGAGCGTTCGTGGCCGGGCGCCCGCCGGCGGCAGCGCAATCGCAAGCAGCGGTGGCCATGGCGGCGGCTAGTCCAAGGGACACACGAGTGACTGCGCCGGCACTAGGGCGCGATAATGCGGGGCGAGTTCTTTTCAGCTTCGGCCGGTAGCGGAAATCGCTGGCGGAGAAAGTCGAGAAAAGCGCGGGAGTGCGGACGGCTATTGGTTTCCTGCTTAGCGAGACGAAGCAGGAACACGAGCACTTGGAACACGTCCGAATCTTTCAGGGTGACAAATCCCGCGCGAGAAGATTCCGACTTGCGGAATTCCTGGAGGAATTGGCCGATCGCGGCGTACAAATCGCGCGCCGCAGTCATTTCGGGTGGGCGCTCGTAATAGATTCCGGTGCCGAGTGTGCGATATGTTTCGGCGAGCGCCTCGATTGCAGAGATGACGACCCCATCGTGCAGGTCGCGATGCTCACGCTGAAGATTTAAGGTCGTGCCTCCGATGCCAGCGACGAGGGGCCAGTGTTCGTAGACAAAATCCACCGGAACATAGACGTCGCGGTAAGGAACGTTGTCCGATGAGATCGGCTTCCGGTGCTCGGCCTCGTAGCGATGGGCTGCGATTAGGTAGGAACAGTCGAGAGGGCAGTCGATGGTGGCTTCGCGCTCCTGGCCGCAGCAAACCGCACAGATCTTTTCGCCCTTGGCGGGGCAAAACCGCTTTGGCGGACGCTTTTCGCAGATCGGACAGCTCATCCAGACTCCAGACACGACACATTGCGGCAACAACTCAAACTTGCAGACTACGAGAAGAAGTGACGGACTGCAAGCGCGTGCGGGGCGGGTGAACAGCTACTTCAGGAAGACCTTGGGCTCAACGGACATTCCGATGCGAAGAAACGCATCCTTGTTTTGCCCCGGATCGATGGTGATTTTTACGGGAATGCGCTGCACCACTTTCACGTAGTTGCCGGTGGCATTTTCGGGCGGCAGCAGGCTAAGGCGCGCGCCGGTGGATCCGGCAATGCTGTTCACGTGACCGCGGTACGTACGGCCGTTGGAATCCACGGTGATTTCCGCAGGCTGGCCCGGACGCATCCATTTCAATTGCGTTTCCTTGAAATCGGCGGTTACCCAAAGGCCTTCGATCGGCGCAACCGTAAGCATTTGCTGGCCGGGCTGGACGTTCATACCCTGCTCCACATTGCGGATTACTTCTCCGGCGATGGGCGCGATGATCTTGGTGTACTGGAGGTTCAGCTCGGTTTGTTCGAGAGCAGCGCGCTTCTCGGCGACGGTGGCGAGAGCTGCCAGAGCGCGCTCCCGGATGGAACGGACTTGCTGCGGTCCAGTCTGCGAGGAACGCAAGTCTGCCTGAGCCTGTGCCAGGCGCGCGCGAGCTTGCTGCACTCCCTGATTCGCGGCTGCTTCCGCCGCTTGCGTCGCCTGTACGGCGGCTGCGGTGGAAGCGGCGTTTGCGACGGCTTCATCGTACTGCTGCTCAGAAATTTCTTTCTTAGCTATCAGTTCTTTGTAACGCACCAGGTCGTTTTGAGCCTTGGTATTGTTTGCCTGGGCTTGGACGATCTCGGCGCGCGACGCCTCGAATTGCTGCTCCGCGGCCGAAATGCCCGCTTCTGCGTTGGTCACCTCGGCTTCCGACGTGGAAACCTGGCTGGTGGTGCTGACGCTGGTGACCGGCACGTTGATGCCAGCGGCGCGCGCTGTGGCTTCCGCGTCGGAGAGGGAAGCTTGCGCCTGGTCGATCGCGACCTGATAATCGCGCGGATCGATTTCGACAAGCACTTGCCCGGCCTGAACGACCTGATTATCCGTCACGTACACGTGCGAGACGTATCCAGAAATGCGCGCGCTGACCGGGTAGAGGTAGCCGTCGATTTGGGCGTCGTCGGTGGACTCGTAGCTGGAGAAATATCTCCACGCGAAATATCCGCCAATCGCGAGCGCAATCAACACGACGATCAGAAACCAGCGCGCCGCAGGCCGGTCGCGAAAGAAGCGCGAAGCGCGGGACTTTGGCGGCGCAGCGGAGCGCGTCTCGCCGTGCGAGGAAGCGTCGGGCGGAGCTACGGGCGTATTTTCGACTTCGGTCTGCTGTGCCATGGCTCTATTTTTCCTCGAAGTACTGCTTTACCGCGGTTTCGGCCACGCCAAGCGCGCGGGCCAATGAAATTTTGGCGTAGTTATCAAGATACAGACTGGAGATGTACTGCTGGTGTGCGTTGGTCACCTGTTCTTGCGCCTGCACAACTTCCACCGTGTTGGTGACGCCGGCGGAGAATCGATCGCGCGCTTGTGCGAGCGTCTGCTCGGCGAGGTCCACGCTGCTTTGAGCGACGTTTACGCGTTCTTCGGCGGACTGAAGATTGAGGAGCGCGGTGCGGACCTGAGTGTCGATATCGGCGCGGAGGTTTTCGAGTCGCTCGCGGCTCTGCTGGAGTTGTGCGTCGGCCTGGATCACATCGCCATGAACGCGGCCGCCTTGAAAGATCGGAACGGTGAGCGTCCCGCGCACATCGAAAATACCTCGCGTCGCGACATTCGGATAGGTTCCCGCCAGGCCGTAATCGGCGCTGAAGGAAAGCGAAGGCAGATATCCGGCCACGGCCGCGCGGCGCGAATCCTGTGCGGCGCGGACGGTGGCGAGCGCAGCTTGGTAATCGGATCGAGAGGCGTAGGCTTGTTTTAGTGCCTCGTCCAGAGAGAGACCGGCTAGCGGCTGGTATGGAGTTTTGTCAATCAGGTCGAACTGCTGGCCGGGCGCGAGCCCAATGGTGCGAGCCAGATTGAGCTTTTGAATAGCGAGGTCGTTTTTCGCCTGGATCAACGATTGCTGTTGCGTTTGCAGTTCTACTTTGGCGCGCAACCCGTCGATCGAAGGCGACGTGCCGGCGCCCACTTGATCCGAAGCTTGTTGATAGAGCGCCTGCGCGGTGTTTACCTGCGCAGCAGTGGCATCCACGTTAGCTTGATCGGCGATGGCTTGCACGTAGGCGTAGCCGACTGCGAGCACCACGAGGTCGCGTGCATCCTTGAAGGTATATCGCGCGGACTTGGCGTTTTCCGTAGCCGCGCGAACGCCATTCCAAGATTGCCAGTCGAATACAGTTTGCGTCAAGTAGGCCCGTGAATCGAAGTACTGGAATGGGCCAACCACAGAGGGAATGCCCGGGAAGCCACTGAATCCGAACTCAGCGAGGTCGACCTTAGAGTCATCGATGTAAGTGGAAGCGTCCAAACTGGGAAGCAGCCGGCTCAGTTGCTGCCAACGTTGTCCGCGAGCCACACGGAGATTTTGGCCCGCGAGCAGAAGACCCAAATTGTTGCGCAAGCCACGCTGTATGGCATCCTGCAGAGAAATTTTCAAGACGCCCGGAACCAATGGCTCGGGCACGCTTCCGGAATAGGCGTTGCCTGTTTGCGGCATGCCGGGCGCAGGAATGGAAACTTCCGGGGCGGCTTGCGAAGCAGGCGCGGGCGGAGGGATGCCCTGGCCGCCGCGCTGCGCCTGCAGGGGCGCCGCCAAAATGGCTGAAATGGATAACACTGCGGCGGCGCAGGCAATTTTCCACCGACGAATCAAACATCCTCCTAAGCGTACCGAATGTCCCTTGGATGAACTTGGCATCATGTAAGACTCAAATAAGTAATTTGAATTTCAAGCGTTTTTGCCGCGTCTGGAAGCCGTTCGGCAATGCCGCATCCCGGAGGTCCTACGTTTCTTATCGGCAAACAGGTTGGGCGAAAGCAGCGCCCAGACGTCTTCGGCGGTTCCTCGCAGCGAGGAATCGGGGCTCAGGGCCCAGCCGACAGCCACTCCCAGCAGGATCAGTTGCGTAAGGCGCGCCAGTTCAGCCGCAGGAATGTCGCTTCGGATCTCGCCACGATTCTGCGCCAGATTGAAAATCCGTGAGAGTAACCGGCGGCCGATCTTTAGCCGTTTCTGAAGTTCGGCGCGCACCGGCTCACAGGAGGCGTGCGCTGCGTAAATGGCTCGCAGCAGCGCCGGGCTTTCCTTGGCCTGTCCCGCCAAATCCGCGGCCAAGTGCTGAAGCACAGGCAGAACGGGGCCTTTTTCGGCGCGTACCAGCCCGCGTTCTATCTCCGCGATTCGCTGTGCGCCGAAAGTGGCCAGCACATGTTCTTTAGTCGGAAAGTAATTGAAGAAGGTTCCTTTTCCCACGTCGGCGGCCTCGGTGATGTCCTCGACCGTAGTTTCCAGATAACCGCGGCGCGCGAATAGGTCGAGCGCTGCGCGAAACAACCGTTCGCGAGTTTCAGTGCGGCGGCGCTCGCGGCGATTCGCCGTGGAAACGGACTTCTGCGGAATGAACGCGCTGCGCGAAGCCATGATGGTATGCCCTGCCTGACCGAAAGCCAATAACGACTATAGGTCACTTCTGACGATGAGTCAACGGTTGGAGCGAAGCAATGGCGCTACATCGCTAGCGGTTGCAAGTAAAGGGGCGAGCCGGGGCAGTGGACCCCGGCTCTCACGAACGATTTAATGGGAAAGGTTTTTCGGGCTGTGCTGGTTGAGCGTTTCGATCAGTTGGTGAGCCGATTGAGGAACCGGCACGGCTCCCTGCAACGCGATATCTTGCGCGGAGAGTCTCCGTCCGTAAATGCGTTCGTTCGCGTCATTATCCGGCCGAAGCGTTGAGCCTTCGAGCGAGATGCCGGCGAAGAGGCCGCGCGATCGTGAATACGTGAGAATTTCGGCACGCATGGCGGCGTCCGTGGACGCTCCGGCGGCGCGTCCCTTTGGTCCGGCTGAGGCGGATGCATCAGCACCCAATTTAACCTTGCTACTCAAAATCGACCTTGCGCCGGAAGGATTCATGACCAAAAGGACGAAATCCGTGGCCTGCCCTCCCAGTTGGAATCCGAAGCTGCCTCCCTCAAGCGCCATCATAGTGGGAGCTCCCCAGGGCCCCTGAAAATTGCTGCCGCTGCGGCACGTCATAGCGCCGCGGCCGTAGCTGCCTCCGATGCCGAAGGCGAATTTGAGCACCGATGGGATCACGATCACGCAATCCGCCTTGTCGATCAGATTCTGCGGAATGTCGTCGGGAATGTTGAGGATTTCTTTCATCACTTCTCCGGCGTTTTGCAGCCGGTTTTCGTCCGTCTGCTTGTTATCTGCCCGCGCGGGTGCGGAGGCGAAAAGCGACGACAGTCCCATGAGCGAAAAAACCAGCATGTACAGTAGTGTTTTCTTCAATGCCCTACCTCCAGTCGTTGCGATGATAAGTTGTCCCAGTGTTGAAGCGCAAGCTCAGGCCGGATGGCAGCCGCAAAGGCCCGTCGATGACCTATAATTGCGGATCGCGAGCTCACGCTTCATGAATAGATTCAATATTGGGCGGGGTGGTTGCCGCAGGTTTGCCGTCGCGGCGGTAGCGATGGCTTGTGCGCTGGCGCTGCTGCCCGTGCATGCGGCCGGCGTGACGCAATCCGCGCGTGCGAACGCGCATTCCGACGTTGCAAAATTCCGCGCTCGCGTAGATGCCATTCTTTCCGCGCCGAACACGAGCCGTTCGTACTGGGGAATCCTGGTGGCCGATCGCGACACCGGCGAAACGCTCTACTCGCTGAACGCCGATCGCTTTTTTACGCCTGCGTCGAATGCCAAGCTGATCGTCACCGCCATGGCACTGGCGGATCTCGGGCCGGACTACCGCTTTCGCACTACTTTCGAATCGGACGGCACGCTCGGCGCGGACGGGCGGTTATCAGGCGATTTAATTCTGGTTGGCCGCGGCGATCCGGATATATCGAATCGCACTTTTCCGTTTGCGGGCGAATTTGCGCGGCAGGGAGCGATCGATAAAGTTTTCTCCGACATGGTGGGTGCGGCGGTGGCAAAAGGTCTGCGGGAAGTAGATGGCGACATCGTCGCGGACGATCGTTACTTTCCCTACGATCCATACCCGGCGGGCTGGAGCGTAGGCGATCTTTTCTTCGACTTCGGCGTTCCGGTCAGCGCCATCACGTTCAATGACAACGTAAATTCAATCGTAATTCAGCCCGGTATGCGTGCGGGCGATCCGGCGGTGCTCACCACCGAGCCGTCAGCTTCGCTCGAAACGCTGGCGCAAGTGGTAATCACCAGTGCGCCCGGCGAAATGCCGCAGATCGCGGTGGTGCGCCAGCCGGGATCAAACTTTTTGCTGCTGCGCGGCACGATTCCAGTTGGACATGCCCCGGTGAAGTTGGACTTGGCGATGATCGCGCCGGAGAAAACGGCAGCACGCGACATTAAAGATCTGCTTGAAGCGCGCGGGGTACGCGTAACCGGCGGAATTCGCTTGCAGCATTCGGCCCCGCCGGAAACTACCGCCGACGGTGAACCAGTGCTATCGAATTTGGATGCGCAGCCGGACGCGCATCGCACGGTGCTAGCCGTGCACATGTCATCTCCGCTGCGCGAAAGCATCCAACTTACAAATAAAATCAGCCAGAATTTGCACGCGGAGATTTTTCTGCGGATGGTCGGACGCGAAAAATTGGGTCTCGCTTCCACGGCTGCCGGCCTGAAGGCGGAGCGAGCATTCTTGCAGTCGGCAGGCGTTCCGGATGGCGACGTCGTGCTTTCAGACGGGTCTGGTCTTTCGCGCGACGACCTGGTGACGCCGCGCGCCATGGTCAGTCTTCTTCGCTATGCTTCGCGCGCTCCATGGGCCCAGGAGTATCTATCGAGCTTGCCCATCTCGGGAGTGGACGGCACGTTAGCGGACCGGATGCGAAATTCGCCCGCCACAGGCCTTATCGAAGCGAAAACCGGCGCTACCGAGCGGGTCCACGCGCTTACCGGGTATGCGACTACCGTGCGCGGCGAATACCTGGTGTTTTCGATTTTCTGCAATGACAATACGCAACGCGGCGCCGAAGCCACCAAGCCGTTAGACGACATCGCGACGGCGATGGTCGAGATGCTCGGTCCGGTGCCAGCAATCAGCCGACCGGCGCGCACCAAACGAACAGGTAAGCGGTGATGCGCTCGATGCAAATCGTCACCGTATTTGGCGGTTCACGTTCCAAGCCTGACGACCCGCAATATGAGTCAGCGCGCGCGCTGGGAGCGGCGCTGGCGCAACAAGGATGGGTGGTTTGTAGCGGTGGCTACGCGGGCGTGATGGAGGCGGTCTCGCGAGG
>JBOGNC010000194.1:0-8501 GCA_050747045.1 Candidatus Acidiferrales bacterium | reverse complement strand
GCGGGCTGCCAACGTTCATCTGCTGAATTTGAACTTGCGGGTCGGGAAGCGCGGATGCCTGGGAGGGCACCTGCTTCGCGGCAACCCAAGCCAGGCGCGCAGCCTGAATTTGCGGATTGTTCTGTTCCGCCTCGTTGAGTAGCTCCTGCAAGGAAGTGGCAGGTGCAGACTGAGCGTTCCCTTGTGTGCGAGAGACGGTCAAAGCCGGTGCGTCTGATTGCGCTTGGCCGAAAGCCTGGGACGAGAAGCAGAGAGCGATACCCACGAATATCAAACAAGACACGCCCGCGACGAATGACTTACGCTGCGGCGGAGCGCCGGTCAGTTCAGACATTTTTCCCCTCCCGAAACGTCGGAGTGCTATCGATAGGTTTCCAGCCCGCGCCCAGTTTGCCCGTGCGCGCGGAACGTGATTAGAGACACGAAGAGAAGAGCGTGCGCTGGACGCGCACCCGTAGGCAGGTCAGATCAGGAGGGAGGCGTGAAGCGTGTACAGCTCGGGAGGTGAATGTTGTTGGGCTTCGACTAATAGCGGCGGGGCCGAAGCGTGCCCCAGAGTCTCAGTCACCCTCGGATACTCAATAGCTGTGACCGTCGGGCTGTGGAGTGAAATATGTTGCGCCGGGAGCATGTTGGGCAATTGCGCCGACAACATGTCTTTGCAGCACCCCTGGCTACGATTCGCAGGCATGCAAGGCATTGAACGGCAGCATTGCATGGCCGTCTGGTTCATTCCCATGGCGGGCGTGCAAGCGCCAAATTGCAGCAGCAAGAGGGCCGCCGCCGCGAACGCCAAGAATAGTCGCTTCCTCATTGCTCCAACTCTAGGCAGATTAGACCTCGGAGTCAAGAATTCGGATTGCCTGGAAGAGCCACTCGACACGATTTCCTGGGCGAGTCGCGCATAGATCCACTTCGTGTCCTCGGTTGAACGTTTCACCTCTGTACGGCGTCCGTATGGCGATCCGGCGGGATCCGAAAGATAAGTGACACTAGGAATCCACGTCTGGAATTTCGTCGAGCTGAATCAGCCACGCGCTCGCTTCCGCGTCACTTGGAGCGCGGTAGTCGCTGCGAGGCGAGAGCGAGCCGCCCGACCCGACTTTCGGGGCGTTCGGCAGCGCGCTGCGCTTGAACTGGCTGAATTTGAAGAAGCGGTCCAGAAAAACTCCCAGCCAGCGCTTGATTTCCCCTATCGCGTATTGATGGCGCTTCCCTTCCGGAATATCCGGCCAATTCCCGCGCTCGCGATCGTGCCACGCAGACCAAGCCATGAACGCTACTTTCGTGGGGGCGTGGCCGAAGCGCACCGTGTGGTACAGGTGGAAGTCCTGCAGCTCATAGGGACCGACAACCTCTTCGGAAAGCTGCGCGGAGTGGCCGTTCCCGTCGCCGGGTACAAGCTCGGGGCTGAACTCGGTTTCGAGCACTTTTTCGAGGACCTTGCTCGCCTTCGCTCCAAGCTGGCCCGATTCCGCTTCCCACCGGATGAGGTACTGAATCAAAGTTTTCGGAACGCTGGCGTTCACGTGATAGTGCGCCATGTGGTCGCCCACGCCATAGGTGCAATAACCCAATGCCAGCTCGCTTAGGTCACTCGTGCCGACCACCAAACCGCCGGCTTGATTCGCCAGACGAAACAGGTGGCTGGTGCGCTCGCCCGCCTGTACGTTTTCAAATGTGGTATCGAACAAGGGCTGGCCCGTTGCGTATGGATGGCAGATGTCCTTGAACATCTGCATGCAGCTGGGCCGAATATCGATTTCGCGCGTCTCGCATCCGATGGCAATCATCAAATCCCGCGCCTGCTGCAAGGTGCGTTCGCTGGTAGCGAATCCCGGCATGGTGACGCCGAGAATCCCCTTGCGCGGCAATTTCATCGCATCCATGGCGCGGGCGCAGACAATCAGTGCCTGCGTTGAATCAAGCCCGCCGGACACACCAATGATCGGACGATTTACCCCGGAAGACTCAAGTCGTTTGGCGAGCCCCTGCACCTGAATTTGATACACTTCGCGGCACCGTTCATCGCGCCGCAGGGATTCGCTGGGAACGTAGGGAAAGCGTTCCAGCACGCGTTCGAGCGGGATGCGGCGGTCCAATGGCAGCTTGGCCTCGAATTGGACCGTACGAAATTGCGCCAACTGCTCGCGGTATTCTCGGACGGAAATCCCGAACGTATTTTGGCGCATGCGGTCCGCCACCAAACGATCCAGATCGATATCGGCGGCCACAAGCTGTGCATTCCGCGAAAACCGCTGGCTCTCCGCCACGCGCGTGGCGTTCTCGTAGATCAAGCCGTGACCATCCCACGCAAGATCGGTGGTCGATTCGCCCTGCCCAGCGGCGCAGTAGAGATACGCGGCCAGACAGCGTCCGGACTGGTCCGCCACAAGCAGGCGGCGATAATCCTCTTTGCCTACCGTTACGTTCGAGGCCGAAATGTTTACCAGCACAGTTGCGCCGGCCAGCGCCGCATACGACGACGGCGGAATCGGCACCCAGAGGTCCTCACAAATTTCCACGAAGAACGTGAATAGCGGCTTGTCCGCGGCCTGGAATAGCAGGCGATTGCCGAATGGAATGTCGCGCTGCGCGGCGAAGTCGATGGCGTTTCGTTGGCTGTGCGAAGCAGGTGAGAATTGCCGCATTTCGTAAAACTCGCGGTAGTTTGGCAAGTACGTCTTTGGAACGATCCCAAGTAAACGGCCCCGATGCACCACGGCCGCGCAATTGAACAGCAGATGATCGATGACGATTGGCAAGCCTACAACGGCAATGGTCGAAAGCTCGCGCGAAGCTTCCAAAATGCGCACCAGCGCGTCCCGGCTGGCGTCCAGCAGAGCTTGCTGGTGGAAGAGATCTTCACATGAATAGGCGGAAAGCCCGAGTTCAGGGAAGGTGACTAGCAGAGCGTCGCGAGAGCTCGCTTGGCGCATCAGCGCGATAACCTGCCCAGCATTAAACGCGGGATCGGCGACGCGGACTTCCGGAATTCCCAGAGCCACACGCACGAAATTATGTCGATACAGATTAAAGAAGTTCGTCGGAGTGCTCATTTTCCCACCGTCTAGACGCTAAACGCGTGCAGCGAAGCCCTTTCGCCAGAGCGATATGCGGCTCGTTCACGCAACCCCCACCTAATCTGTTATATGAGATAAATCCAATCCTTACAAGCCGCAGAAACCAGAGTGTTTCCCGCAAGTTATACGTTCAGCGAAGAGGCAGCGGCGGGCAGTCTCGACCTCATTCCTGACTGCGGCGCTCTGCCACCCAGGCAAGAAAACGCGCCATTCGAGCGCGCTCGCGCCACAACAAGGCGAAAAATTGGCTGGCTGTCAGGTGCGCGGCCTCCGCTCCGAAGAACGTCTCCAGCCGCCATTGTATGTAGGGCGATTTCCAAGGACGCAAGCGATAGCCCTTGGAGATAATCCAGTAGTAGCGCAGCGCGTTGAGCATCCGTTACGCGCCCCACGCCATGCGCCGATTCAGCAGATGCGATGTATGGATCACGTGAGCGGGCGCACCCAGATGCGCTCCGTAGCGGGTTTGCCAAGGTGCATATGCGTCGCGCCATGCCCGGTAACAATCACCGCCATCGTCTGATCGTATTCCTGCCCGACGATCCGAAGGCGCGCTGAAGGTCGCAGGCTGCGCTGTTCGAGAAATTTCAGGAAGAGCGGATCTTTTTCGTATACGCGCAGAATTTCGTACGAGCGCCCCGGCTTGGCTTCCGATAGGCGCATCGCGCCAAACTGCCGGCGCAGCCGCGACATGCCTCCAAACAGCGGCACGCCGTGCGGGCAGCGGCTATCGCGGCCAAAGCGGTGCAGCAGCAAGCGCACGATTTCCGGCGACATGCCGTGCTCCAAACGCTCCGCTTCTTCGTGTGCGCGCGACCATTCCAGGCCGATCACGTCCGTGAGCAGCTTTTCCGCCAGCCGATGGCGCAGCACCAGATGATGAGCCGCCCCCTTGCCTTTTGCTGAAAGCGCGATGCGCCCTCCGCGCAGTACGCGCAGATAGCCGCCGCGCGCCATGCGCTTCAGCGCAGCAGTAACGGCTGGAGGCGTGACACTCAGGTCTTCAGCCAGACGCGCGCTGATTGGCGTCTGCCCTTCCTGCACAATTTCCCAGATGGCCTTCAGGTAGTCTTCCTGGGAAACGCTTGTCGTGACGCGCCGCATGGACGCCTATTTTGCCTTGCCGCGCCGATTCGCGCCAGAGCAAGCGCGTGAAACCACTCCGCCAACGTCCAACCTTGCCACCATCATGCGACCGAAAGAACAATTTTCCCGAACTGCCCGCGATTTTCGAGACGCTGGTGCGCTTCGGCGGCACGTTCAAGCGGCAGGACGCAATCGATCACCGGCTTGAGCAGCCCGCGCTTGAATAGTTCCAGCACCGCAAACAATTCCGATTTTGCGCCCATGAACGATCCGTGGATCGAAAGATGCCTCGCGAACAGGTAGCCGATATTGATTTTGCCGTCGAAGCCGGTGGTAGCGCCGCAGGTGACGAGCCGCCCGCCTCGCGCCAGGCTGTAGATGCTCTGCTCCCAGGTGGCTTGCCCGACGTGTTCGAGGACGACGTCCACACCGCGCCCGCCGGTGAGCCGCTTCACTTCGCGCGCAAACTGTCCTTGGCTGGAAACCACTTCGTCCGCTCCCAGCTCCTTAGCCTTAGCGAGCTTGGCATCCGAAGTGGACGCGGCGATCACGCGCGCGCCGGCCGCTTTCGCAATCTGTATCGCTGCGGAGCCTACGCCGCTGCTCGCTCCGATCACCAGCACTTCCTCCGCCGGTCGCAATCGCGCGCGAGTGAACAGCATGTGCCACGCGGTTAAAAAAACGAGCGGAACAGCGGCCGCTTGCTCGAACGAAAGCTTACCGGGAATGGGAATCACGTTGACCGCCAGAGCTTTCACGAACTCGGCGTAGCCTCCCTGCACACCGGAGCCAAATAGCGTGTACGCCTTGCAGAAATTGTCGTGCCCGGCGATGCATTGCGCGCACTGGCCGCACGAAAGCCCGGGCGCGAGCAAGACCCTTTCACCTACACGAATGTTCGAGACCTCGTTCCCAATCTTCGCGACTTCTCCGGCGATGTCGGCGCCCAGAATGTGCGGGAATGCCAGCGGCTGAGTGGGAAGGCCGCGCCGCAGCCAAAGATCGAGATGATTCAGCGCGCAGGCGCGGACCCGCACCAGGACTTCGTTCGCGCCGAATTGCGGTTCGGGCATTTCCGCCAATCGCAACACTTCCGGCCCGCCATATTCGTTCAGAACCACCGCTTTCATCGAGACCCTCCGCTCCTTCCGCCGCCAAAACAGCCAGCAAAGTAGCACCGAGAGACTGCGCTGTCCAACCGCACGACAGATGCCGCGCGATGAAACCCGGAGCCAACGGCGACCAAAGCGAAGCTCGGGAAATAGACACGCAGCACGACGCAGGACCGTCGCAGCCAGAACCCTTAAAATCTAGTTCACCTTAGATTTAGCTAACGATATGGTATAAGCTCTCTCCGGGATCGAATATCCGAAGAAAACCTATATTTCAACGATTTGTGAAAGGCTAAGGCCCTAAAGTGGCCGCATCTGCAGCTCAGCAAGCACTGATCGACGCCGTGAACAACCGTATCGACAAGTGCGTCAAGGACAATTCCACTTACGAGCGCATTCTTTGGGCTGCGCTCGCGCTCATGCTCTTGGTCGGGCTCTCGATTTTGGGTTACGGAGTGTTCCATCTGGATCGGCTTGTCATTAGCGTCAGTGTCGGAGAAACTGGGATTACGATTTGGCCGATCAGGAGCTTGATTAAGCTGCATCGCGGGAAGATGGCCCTCGAGGTAATTCCGGCGATCACGAGTGTCCTGTCTCCTCGCGACGCCGCCCGCGAAATTCACGCATTAATTCAGCATCTATTGGACAACCGTTGAACGACTCATTCAAACGCGAACTTCGTGGCATCGCATCCGCTCTCGACCGCATAGCAGAAGAACCATTGTCTAGCGGGGGCAACAAGCGCCTCGTGCGTGGCGTGACCCCGGACGAGCCAATTCGTTCATCGGCCGAGGACCGACTAAACAGAACCGGCTTCGCGACTGAACTTGCGGAGGCAATCATAGGATTCGGTCGTACAGAAAGTGTCGTAATTGGAATCCACGGAAGGTGGGGCACTGGCAAGTCTTCGCTACTCAACCTTGTGGAAGAAAAACTCCAGTCAGTTTCGCACGATCCCCCGATAATTTTCCGATTCAATCCGTGGGGATTCTCGGATCAAGAACAAGTTACAGCCAGATTCTTTGCTGACCTGGCCGCGTTTTTAAAACTCCATATGAGTATCCCCCCGTTAACGGGCATATCAGAAACCGTGGAGGAGTACGGCGAGATGGTTAGCCCGGTGGCCCGAATGCTTTTCCCACGGGCCGCCGAGGCTATGAATGTCGGATGGAACTGGTACAGAAAATTTAGGCCCGCCCGAAGAAAAACCATCTCAGAGCTAAAGAACCATATCAATTCAGGACTTCGCGAATCCGGCTCGAAGTTAGTGATAATGATCGACGACATTGACCGCCTGAACGCAGTCGAGATAAGACAAGTTTTCCAGCTAATAAAACTCAACGCGAATTTCGCGAATACCGTTTACGTCGTGGCATTTGCGAAGGGGCC
This sequence comes from Candidatus Acidiferrales bacterium, assembly GCA_050747045.1. GTDB lineage: Bacteria > Acidobacteriota > Terriglobia > Acidiferrales > UBA7541 > Palsa-295. The sequence continues at coordinate 1,831 of JBOGNC010000194.1, read as the reverse complement.
CGTCGAAAGGGCTATGAAAGACATTGCACCTGGACCAGCCAGAGAATATCTAGAGAAAATAGTTCAAGTATCGTTCAATTTGCCTCCGATACCTGAAAGCACGTTGACGGAAATCATTATCGCGAACTTCAACGATGCGCTCTCGGAGCTTGGGCTCACCAATCTAGATTCGCAGCGGTTTGGCAACATGTTTCAGTCTGGATTTCGCAGTACCTTCCGTACGATCCGTGACGTAAATCGCTATTTCAATTTATTTAGGTTCGCACTCAATTTAATGTACCGGGATACGGACTTTACCGATCTTGCGGCCATCGAGGCCGTATCGCTCTTTTATCCATCTGTCTACCACTCGATAGAAGCAAACCCGGAACTCTTCTGCGGCGGCTGGGGGAGCTCGTCTGGGCGAAATACTATCGAGTCTTCAAAAACTGCATACGAAAAGATTTTTTCCGGGCTAGCAGAACTTCGTCGCGCGCACGCCTTGGCCCTATGCGAGAATCTTTTTCCTAAATTGGCGACTATCTACGGCTCGCTGAACGTGACATACGGTCACGAGTGGGAACGGTCTTGGAATCGGGGGAAAAGAATCGCTGCTCCGAAATACTTTCCATACTATTTTCAGCTCGCGGTACCGGATACCGACATATCCCAATCAGAACTAGACGCAGCCTTTCAAGAATCCACGTCCGCGACGGCATTCGTTGGAATACTTCGCCGCGTCAAAGAGTCCAATCGTTTTGCTTCTTTCATCGAACAGCTGAGGGATAACTTAGGCTCATTAACGACAGAGCGGCTTCTCATCGTTCTCGAATCGATATTTGTTTTTGGAGACGAGGTGGAGACCGAGGGCGCTGTGCTCTTCGGTTTGATTTCGGAATACATTCGCTTTGGGATGTGGCTCTTGTTCGACATACTGGACTTGCTGCAATCTAATTCGCCATTGAGCCGATTTCAGATTCTTTTAAATGCGATGCGCGGCAAACCCGCTGTGTTCACGATTTCAGACGTCACGGCAATGTGTAACAAAATTGTTTCAGGTGAAAGCGACTCAGCGCAGCTAAAGGCGAAATATCCAGATCTGTCCGATGAGATAGTCTCCGAAATGAAGAACGTTACGGTGAGTGCTATCGAACAAGCCGCGCGAGACAATCTGCTCCAATCTGCCCCACAATTAGGAGCAGTTCTCTATCGCTGGAGGCAGTGGGGCGATCCCAAGCACGCATCTGAGTGGGCGTCGTCGACCTTTCTCGAAAGCCCAAAAAAGGCGGCGTCGCTGATCGCAGCGTTCGCACAGACTATCTCTTCGATGGGAACTGGAGATAGAGTGCCCAAAATGCGCATAACTGTCCCGATAAAACAGATCGGCGAGCTTGTTAACCTCGATCTGCTGGCGAACCTAATTCAGAGGGGAACTGATGAGGAGTTAACGACAAAAGAGCGAGATGCAAAAAATCGATTTCTGTCAGCAAAAGCCAAGCTCGATGCTGGACAGAACCCAGACGACCGATTTCCATGGGATGAAGAAACCTAGGCAATATTTGGATCGGCGCCCAACCTGCCGCGCAGACGACCATCTCGCCGCGGGCGGGCCGCGCTCCCGGCGGGGCCGTCGCCCGTGAAGCGAAAGTCACCGCGACGGCTCGCCCAAGAACCGGCGGCGCACAACCCAAGCCCAGAGAGTGATTCCGCGCTGTAGTTCTAGTCCTGGACTGAACCCCTATTTTGAGACAAACGGTAATGGCACACTTTGCAGGGAACGGGGGGTGCCAGTGGCGCGGAGACGAGGTCAACGATATCGGAAGGAGTTCCGTCGGATGGCCGTGGAGCGCTT
>JBOGNC010000193.1:0-8578 GCA_050747045.1 Candidatus Acidiferrales bacterium | reverse complement strand
CCTTAACGGCGCTGGCAATCTCGGTGTTCACGTGACCAACTGCTTTCAGCACGCCCTTGCCCAAATAATGTGTCTTGTCGCCGTCGCGCAATTCGATCGCTTCGTTCTCCCCTGTCGATGCCCCCGAAGGCACCGCCGCCCTCCCAAGCGCTCCATTTTCCAGCCGCACATCCGCTTCCACTGTGGGATTCCCGCGCGAGTCCAGAATTTCTCGGCCGTGTACGGCGACAACCTTCGTGGACATTTTTCCTCCTGGGGTGCTTCAGATTCGAAGCGCTATTCCGGCTCCTCAATCATCGATTCCGGCCGCACCACCACGGCCACGCCGCCTTCCGAGATGGCGTAGCGCGCGCGGTCCGCTTCGGGATCGTGGCCGATCACCGTTCCGGTGGGCAACTCCACGTGCCGGTCGATGATGGCGCGCCGGATGCGGCAATGCCGCCCGACATTCACGTGATTGAAGATGATCGAGTCTTCGACTTCTGCGTAACTGTTCACCCGCACATCGTAACCAAGAATCGATCGCTCCACGCGCCCGCCCGAAATGATCGATCCGCCCGCCACCATCGAATCCAGCCCCACGCCCATGCGCCCCGGATCGGCAAACACGAATTTCGCCGAAGGGTATTGATGCTGCCAGGTATAAAGGGGCCAGCTCTTGTCGTACAAGTTGAAAACTGGACTGACGGATATTAAGTCCAAATTCGCTTCGTGATACGCATCGATCGTGCCAACGTCCCGCCAGTAGGCGTTCTCTTTCTTGTTTTCATCGCGGAAGTTGTACGCGAATACGCGGTATTTATCGATGATGCGGGGCAGAATGTCCCGCCCGAAATCGTGCGAAGACGATGGGCTCTCCGCGTCCTCGATCAAGATCGGCACCAGCAGTTGCGTGTTAAATAGATATACACCCATCGAAACGTTAGTCTTATCCGAATGCGCCGTCGAGGGTTTCGGATTCTCCGGTTTTTCCTCGAACCCGACGATCCGCCACTGCGCGTCCGTTTCAATAATTCCAAACTGCCGCGCCGCCGCCGCTCGATCCATCTCCACGGTGGCCACGGTCACATCCGCGCCAGCCGCCACGTGCTGTTCGAGCATTGTCTGATAATTCATTTTGTAGATGTGGTCGCCTGAAAGAATGAACACATAGCTCGATTGCTCGCTGCCGACAGAATAAATGTTCTGGTACACCGCATCCGCAGTGCCTTGATACCACTGCTGCGACACGCGCATCTGTGGCGGCAATACTTCGATGAAATCGCCATACCCCATCAGAGTCGACCATCCTCGCCGGATATGCCGGTTCAGGCTGAGTGCCTTGTATTGCGTCAGCACGAATACCCGGTTCAGGTCGCTGTTCAGGCAGTTCGAGAGCGTCACGTCGATAATTCGATACACGCCGCCGAATGGAACCGCCGGTTTCGCCCGGTCGCGCGTCAACGGCCATAGCCGCTCGCCCTGTCCGCCCGCCAGGAGCACTGCAATCGCCTTGCGCATCAGAGGCATGTTGGGTCCTAAGTCGCCGAAAGTCGCCGAGTTCCCGACCCATTCTATATTACCGCCTCGATTTTTCCACTCGGGCGCCAAACCCAGCGAAAGCGCCTCCAGCATCGCCCTCAGGCCCGCCTGGAGTTACCAACCTGTCAGCGTCCCTCCCCGCAAAACTGTTTGAGCGATTTAGACCTTGACTTATGAGGTAGCCTCCGATAGGAAGTAGGGAGAATTTGCCGGTTCGCAACGATTCCGGATAGAATAAAGCATCTGTCGAATCACATATCACAATAGGGGAACGGGGGTGAGTACGCGTGGCAGAAGTTGTTATTCAAGAGGGTGAATCTTTGGAGAACGCCCTTCGTCGCTTTAAACGAAAGGTCCAGGGCGAGGACATCATCAAGGAGATCAAAAAACACAGCTACTACATGAAGCCCGGCGAAAGGCGTCGAGCCAAGGAAGCCCTCTCGCGTAAGCGTCTCCGTAAAAAGCAGCGGCGTGAGCAAGACTAGGCGGCCATCTCACAGGCAACTCTCCCAGAAGTTTGGTGCCCCTACCGGGGTCCCCGGCACGCGGTTGATGCGTGCTGGGGTAGAGGAGCCGGTAAGTTCCCGTGGATTCTCGCGGACGCTTACCGGCCGTCTCGAAACATGCCTTCTGCCTGCGTCCCTCGTGCGAACGCGGCCCGGGAGCGGCGTATGGAATACCATGACAAAGTCCTGAAGTGTTCGGAGTGTGGGGCGGAGTTCGTTTTCACTGCCGGCGAACAGATGTTTTTCGCCGACAAGGGTTTTAAGAACGAGCCGAAACGCTGCAAGGCCTGCAAGACCGTCCGCGGCCAAGCGCACGACGTGGGCGCTTCCACTACCGTTCAGCGCGTGGAAACGAAAACGGTTTGCTCGCAGTGCGGCAAAGAGACCACCGTTCCGTTTAAGCCCACGCAGGGGCGGCCCGTGTACTGCCGGGAATGCTTTCAGCAGCGGCGCACCATCGGCATGAATGCCACCGCTTAGCTGACTAGCACCAACCTCGGCTGCGGGCACAGTCGAGGCGCCGCAAATCAAGTTCGCCATCTATTGGACGCGCCTTTCGTGGCTTGAATCACAGGCTTCCACGAAGGGCGCGTTCGCTTTTTTGGCTGGACTTTGCGTAGCTGTAGAGGTCGTGACGTTAAGCTAGGATCGCGCCGGCGCTAAAACAATCCCGGCTGGCGCCGGGGCATCTCCATTCCAAAATGTTTGTACGCCAGCGCCGTAGCCACGCGTCCTCGCGGCGTGCGGTCCAGCAGCCCCAACTGCATCAGGTAAGGCTCGTATATTTCTTCGATGGCGTCCTCTTCCTCGCTCAATGACGCCGCAATCGTATTCAATCCCACCGGCCCGCCCGCGTATTTCTGCAGGATCGTCAGCATCAGGCTGCGGTCCGTTTCATCCAGCCCGTGCTCGTCCACGCTGAGCATTTTAAGCGCCTCGCGCGCTACCGCCAGCGTGATGTGCCCCTCCGCCCGCACCTCGGCAAAATCACGCACGCGTCTCAGAAGACGGTTCGCCACTCGTGGTGTCCCTCGGCTCCGGCGCGCGATTTCGCTCGCGCCTTCCACATCAATCGTAATCCCCAGGATCTTCGCCGACCGCGTGATGATCTTTTCCAAATCCGCCGGCGTATAAAATTCCAGCCGGTGCACGATTCCAAACCGCGAACGCAGCGGCGCCATCACCAGCCCCGCCCGCGTGGTCGCGCCCACCAGCGTGAACTGGTTCAGTTGGTACGGATGCACGCGCGCGCCCGGCCCCTGCCCAATGATCAAATCAACGCGAAAGTCCTCCATCGCCGGATACAAAATCTCCTCCAGCGCTGGTTGCAAGCGGTGAATTTCGTCCAAAAAGAAAAAATCGCGCGCGTCGAGCGACGTCAGCACCGCCGTCAAATCCCCTTTTTTCTCCAGCAGCGGTCCCGAACTGATTTTGATCTGCGAGCCCATTTCCCGCGCCAGGATTTGTGCCAGCGTCGTCTTACCCAGTCCTGGCGGCCCGTAGAGCAGCACGTGATCGAGCGCCTCGCCGCGGTTCCGCGCCGCTTCCACGGCGATCTGCAAATTTTCCTTTACGCGGTCCTGCCCGATGTAGTCGCTGAAATTCGCCGGGCGTACGGTCGCTTCGATGCGCGCGTCTTCATCCAGCGCCCGCCCAGAGACCAACCTGTTTGGGGACTCACTCATTTGGGCCATAACTATCGGAAAGCATACCGCAATACGGCTGCTTCGCTGGTGCGAAATGCGGTGCGAATCTCTCTCCGCGAAGGTGGCCGATCGCGCCCATGCTTGACCTTCCGGACACGGAGTCGTAGCATCGCGCCTTGGTCCGATGCCTGCATCTTCCCACGGGAACCCGAAAGGAAATCCGTACATGAGAATATTCCACCGCGCAGCTGTCCGTCTTTCGATTCCGGTTTTGGCTACAACCGTGCTCCTTTTGAGCGCGGCCGCGCCGGCGCTGGCTCAGACCCGCTCGTCGAAAAAGCCCGCCGCACGCCCCGCTACAAGCGACATGGCCGCGATCCAAGCCCTTGAGGACCAGTACGTGGAAGCCTTCGACACTAGAGACGTGGACGGAATCATGGCCAACTACGCCCGCGGGAAAGAGCTTTTCGTATTCGACGCAGTTCCGCCGCGCGAGTACCCGAGTTGGGACGCCTACAAACGAGATTGGGAAACCCTGTTTTCTCAATATCCCGGGCCTGCCAGCGACAAAATGTCCGAACTACGCATTACTGCGGTCGGTCCAGTGGCTTACGGCCATCACATTGAAGATACGCAGTTCACGTTGAAGGATGGAACGAAGAAGGAGTTCGTGGTGCGCGTTACGGACGTATTTCGAAAATTCAGGGACAAGTGGCTGATCGTCCAAGAGCATGTCTCCTTCCCCGTGGACGTGAACACAGGCCAGGCGGATTTGATGTCGAAGCCGTGAGCTGTTTACGGAAGCGACTTCCAACGAACCCTCGGCCCTTGGCCGAAGAAAATCTCCCTAACGCAATCTAGTCCTACAGGAGCTTGCCCTGTATGTCGGCGGCTGCTGCCTTGCGACGATATCCTATCCCGGGGTCTGGAAACGGTAAATACGGCTTCTTGCCTTTCAGAATGTCTTCGATCGTCAGAATTTGAATTAGTGGATATCGGTTCCCATTCATCTCGGTTGTGCCGCCCGATGCTGCGTCCGCCTTCATTCCTGCTGTTGGAGTATTAAGCGTGACCAGGACGCCAAATCCAAGCGACGATGCTTCCTCGCGCTTTGCCACAGCCATCAGGGATCGAATATCATCAGCTTTCAGTTTTCCACTTTTGACCGAGGCCACGGCGAATTTCGCCGTTTTACCGTCTGGCTTGAAGGGTACCCTGCCATCGACCCCTTTATCGGCTCCCTTTCTGTCGTTAGGGATACCGCCGATTTTGGCGACGGCCCAAATCTCGAATGCCTTCCGGTCCTTGTCTTGCTCCGCCATCATCCGAGCGCCCTCGATGGTTGTTGGCAACCCGCTGATCTCGTAATCGACACCTAATTTGAGATGTGGAAATGCGCCTTCCAGCCGCTGCCGCCGAATGAGTTCAACCGCGAACGGCGAAATATCAATCCCGATCCATCGTCGCGCGAGCATCTGTGCCGCTGCAATAGTCGTCCCGCACCCACAAAACGGATCAAGTACAAGTTCGCCCGGACGGCAGGACGCGCTGATAATCTGCTTTAGGATTCCAACCGGTTTTTGCGTCGGGTATCCCAGCCGCTCCGCGTCCTTCGGGTTTAGCCATCGCACATCCGCGTCTATTTCGTTATCGGTGCCAAACACCGTCCCTTTCGTGTATGGCTGGAAAGCCCAGATATCTGGTGCTGCGGGCCCGTCCTCGGAAGTAATTGTCCGTTCATAGATCGGCCACACCTCTCCGTCCCTAATCTTGATGAAGCCTTTCTCGTACAATAGGTCCAGCTTTTCGTGCTGGCTCAAGCCCGCTGGATCAATTCCCGCCTCGTCCCAAATCTTGCCGGGCACTGCCCAGTGTCGGCCCTTTGCGGTTGGATTGAACCCGCGCCATGCCTTGCCAGACTCACCGTTCCGTTTTCCCGATCCAGTGAGCACATTGCCGTAGTAGTTCGTCTTGAAATTTCCATTTTCATCCTCGATGAAAAATTCTTTCACATGTCCTAGCATGTACGGCCGGCGCGGGTAGTTCCAGGTGTACTCGTCGCTTTTGGTATAAAAGAGAATTACGTCATGGATAGGCGCCCACCTTCGCGCCTTGTTGTGCGATCCCGTCCGCCGCCAAATGATTTCGCTCCGGAAACTCGTCGGCGAAAACACAGCATCCATCAGCATCTTGAGGTAGTGACTTGCGGTGGGGTCGCAATGCAAATACACCGATCCGGCATCTTTTAGGACCCTGTGTATTTCAATTAGGCGGATGCCCATGTTCACGAGGTATGCGAGCATTGGCGTCCGCGCTAAACCAGTGTGCAAGGCATTCATCAAATTCACCAATCGCACATTGGGTACGTTTTGCAGCTCGTCGTATGCGCTTTGCGCCGCCGCATCCCACGTCCATGTATCCTTAAAAGCCGTAACCTGCGCTTCGTCTGGGTGCAGTCCGTCCGCCGTGAATAGCACGTTATAGTTCAGGTCCGACTTGAACGGGGGGTCGAGATAAACCAGATCGACCGATCCGGTGGCAATTTTTTCTCGCATGATCGGCAGGTTGTCGCCGTAGAGTAGTTCGTTGATCTTCATACCCCTCCCTGCGCCGTTTCCGGCGGTTCCACCGTGCTATCGTACTTTAATGCTGACCACGCTGCCGTGCTAATTGTTGTCGGGCATTGTGGTGGCGGTCCACGCTCCCGGCTTTGATTTTGTGCGTGCTATTTCAGTCATGGGACAGGCCCCGCCCAGCACCATTCCCCGGCGCTCGGCACGAATCGCTTCGAGTACCCGCTTCACCCCTTGACTGTGAGTCAATGAAATTAGGACGCTGCTGGTTGAGCCGTCGCCTTGCGCCAGCGGCGAGCAGCAGTGCTATACTCCTCCCAGCAAACTCCACTGTAAAGGGGAAGCCATGGTCATCGGCGAACGGTTGCGAGCGATACGGGACGAGAAGCATCTCTCTCAGGGCGACATCGAAAAGCGCACGGGCTTACTCCGTTGCTACATCTCTCGCGTCGAGAACGGTCACACCGTTCCGGCGATTGAAACGCTCGAAAAGTTGGCGCGGGCGATGGAAGTTCCTCTCTATCAAATTTTCTACGACGGCGAAGAACCTCCCAAGGCTCCCGCGCTAACGAAACGCCAGTTGAATGACACGGGCTGGGGCAGCAACGGAAAAGATGCCCGGTTACTGGACCAGTTCCGAAGAACACTGAGCAAAACGAAGCCAGAGGATCAAAAGCTTTTGTTGGTCATGGCCGGGAAAATGGCGCGCGCGAATCGCGCGAAAGCCTAGGGCGCCTCGATCGTTGGAGGGTCGGGCGAGTCGCGCGACACGTCTAGGCACAGGTCAGTGGCACCTGTACTCATTTTGTACTTCCGGCCAGCAGTCTTTCCCTCTGCGGATTTGATACCGTCGGTCCGTGACCATGCGCACTTACGGACAGCTCGCCAATCTGGACCCCGCCGCAAAGGCGCGCGCCCTAGCGAGCTTTCATTTGCGCTGCTTCACCAGGAGGACGGCGCATTCATCTTTCTCCCGGCTCCGTCATCCAGTTGATATCCTCAAACCTGAGCCTCTATGCGGAGTGCCGGAGCGAATCACGCATCGCGGAGTCAGATCGACACACCCCACCATTCTAAACACCGCGTAAGTGGTAGAAAACAAACGATCGGCGCCTCTTCAGATCGACACAAACTCAGTGTCAGCAAACTAGCCAGATGCGTCACTTTTCATTTTTCGATAGGCCTTGCTCCAGCGGCAGCTATTTACGGGAGCCGCGCGCTCCAGGCGAGCGCGCGATGTTCTTTGACAATTTAGGCGCCATTGAGCGCGCCTTTTAGACGAGTAGAATTTGCGGCGATGGTTCGGCGGCGTACAGATCGTCCACCAGCGCTGGTCTCCGCTCCAGCACTACGCGCTGATTGAACGAGCCTTTGTCGGTAATCTCGCCAGCATCGAGCGACGGCGGCTCGTCTGCCAGCGCGGCGCGTGCCACGCGGTTCGAGCTGCCCGTCGATTGCTGCGCCAACATTTTCAGCAGCGCGTGAAATCGCCCGCTCACTTTCTCGTTCGCCACAACTTGGGCAAGCGATGCATTTCGAGGCAATTCTGGGGCGAGCGCGCGGCACGCATCGGCATCGACAAACAAAATCGCCGACAAAAAATCGCGGTCCAGGCCGGCGATCACCGCGTCGCGAAGCAGCGGTGCGCAGTGCGCGATTATCTTCGCGCGCAGCGGCCCGACGCTGACCCACGTGCCGTTCGCCAGCTTGAAATCCTCGGTCAGCCGCCCATCGAACAGCAGCCCTTTGTTTACGTCGCCGGGATCGATCATTTTCACCGCATCGCCGAACGAATAAAAACCATCTTCGTCGAAAACCTTCGCGGTCAGTTCCGGCTGACGCCAATATCCCGGCGTGATGTTCGGCCCGCGCACGCGCGCTTCGAGCTTCCCTTCATACGGAACCAATTTCAGCTCGACGCCGGGCACGGGAATGCCGATCGTTCCCGCGCGATCCGTTTCCCACGTGGTTTGAATGGCCATCGGCGAAGTTTCCGTGGAACCGAGCCCCGTTGCCATGATGACGCGCTCGCCGCAGGTTTCAAAAGCAAGTTGCCGGTACGCGTCCCACACCGGCTGCGAAAGTCCCGCTCCGGCGTAGAACATCATTCCCAGCCGCCGGAAAAACGATTCGCGCAATTCCTTATCGGCGCGCAAAAAAGGCAGCAGGTCTTCGTAGCCCTTCGGTACGTTGAAAAAAATCGTCGTCGAAATTTCGCGCAGGTTGCGCACCGTTCTTTCGATCCAGCCGGGGCCGGGTTTGCCATCATCTATAAAGAAAGACCCGCCGTTGTAAAGCGCGATGCCGATGTCGTGGTTTCCTCCGAAAGTGT
>JBOGNC010000192.1:0-8587 GCA_050747045.1 Candidatus Acidiferrales bacterium | reverse complement strand
ACGACAGCGGACGCCAGCGGCGGTCGTCCGCTTCCACCAGATCGAACGCTTCTGCGGGGCCTTCGCTTCCCGCCGGATAATTGGGAAATGGCGGCTTCGAAGTCTTCCAAGCGTCAAGGATCGGGTCCATCAGAGCCCAGGCCGCTTCCACGCTGTCCGCGCGGTCGAAAAGCGTTGCGTCACCGCGGACGCAATCGTTGATCAGCGTCGCGTAAGCCTCTCGCGATCCCGCTCCAAACGCACGGCGATATTGAAAATCCATGGTCACTGGACTGATGTGCAGTTTAGTGCCCGGCGCTTTCGCTCCAAAGGACAACGAAATACCCTCCTCCGGCTGAATGTTTAACACCAGCGAATTGGACTCCACCGATTCGCCCTGAAACACCATGTGCGGCGCACGCTTGAACCGGATCGCAATCTCCGCCGCTGATTTCGCCAACCGCTTGCCGGTTCGCAAATAGAATGGCACGCCGCTCCACCGCCAATTGTCGATCGAAAGCTTCAGCGCCACGAACGTTTCCGTCGCGGAGTCGGGATTCACGCCCGGCTCCTGGCGATAGCCGGGAACTTCCTCGCCCTTCACGCAACCCGGCCCGTATTGCCCACGCACCACTTGTTTCTTTACCCATTCGCCATCGAGCGGACGAATCGATTGCAACACTTTGATTTTTTCGTTGCGAACGGCGGTGGCGTCAAAATTTCCCGGCGTCTCCATCGCCACCAGCGACGTGAGCTGCAGCACGTGGCTTTGCACCATGTCTCGCAGCGCCCCCGCCGATTCGTAAAACGCCGCCCGGCGCTCCACTCCCAGCGACTCCGCCGCCGTGATCTGCACGCTATCCACATAGTTCCGATTCCAGAGCGGCTCGAAGATGCCGTTGCCGAAGCGAAATACCAACAGGTTTTGCACGGTTTCTTTGCCGAGGTAATGATCGATCCGAAATATCTGCGACTCGTCAAACACCGTCAGTAGTTGGGCATTCAATGCCCGCGCCGATGCGCCGTCGTGACCGAAAGGCTTTTCCACGATGATGCGCACCCACGACTTGTCGTCCTTCGGTTTCGCCAGCCCGGATCGCCCAAGCTGCTCCACGATGCGCGGGTATACCGATGGAGGGGTCGCCAAATAAAACAAGCGGTTCCCGCCCAGATCCGCCTCGCGATCGATATCCTCCAACCGCTTCGCTAGCCGCTGGTAGGATTCGGGCTCGTCGTAGTTGCCGTTGAAATAGTGCAAGTGCTGCAAGAAATCCCGGCGGGCAGTCTTTGTATCCCCGCTAGGCGTTTTGTCGGGCAGAAATTCCGTGGATTCTTTCTGAAACGCTTCATCGTTCATTTCCGTGCGCGCAAATCCCAGCAGACGGAACCGCGGCGCCAGGCAGCTATGAACGGCCAGATCGTAGAGCGCCGGCAGCAGCTTTCTTTTCGCCAGATCGCCCGAGGCGCCAAACATCACGATTGCGCACGGGTCGCTCGGCGCCTCGCAAAAATAATTGTCGGGATAAGCTACCTCTTGGGCGATCACTGCACGGCCACTCATGAAGGACTCTCCTTAAGGGCTGGGGCTGGACGCCTGCGAAGTTCGAAAGGCATTGGGGCTGTAAAGTAAGGTTCCGCATTCCCTTCGACTATTTCGATGCGTTCAGACCTATCGCAGGTTCAGGACGGCGCGACCGAATTTCTATCAATCTGGGAAAAGCTAAGTCAGTACGAAGTATCGAATCAAATTGCCATCTGGCTTCCGCTCGCCTATGCCGACAAATACATGCCTCGTCAGCCAATCGTGTTTGCCGGTTTCTACTTCAAACGATGGGCATGCACGCAGGTAATATTCCGATGCGCCCACCGCCGGCCCACCAGCGAAAATCATTTCCCGCAATCGCTGCATGGTGTCCGGCTTGTAGCCCCACAGGTAGCCGCGATTCTGCAGCAGGATCAGCGTGCCGTCGTCTTCCTGCAGCATATAGCGCGCATCAAACTGCACCGTATTATCAGGGCGGAACAGAGCGTAATCCCCGCCGCTATCGGGCACCACCTTGCCTTTCAGACGCGGCCCGGAAAATTCTCCGCGGTCCACGTACACCGCACCGCGCGCCGCGCCGCTCGGCATGTTCGGAATCGTTTGCACCCGCTGGAACCAGATGCGCACCTCGAATGCAAAATTCAACTGGGGCGCCTCCGGTGTGGACGCGGTAAAGCCGAGAGGACCGGTCTCGTTCATCGAAGTCTCCCTTCCAGTCGTAGAATGTCAAAGTTCCGCACGCACGGTCGAGCGGCGTAATGAACCGCACGACAGATCGTACACAACAACACTGGGTCGAAGCGGTCTCAACGTTTCCCTGTAGCGGCTGCCGCATCGATCAAAATTCGTGACGATATTGGCGGCGTGGCACGCCCATGTCAAGGAATCTCAAGGCTCTCGCGCCCGCACGTCCGCGAGTTCGCGCTTCGCCCGCGGCGAGCGCGATGCTAATATCCCCGCGCGTCGACAATCGTCACGCTGGACAATCACATGAGCATTCTCGTCACAGGCGCTTCCGGGAGTTTCGGCCGTCAGGTCGTCGAACTTCTTCTCCGTAAAGTTCCCGCCTCCGAGCTGATTCTCGTAACGCGTAACCCAACCGGCGTCGCGCAGTTTGCCGAGCGGGGTGCACAAGTTCGCGGCGGAAATTTCGACAATCCGGAAACTCTTGCGCGCGCCTTCGCGGGCGCCGAAAAAATGCTGCTGATCAGCACCCTGGCCGTGGGCCAGCGGCGGCAACGTCAGCATCGCGCCGCTATCGACGCCGCGCAAGCGGCCGGAGTGAAGCATATCGTCTACACATCGAGCGTCGGCATACATCCGCGCAATCCTTCATTCGCCGTCGCCGATCATCTGCTTACCGAAGATTGGTTGCGCCGCTCCGGCATGGACTTCACTATTCTTCGAGACAGCCAATATGCCGAAGTAATCACCACCATGCTCGCTCCGATGGCGCTGCAAACGGGTAAATGGGTTATGAGCACGGGCGAAGGGGGCATGGCCTTCGTCTCGAAACAAGATTGCGTCGCCTCCGCCGCCGCGGCGCTTACCACGCCGGGCCATGAAGGCGCGGTCTACGAAATCACCGGACCAGCCCTTTACACTTTCCGCGAAGCCGCCGCGCTCACCGCCGAAATCGGCGGCCGTCCGGTCGAATATCTCTCCGTCAGCCATGAAGAAAAGCTCGCTTTCTTTGACGCCGCCGGCATCCCGCGGGAATATGTCGAAGGTGAAACCAATTCAGACGGTACTGGAGTTTGGGGCAGCGAAGAGATGGTTTCCTACGAACGCGCCATTCGCCAAGGATATTTCTCCATTTGCTCGCAGCACGTGCAACTGCTCACAGGCCGTCCCGCGCGTTCTCTTCGCGAATTGTTTCTCGCGAATGTGGAGGCCCTCAATCTCCCCGCAAGCAAGCGATGATACAATCCCCGACTGTTCGGGGTCCTTTTCGCATTCCAAGGCCATGGAGAATTACAGATGAAAATAGCGATCATTGGCGCCAGCGGTTTCATTGGCTCGAAAATCACCGAGGAAGCCTTGCGGCGAGGACACGAGGTGACTGGAATCGTCCGCAATCCGAGCCGCCTGCCTCAGAATCCTAAACTAACTGGGGTGGGCCAGAACATATCGCAGGGCGATAAGCTCGCGCGCGCGCTCGCTGGGCACGATGCCGTGGTGAGCGCGTGGAATGCCGCAAAGGACGGACCGGGCCCAGAGTTGTATGACCGCTTCGTCGAAGGCAACCGCGCGATTATCGGCGCTGTGAAAGAATCCGGTGTGAAGCGATTTCTGGTAGTTGGAGGAGCCGCCAGCCTAAAGACGCCGGAGGGCGTCGAGTTCATTGATTCACCCCAGTTCCCTGCTTCATTCGAAGCTGCCAAGCCAGCGATGCGCGGAGTGCGAGAGTATTATTACCTGCTGAAAAATGAACCAGAACTCGACTGGGCCTACTTCTCTCCGGCCATCATGATTCAGCCGGGCCAAAGGACCGGTAAATTCCGACTGGGTGGCGATCGCATCGTCGCGGATGCCAGCGGCGCAAGCCGGATTTCTGTCGAGGACTACGCGGTGGCGGCGGTGGATGAGCTAGAACAGCCAAAGCACCACCGCGAGCGCTTCACCATAGGCTACTGAGTGGTATTTATATAATGCGGTTCGCCTGACGCCTGCGCCAGTCGCTCTATCAAGGAGTCTTGAATGCCGGCCGCAACTCCGCTCACCATCGAAGACCGCATCGCTATCAATGATCTGCTGGCGCGTTACGCCTGGGCACTAGACACGGGCGACGTGGAAGCGTTTGTCGCCTGCTTTACTCCTACCGCGGTGGTGATCGAAGAAGTCTTCGAAGAGCCCGACCGCTGGGAGGGCGCCGCCGGCATCCGCGCCTTGGCCCAACACTTCCGCAGCGTTCCGAATTTTCCTGGCCGGCAGCACCACGTCTCGCAGGTGCTCGTCAACGGAGATAGCTCCCACGGCTCGTCGCGTTCCTTCGTGTTCGTCACCGAATGCCGCGGCGAGCCGCCATACGTCGTTCGCTTCGCCGGTTACTACGAGGATCAGATCGTGAAAACGAGCGGCCACTGGCTCTTTCAGCAGCGCATCATTCGTCTCTGGGACGGCGAAGTGCTCGCCCGCTTTCCCGGCCACACCGGCAAGCGCACTGCCCGCAAACGCCCGTCCGAACTCACCGTCAAAAAGCACTGAACGAATTTCAGATTCTCCGCACCGCCGCCTACGGATGGGAGTAGAATCCGGCCCGGTCGGTGTGGGGGACTCGCAAGTCTTCGTGCAGTGGCGGAACGTAGCGCGACCAGCCAATCCGCTGGAGCAATTTCTTCCCTCGAAGGAGCATCAGCATGAAAGCAGCCAAAGGAATTTTCGCGATCGTTGCCGTGCTCGCGCTCGCATGCGCTTCCGCCGTTTGCGCGCAGACGTCGCGTCCAGTGCGCACGCAATCCGGTCTCGTGCAGGGCACGGTAGTTGAAGGCGTCCGCGTCTTCAAAGGCATCCCGTTCGCCGCGCCTCCGCTTGGCGCTCTGCGCTGGCAAGCGCCGCAATCAGCGAAGCCCTGGAAAGGCGTGCTCCACGCCGACAAATATGCCGACGCCTGCATGCAGATTCCCATCGTCGAACGCGATCTCGGCCTTGATGCCGTCACCCCCAGCGAAGATTGTCTTTATCTGAATGTCTGGACCCCGGCACATTCCGCCAGCGCCCGCCTGCCTGTGATGGTCTGGATTTATGGCGGAGGTTTCACCATCGGCGCCACTTCGATGGGCCAATACGATGGCGTAAACCTCGCGAAAAAAGGCGTCATTCTTGTCAGCGTCGCCTACCGCCTGGGCCCGCTCGGATTTCTTGCCGATCCTGAGCTCACCAAGGAGCAGGGCGGACATTCCGGCAATTACGGCCTGCTCGATCAAATCGCCGGGCTGAAATGGGTGAAGCGCAATATCGCCGCGTTCGGCGGCAATCCAAATAAAGTGACCATCTTCGGCGAATCCGCCGGAGGCATTTCCGTCAGCATGCTCTGCGCTTCCCCGCTTACCAAGGGACTCTTCGAGGGGGCGATTTCCGAAAGCGGCGGCTCCTTCAGTCCAGCGCTCGAAGATCGTGACGCAGGCGAAAACGTTCCCACACTCGCGCGAGCCGAAAAAACGGGCGAAGCGTTCCTGTCCAAGCTCGGCGTCTCTTCCATCGCCGGAGCGCGAAAAATTCCCGCTGCAGATCTCTACAAAAAAGTAGGCGGCGGCCTGGGCGGCTGGTGGCCGAACTTTGACGGATACGTCTTGCTGGGCGATCAGTACAAGCTCTACGAAGAGGGCAAATACAACGACACGCCCATTCTCGTCGGCACCAATGCTGACGAAGGCGCGCTCTTCGTCGCCAGCACCGACATGCAGAAGTACAAGGCCAGCGTCGAAAATGGTTACGGCGAATTCGCGCGCAATATTCTTGCCGCGTATCCTGATAATTCTCAGCAGCAGGCGCTGCGCTCCGCTCGCGATCTGGCTCGCGACTCTACCTTCGCCTGGGCCACCTGGAGTTGGGCGAAATTGCAGGCTAGCACCGGCAAAGACAAAGTATTTGTCTACTATTTTAATCACCGCCCGCAGTATCCCGATCTGCCGCGATTCAAGGATTGGGGTCCGGCGCACGGCAGCGAAATTTCCTACGTCTTCGGCAATTTCACCAAAGGCATGCCCGCCACGCTGGAGGACAAAGTAGTCTCCGAGGACCTCATGTCCTATTGGACCAACTTTGCGAAGTACGGAAATCCTAATGGCAAGGGCCTGCCCGAATGGCCAGCCTTCACCAATGCCAAGCCGCAGTACATGGAGCTCGACGCTCCGTCGAAAGCCATCCCGGTGCCCAATCTCGATAAGCTGAAAGCTCTCGACGGGTATTTCGCCTGGCGCCGCAAGCAGGAGGCACGGGACTAAGCCCGTCTAAGCTATCGTCGCGCCGGGGATTAATCCTTGTGCTCCTTGAAGCGCTCTCCGACCGCTTGGACGACACGCTCGACGGCGCGCAAGAATTCCTCGATGCCGACGGTTTCGCGCCCGATCTCGCGCGCGGCGGCGGCATTTGCCATGGCATCGCATAGCTGCGTCGCGCGCCGAATGCCTTCAGCCGTCAGCAACGGAAGCACAGTTTGCGGATCCTGCTTCTTCGACTCGCGCTCTTGCCACTCCTGGACGGCCCAGGCCGTCTTGCGCACGTTATCGACCGCATCGCGAAATTCGCTCAGTACTCGCGTATCGATCGATCCTGAGCGCATGTCGTACTCCAAACGAACTAGGTCGGCGCAGGTTTTTCTTAGTTGAAAGCTGACGCCCCAGAACGTCTCGCTTGGCGCAAGTAGCTCCACGGCAGCGCCGAGCAAGTGGCCTTCCGCGTTGCGCCGGACGCCCACTACGCGCCCGTGCGAAGACTCATGCGAAAGAAGATTCGTCAGCTCGATCTGCATTCCCACGGCGGGGTACGTCTTCAACTCCAGCAGGCCGCCCTGTGCGTTCACTTCCGTGGCCCGGCCGGTCTCGCGAATGACCTTGCCGTTCGCTTCCTGCCACGTCGCTTCCACCGACGAGGTGAAAGGAAAACGCCTGCTCCGCCGCCGCCCCGGTAAGAACGATTGTTGATTGACGGTTGGCTCTGCCATGGGCGCCTTAGCGATGCTGTTACCTGACTTGCTTGTGCGAATATGTACCCACTATAAAGGCGCCTCGCGCAAAGCTCAACGGAAGTACGCCGCTTGGCTGACTACAGGTAACCGCAAAGATTGCCGACTCCAGTGCAACGAATCGATGACGTCAGGCTCGTTTTTTAGATTGCAATCACCGAAACTGCATCGTTGCCTGATCCAACTTTGCCTTCACATCCGCTGTAATGTTCACATCCAGCGCCGCGACGGTCGCATCGAGGTGCTCCGGCCGGCTGGCGCCGACAATTGGACTCGTAATCGCCGGATTCGCCAGCACCCACGCGATCGCCAGCGTCGTGAGCGGAATACCGGCGCCGTCCGCGATCTTCTTCAATTGATCGACAGCATCGAAAATCGTCTCTACCCAATACCGCCCGCGATATAGCTCGCCGATCCTGCCGGGGAACGCAAAGCGCGAGGTGGACATATCCGTCGGCGGCTTGCTGCGATCGTATTTTCCCGTCAGCATGCCTCCTGCAATCGGATTGTAGGAAATCACGCCCAAGCCTTCTTCGGTGCAGAGCGGCAGCATTTCGCGCTCGATCTCGCGATACAACAGGTTGTAGCGCGGCTGCACGGATACGAAACGCGCGAATCCGCGCACATCGCTGCGCCCTAGAGCGCGCGCTATTTGATACGCAAGATGATTCGAGCATCCGATGTAGCGGACTTTGCCTGACCGCACCACGTCGTCGAGCGCGCCGAGCGTTTCCTCCAGAGTCACGTTCGGATCGAACCCGTGCAGTTGATATAGGTCGATGTAGTCCGTCTGCAAGCGCCGCAGCGATGCATCGATTGCATCGAATATGTGCCGGCGGTTATTCCCGGCGTGAAACGGCTGGGGCCCGGTCGCCCCAAAACATTTCGTGGCAATCACGAAGTCGTGGCGCTTGCCGCGCATCCACCGGCCGATAATTTCTTCCGTGCGGCCTGCGCGTTCTAGCCCCCCGCCCAGCGGATACACATCCGACGAATCCATGAACGTGATCCCCGCGTTTGCTGCTTTATCCAGAATTGCGAAAGAAGCTGGCTCATCGCATTGAAATCCAAACGTCATGGTGCCAAGGCATAGCTTCGAAACTTTCAGCCCCGTATTTCCCAACCGCACGTGTTGCACGTTGTTATTTCCTCGCTTTCCGCATGCAGATGATGAATAAAGAATGTGAAGTTGACGCCCAGTTGCGATGGATTATGTTCGCGCCCGGCTGTCCCCGTTCTCGCGCAACGCCTTCGGCCAAATCCCCTGCTTTCCGGGCGCTAGTATTCCATTCGGATCGGCAGCATCCTTCAGCGTCTCGGTGAATCGACGCAGCGCGTGATCGTTGTAATCATATTGATCGCCCACCAAGTCCATGTAC
>JBOGNC010000191.1:0-8601 GCA_050747045.1 Candidatus Acidiferrales bacterium | reverse complement strand
AGATGCGCTCCGGATCGCCGCCTTGCGCCGCAATGTTGCTGCGAATCCAACCGAGCGCCGCCGCCAGATCTTCGGAGCCCGCCGGCCACGGATATTTCGGCGCCAGCCGATAGGTAATGTTCACGCCGATCAGTCCGTGGCGAACAGCCCATGCGCCCACATTGTCGTAGACCGGCGCATTAGCCATCGTCTTGTCGCCGCCAATGAATCCGCCGCCGTGGACGAACACCAGAACCGGGCGCGACTCGCCAGCGCCAGATTTAGGACGAAACACATCGAGACGGTGGCGTTCATCGCTGCCGTAACGCTGGTCGCGCAAAATTTCCACATCAGCGAACGGCGCGCGCTGGTGCAGCGGCGTGAAAAGCTTGAAATTTTCGCCGATCACATCCGGATTAAAGGCGTCGC
Organism: Candidatus Acidiferrales bacterium; assembly: GCA_050747045.1. Lineage (GTDB taxonomy): Bacteria > Acidobacteriota > Terriglobia > Acidiferrales > UBA7541 > Palsa-295. Next base: position 8,193 of record JBOGNC010000191.1, on the reverse strand, counting down.
CAAGTTCATCTAAGCGGCGATGGACATTTTCGATAGCCGCGGATGGATAGCGCGAATGCGATGCCATGTGATTGCCTCCCAATTTCCAAAATGTAGCCGAAATCGTGGCGCGGGCTGATTACCCAACAGCTTTCAAAGTTTCCTCGACCATGCTTTCCGCCTCGCCGGTGTTGATCAACACGCCCTGCCTGCGCAGAAACGCCAAAATCCCGGTGCGCGGTCCCATGCCCGAATAATTGAAGGAGTCTCCCGAAAGCCCCGCGCCGAATCCTGCAAACGTGAGAAACGTGTCCTGCACGCTGACCATTCCGGCATCAAGCTGATCGGCAATGCGGCGAGCTTCGTCTTCGGTGCCGGCGATTACCGCAGCCGACAAACCGTAGTAGGTATCGTTCGCCAGGCGGACGGCCTCGTCTTCGGTACCATATTTCATCACCGGCATCACCGGGCCAAACGTCTCGTCACGCATGATTTTCATCTCGTGATTCACGCCGGTCAAAATCGTTGGGCGCATGTAGAGTCCGCCGCCAAGGTTGACGCTCTTGCCGCCCAGTCGAATCTTCGCGCCCTTGCTGACGGCATCATCGAGATGCTCATCCACAATGTGCGCCTGCCGCTCGGCGATAAACGGTCCGATCTGCCCGGCGTTCGGATCGGGATAGTTGAGTTCCACGCGCTCGGCTTCCTGGGCCAGCAAATCCACGAACGCGTCGTGCGCTTTTTCCTGCACGTAAATGCGCTCGATCGAGAAGCAGACTTGCCCGGTGCTGGTGACCGCGCCGCGCACCACCGCTTTCGCCGCTCGCTTCAGGTCGGCCGTCTCCGTGACGATCACCGGGTCTTTCCCGCCCAGTTCGAGAATGGAAGGAATGAATCGCCTCGCACAGGCTTCCGCCACCTTGCGGCCGTTGGGCACGCTGCCGGTGAAATTAATAATGTCGGCGTTTTCGACGATTGCCTGCCCCGTCTCGCCATCGCCCACGACGAAAATCAAAACCGCCGCCAATTCCGGCACCTCGCGAATCGTCTCCATCATCGGCTTCACGAATCGCGGCGCCACTTCGCTGGGCTTCACGATCACCGCGCATCCGGCAAACAGCGGCGGAATGGCATGGAGCGTGGAGAGCATCATCGGCGCGTTCCACGGGCCGATGATTCCGGCAACTGGATACGGACGCAAGTTTGTGTCGTAATGAATTGCTGGCGCGGGCGAGACGCCCTTGCGCCGCGCCTGCTCGAAAATCGCGGGCGCAATGGCGCACATGCGCATGATCGTGCCGATCACCATGTCCGGCGCGACTTTCGAGATTTGGCCGCCGCCGGTATCGATCGAATCCGCTTCCACTAGTTCTGGCCGGTGCGCCTTCAGCCGCTCGGCCCACTGCTTCATCACGCCGATCCGATGCGCCAGCGGCGCGCTTCCCCAAGCCCGCTGCGCCTGGCGCAATCGCGCGCTGGTGGCGGCTATCTCTTCGGCCGATGCCGCCGTGATGTGCGCGTCGATTTCGCCCGTGCGCGGATTTCGTACCGCTAGGATTCTCGGTTCAGCTGTAGCCATGGCCCACCCTCACGATTTCAATTTGCCGTCTACACATATCGCATGGACCCGCGCCGGTCAAGCCGCCAGCGGAGGAAAACGGTCGCGAAATGCGTCGCGAAGGCGTGCACCGGGACGTTCCGCCCTTGTACGTGCGTCGGCTAATGTTTTCAGCGAGTTGCATGGTGTGAAGGCCGATTGACCGTTCCGCCCTTTACCACCCCAGCTCGCGGGGCGCTCTGGAGACCCCGGCTCTTCGGAGGCTCCTGCGTGCCGTCTTCCGGGGCGATGTCATTGGGCTGATCGCCGTCTTCGGCTGGCGGTTGGGCGACTCGGCCGGTTAGCTGCGGTGAATCCAGTTGTATCGCGATCGGGCGGTGGCCGCTTGGGGCGACTGATTCTCGACGCACGCCGCCAGACGAAACGATTACGTGCGCGGGCGGCTCGACGCATTCGCCTTCGTCGTTTATGCGCGCGAAGAGGTGGACGGCGCGAACGATGGAATCGGCCGTCGGCTGGACATCCTGTACGCGTTCGATGAGATGGCCGAGCGAGAACCGGAGAAGGCGGTTACGCTGCGAGAAAAGTCCCAAGGCATAAGCGTGGCGGTAGATGGCGCTGCGGCTGACTTTATAGTCGTAGGCGATATGGCCGAGGGTGTGCCAGTGCATGAACTCGGTCTCGATATCGGCGCGATACCGATGGGTGCAAATCGTGCATTGGGTTTCGTGACTGGCGCGAGCTTGGGATGCGAGCGGAAGGCGCGCTTTGTGGGACGGCGCTCGGCGAGGAGTGGCGAGGCGGGCATTTGATTTGGGGGATTGGAGGGACTGGGGAGATTTGCGGGCGCCAGCTTTCGATGCGGAACGTTTTTTGCCAGAAAGGCTGCCTTGCTTCCGTTTTTGTTCGGCGGCCTGGAGTTGCTCGATAGCAGGGGGCTCGTATGGCGCGAGCTTGACGGCGGCGCGGATTCTTTCGATGGTTTCGATGTCGCGTTCTGCGGCGTCAGCGTCTTCGTCTGATTCTTCGTTTTCATCGTCATGATCTCGAAGCCGGACGCCGAGTTGGCGTTCGAGAGCGGGCACATTTTCCGGAGGGACCAGAATGTCGATCGTGGAGGGCGGTCCGGATTTGAGGGGCGGTACGGGCGCGGTAGGCGTGACGGGGACTGGAGCCGGAGCGCCGCCTGAAGCGAGCGCCGTTGGTTGTGTGGGCGGTGCCGCCGAGGCGGGCAGCGAATCTGGATCGGCCGGTGGCGATGCCACAGCTATTTGCGAGTTGTGGTGGAACTGCGATTCGACGCGAGCGATGGGATCGCCTGCGGCAAAGAAATGGAAATCCTGGTGCTGACGGCGCGTTGGGCGCTGCGGGTAGCGTCTGATCATGTTTGATCTCCGTTGGTTTGGGAGGCAAAGAGTGGAGGAAGCTTCGGGCAGGATGCGATGGGGAGACTGCGTTCGCTCGCTTATGGTTTCCTCGGTTGGTCTAGGCTCTCAATCTCCTTCCCCGGCCGAGAGTCTAGCTCGGCTTGTTAGTATGGAAGCACAGGAGCGATTGGAAATCGAGGCTCAATTTAGCTGGTACCAGATTCCCATTTTGGGAACCTCCCGAGTTGGGGCCTCAGTTAGACCGGACGGACCGGCGCGTTTAAATGGCCGTCGTGTGCGTGTGGAATTGATGCCCTTCTTGATCTAGCTAAGTGCTGCTGCCTTGACGGTTGAAATTGACGCGAGACGGTATGGCTGTTAGTCTACGCCGTACCACGTAGCCCAGATCAAGCTCAGACATTTCCGCTAAAATATGCTCTTCAAGGAGTCGAGTCTCAACGGCTAGACCACATATGGTTCGCGCCCGGCCAAAATTCGATGACCCACCCGTTGTGGAAACGGCAATCGGCGTTCAATTCAATAGTCTCGCGGGATACTCGACAGGCCACGCTGGTTGGTTTTGGAAAGAATATTTGGGCAAGTTAGGCGACTGGTCTCGCGCCGTCGACGCCCCACGCCTTGAGGATCAGTTTGAGCGCTTCGGTGCCGAGGACGTATGGAAGCCCCCAATTTCGATGAAGTTTTTGCAAAACGCACAATCTCAGCGCACGCAAATCATTCGCGCCGATGAAGAACGCATGGTGCAGCTCCAAGACAGTAGGTTGGTGCTGAACTGGAAAAAGCACAGCGCCGAGTACCCCAGTTTCGACGGTTTACTCCCGGAATTCAGGGATGTCCTTCATGCTTTCGAAGCGTTCGCGCATGAAGCAAACTTTGGCACGCCGGGTTACAACCAGTGGGAAGTTGCATATATCGACCAGTTCAAACGTGGAGATATGTGGGACTCACCGCGAGAATGGAGCAAAATTTTCCCTGGGCTCACGGTTGTGCCACCACTTAGCCATGAATCCCTGGCCGCAGGCGACGAGACTATGAGCGCGGACTGGCGTTTTTCCTTGCGGGACCGCCGGGGCCGGGTGTATATATCATTGCGTCAACTACGCTTGGCACCAACCAGCGACGAGGTTCTGAACGTCACATTTGTTGCGCGCGGACCGGTGAACGAAGTCCAGACATGGGAGCAGGGCTTGATGCTTGGGCATGACGTCGTCAACGATACCTTCATAAATGTAACGTCCAACGAAGCGCATAGTCGCTGGAAAAAGAGAGCCTAAATGTCTGTTGCTTGGAGCTTGCCTTCGGGAGGGTCATCCCTCGGTGGGAAGGTTCGCTGGAGCACCGCCCCTACTGAGATTGCCTGGACGACCGGGTCATACAACGAGGAAGAGGTCATCGCGCCTACTCGCATCAGCATTCAAAATGCTAAGTCGTGGGCTGACCGCGAGCGAGAGCTAGCCAGAATTGCAAATTTTGGCGCCGATTGGGACGGCTTGGGGGCAGGGGCCCCGGACCGCAACGTTATCGAGCGCGCAAACATCTTTTTTAGAATTCTGAGGGCTGGGCTGCCAGGCGGCCCCCCCATGAGAATTCTATTTTCCTCCGACAATACGATCTCGTTCGAATGGGTAATCGGCTCCGAGTTTGTCCAGGCGGAGGTTTCGCGCGATAGAGAGGTCGAGTGGATGTTTGCAACAGCCGGGGAAGAGCCTCAGTTCGAAACTGGAATCGTCGATGATCCGACGACGTTGGCATCCAGACAGGGACAAGAGTGGCAACCAGCGCCAGCCGTGGCAGAAGAGCCCGATTACGCCTCCGCACAATAGTTCGGTGGCTCCGCTTGTACGAAACAACTCCGGTGTATTCGGACGAAGTGCTCCTTCGTTCGTTTCCTAACAATCAGAGATATTTCGTAGAAGAGATGGGTGCTTGGGCCCTGAGCCCGACGGCCTTCAAGCCCCAATCTAAGCGCGACACCGACGGAATGTCGTTTTTTCGCGAAGACTTCACTTCAGCACGTGTGATTGCCAAAGCGAACCGACACCCCAATGGCGTTCGCGTCGCCCGGATCGCAGTTTTACTTATGCAACGCCTAAGCTTGCATGCCCAGCCTGACCCTAGGCCAGAGGAATTGCCCGGGCATATAGTCGTTCCCGAACTGCGGTACGTTCAGCTCCAAACAGCGACCGATAAGCAAAATGCGAAAAGAATCCAGCTGGAGCTAGCCCGACATGCCGTCAGCAATGGTTTGTACTCCCCGAGGAGAATGCCGAGCCCCATTGCCACGTAACGGACTCACCTGCGGGAAGAGTGCTAGCGTGTAAGGCCGTGCTCTGACGGGTCGCGTTGCAAACGGGGCGACGGGCGCATAGTATCTCAGCCGGGCTGCGGGCGCTTGGATGCGACCCCGCTGGCGTGTCCGCCGCAGGGGCGGTACTGGGTCCGCTTGAATTTTGGCTGCTTGTGTCACGACCCAGAAAGTTGAAACCGACCCACGACGGAAGAAGGAGATCCGGCGATGTCTCATTCGACTTCAAATACGAACGCGCCAGGACGAGACCTATGAAAATCATACGAACGCTTCTCATCGTCGCCGCATGCGTCGCTTTTGCCGCACCCGGCTTTGCGCAAACGAAGCGGCACGTGCAGACGTTCCCAACGGCGGCGGGGGCGGTGAAAATCACGCCGATCTATCACGCATCCGCGTTGATACAGGCTGGCGGAAAGAACATCTACATGGACCCTGTGAAACCGGGCAATTTCGAGGGTCTTCCATCCGCCGATCTGATCTTGATTACACACGCGCATGGCGACCATTTTGACCCGGCGACGATCGCAAAACTCAGCAGGCCGGGGACGGAGATTCTGGCTCCCGCGGCGGTGGTCGAGAAGCTCAAGACAGCGCGCACGATCGTCAATGGGCAATCCACGACCTGGGGGAAATGGAAGATAGAAGCCGTTCCCATGTACAACATCAAGCGAGGTCCGGCTCCCGGCAAGCTTTACCATCCGAAAGGCTGGGGCAATGGCTACGTGCTGACGTATGGCGGGAAACGCTTTTATTTTTCGGGTGACACCGAAGACATCCCCGAGATGCGCGCTCTGAAGAATATCGACGTGGCGTTCATCTGCATGAATTTGCCTTACACGATGACGCCGCAGGAAGCTGCGGCGGCGGTGAAGGCGTTTCATCCCAGGGTGGCCATCCCCTATCATTACCGCGGGACCAACATCGAAGCATTCAAAGAAGCGCTGGCCGGCACTGGGATTGATGTCCGTCTACTGAACTGGTACCCGAACGGGAAGTGAGGACGCGGCGCGAGACTTCGTTCCTGCCGAGCCGTCGCGATGAGATGAGTCCGCCCAGTAATGCGAGTTGACGTGGGCTCGTCCTTGGTATAGAGAAGGGGAGTAATTTTGAAGTGCGAAGTTAGTTATACAACAAAGTATGGATTTCATCCGGGGCGCAGCTGCCGACGCACGCGGTGCGCGACGGTGCTGTGTGCTCCGGCCGGAATCAAAGCGTGAAGCGACATAACAGGAATCATGAATAAAATAGGATTAGGGGCCTTCGCCGCTGTAGCCATTATTGCCTGTATCGTTTCAGGGCCCGCCCAACGGGCGCGAGCGCAAGAGGCACCCGGAGCTTACACTCCTCCTCCGGGCCGCAATCCCGTCCTGACGGGTCAGCCGGAACCACCGCCCATGGTTCTGCCGCCCGGATTCAATCCACACGCTCTGCCACCTGGGTTCAAGGGATTCCGAAACCGGCCGATCCCCAAGGCAGTCTCAACGCCGCCCCAGCCGGGCGTTACTCCTCTTAAGACCGACCTCTTCACGTCTAAAAATTTCTATCTGGACCAGAAATCCTGGATGGACCCGCGTTATTTTCGGTGCAACACCCCTCGCGAAATGATCGAGCACATGTGGGAGAGCGGACGTATTGGCGCCCATCCACCGACTTCGGCCTCGTGGGGTAATTGCCTCGTCGACTACCCTCGCGATCGTATCGTCAGCCACTATCCTTACAAGACCGCCGAAGAGCAATATGACGCTCTGCTCGCCAAGGCTAAGGCTCATGGCGGCCCCACCGTCTACACCAAAGCCACGACACCCGATTGGGACGGCTTCTACATCCGCGACCGCCGTGGAACCGACTCGCCCGGCTTCGCGGGCCCTGATGAGCGCGCTTTTGGATCCGACCGTGGAGAGCGATGGCAATGGGGCGGCATCAATCAGGCTTCGACGCTACTCTCGCTTCTCACTCCGGAATATCAGAAGCGCTACGTTCAGATGATCTATCACGAAGTGACGGACAACTCGAAACAGTGGAGCGCCTCTTTCTGCTGGCCCGAGGGGTTCACCCGCTGGTGGGCCGAGGCCTCCCAGGCGTCTAACTTCGAGCTGACCGTCACGCCAACCCGCGTCGAGTTCCTTTCGGGCGTTGCCGACAACTTTATTCGCGAGTTCCTCATCGGTCGCACGAAACACGTGCAAAAGGTTCCGCAGTGGTATGGCGAGACGATCGCATTTTGGGACGGCGACACCCTCGTCGGCTGGACCGCCAACGTACAGGGCTGGACACAGCACACCCTCTTCGAGTTCTCGGACAAGATGCAGACGGTGGAGACGTTCAAGCCCATCTACGACGCGCACCACCACTTCATCGGCCTGGACACCGAGGCGGTCTGGTACGACCCGGAGTCATTGGCTCAGCCCGTGGTGCTCCACGACCGCTTTCTTCGCTGGGCCAAGGCCGGCGACCCGAGCGCCCGATTTACCTTCATCGAGTGCTTATCGGATATCAAGGACGTGAAAGGACGGCCGGAGCAGCTTACGCCTGGCGATCCGGGATACGTAGACTATTACGGGCGGCCTTGGGCGCTGAATTGGGAGGAATGGTTCGAACAGGGCTGGAAAGACAAGCCCGATACGAGCGGCGTCCCGAGCGACGTGCTAAACCTCTTTAAGAATAAGAAATAGAAACGGTGCACCAGCCGTGAAGCACATCCCTTTTCCGTCGCTCCACCTTCCTGCGGTATGTCGGCCACTCATTGCGGGAATCGAGCACCGCGTCCGCGCCTAAGGTTCCTGGTTCGAGTCGCGTTGCAATCGAGGTGGGGCGCGCATAGTATTGTTTGATCTCAGGACATCCGTTACACCGGAGCGGGTAGAGTTTCGTTCCAGGAGGGGCTGGAACGATGCCTTGGCGGAGGACGGATGTGCAGCAAGAACGGATGAGATTCGTGGTGCGGGCAGCGAGCGGGAAAG
>JBOGNC010000190.1:0-8624 GCA_050747045.1 Candidatus Acidiferrales bacterium | reverse complement strand
GCACTTGCTCGGTATGCCACACGCTCTCTTTCACCTTCCCGGAATGCAGTGATTCCAGGCTCTTACTAAACGCCTCGCCGCCCGCGAACCACTGCCCCGCAAGATTCACCCAATCCGCGTCCGGCAACCCTAGCCGCACCATCGCCGCGATATTGTGGTGATTCCACGCCGTCTCCCATTGCGCCTCGACGCCCCGAATCGCCTGCACGCCCGCCGGGCTGCCGCCCTGCGCTTGTGCCGCAGCAGGCAACCCAATAAGCAAAAACATCAGAATCGCGATTTGGAGTCGGGCGATTTGGAATGGCATGACACGCCTCCTTGAAAACTGCACTTACTTTGGAACTCGCTTCGCAAACCGGATGCGAAACGTGTCTCCATCCTTCAGCGACAACGCCGCAGATGGGAAGACTAACATTCCGCGCCCGAAGCAAGTCCGCAGCCTGAAGAGTTCCACCTTGCTCCACGCGCCGCCGATCTGCACTTCCGCGTCGGTTCCCGAATTTTCTTTCACCAACGCCGCCAGACGGGGCTGATCCTGTTTCTGCTGCTGGCGGAAAATCACCAACAGGGCGGCTGGCTCCGCGCTGGAGTGCGCTTCCACCACGCGGCACTGCACGATGTTGGATTCCGGTGCAGCATTTGGATGCGAAGAAGTTTGATTCGCGGCGTGCGACGATACTGCAAATGCCAATGCAAAAGCCAAAACCGCTACTCGAACGTTTAGATACATGGGGTACCTCCTTTTAGGTGCGCCGATTGTCGTCAGGAGGACCGCGCGAGTCAAGTAGCGTCTCGGCCGCGGCGGCGAGATGTGGCACCGCGACGCGGGCTGAGAAAAGCCCGTTCAAGCAAAAAGTCGATCACACGCCCAAGTCGCCGCTGCCGCGCATCGAGAGATTTTGTCGAATCGAAATATTCGATGATGTGCCGGCGGTGCGCGGGCGTGAGCGCGTCGAATGCTTTGCGCGCTTTTGGAAACGCCTTCAGCCCTTTCCGAAAATCGGGCGGCACAGGCAAATCGCGCGACGCCAAATCAAGCCGAAGTTCGACGCTCACCAGGTCACCTGCGTCTACCTTCGCCACTTTTCGCAGTGCCGTGTTTATCTGGATGCGAAATCGCCCGCCGCCAGCAGGTACCATCGTCACGCGCGCGCTCCTTTGATTGACGATTGCCACCACCGGAATATATTTCGGCTCCTGCGCTCTGCCTTTCGTAGGACCGTCTCCAGATCTTCGCGGCGTTTTGCTTGTGCGCGACTTCACCAATTCTTTCATCAAGGCCACGGATATATCTTCCGGCACGTCGACGTGCCGCATCATCCAGATTTTGTAAATCGTGGCTAGGAAACGATGGGGCACAAGACGCGCGGACATTGTGATTAGCTAAGCCTCCGCTGGCAGGAATATATTAACTTCAAAGAGGCGACACACTGATGAAAACAGGATTTCGAGGAGGCCGATCGTGAAGCGACGCGCCGATTTGATCTGGGCTCTGGCAGAGGGTAGTCTGTTGCTCGCCTTGGGCGCAATCAGTTGGGCGACCAGGCAGCCTCTCATCTTTGCCAGCCTCGGTCCCACTGCTTATGAGCTGGTCGAGCAGCCACGACTGCGGAGCGCCAGACCTTACAACATCATTGTCGGGCACCTGACCGGATTAGCCTCTGGCTTCCTTTCGATATACCTGTTCAATGCATGGAAATCGCCGCCGGTGTCGTCGGCAGGAGTTTTGACCACGGACCGTCTATGGGTCGCGGCGCTGGCAGCCGCGCTGACCACCGTGCTCACCCTGATGCTCCGTGCGGGTCAACCCGCAGCCTTGGCTACCACGCTGCTCGTCGCTTTGGGCCTAATGCAAACGCGCCGCGATGCAATTGCGATTATCGCCGGCGTGATCATCCTAGCTGCCATTGGAGAACCGTTGCGCCGCCTACGCTTGAAGATTTTGGAACTTCGCTCGATGGCCGCCACGCCGATCCCGCGATGAAAGACTCGAGGTTATAAGTTAGGACACGTCTCGACCTGGCCGCTCATCGCTTCCGAAAATCGCGTTGTATCGTGGATACATTCATTGCGATTCCATTTGTAGGGCATCGCTGAGGAGAAGAGAAATGGCCGCTGGTCCGGCGCCGGTTTTGAAAGCTACGTCCGCGCAGGCAGAGAGCTTTGCCGGCGTCACTTATCACCTAGACGGCGAACTCGTGCCTGTTCTCACCGTCGAGCTCACTGCCGTCCCCATCTATTTCGAGCACCATATTCTGCTCTGGAAAGACACGCGCACGGAAATTGGCGTCAAGCAGCTTGCTGGAGCTTTCAAACGCGTGCTTTCCGGCATGCCTGTCTTTATGACCGAAGCGCACGGGCCGGGCCGCATCGCGTTCAGCCGCGATGGCGTCGGACACGTCTTTGCCATGCACCTCAATCAGGGACAATCCCTCGACGTCCGCGAGCACCAGTTTCTCGCCGCCACCGACCAGCTCGACTACACCTTCGTGCGTGTGAAAGGCGTCGCCAACATGCTGCTGGGAGGCACGGGGTTCTTCATCGACACCTTCACCGCGCACAAGGGCGAGGGGATCCTTTGGCTGCACGGCTACGGAAACGTATTCGAGGTGTTTCTAAACGTCGGCGAGCAGATCGATATCGAGCCGGGCGGATGGGTTTACAAAGACCGCAGCGTGCAAATGGAAACTCAGTTCCAAAAACTCTCCACCGGCATGTTTGCCAGCGGCGGCCAAATCGTCTGGAACCGTTTCAAAGGCCCCGGCCGCGTCGGGCTACAGTCGATGTCGGTCCTGTTAGGATCGACCGAGTAAGGGCCATTGTGAAGCTTCACGCGGCCATTTTAAGGGCGACCCCAGCCACGTCGGGTTACAGTCGATTACCATAGTGATGCCGGCCACCGAGTAACTGCGTCGCAAACCGAAGATAAAAAAGGCCCCGAGATCACCCGGAGCCTCTTTTCGTTGGAATCTAATCCTGGCAGCGACCTACGTTCCCGTCCGCTTCCGGCGAGAACTCGTCACTGCAAAAAATGTCTCTGCCCCAGACCAGGTCGTTTCTGATTTCTGGCGAGCTGCGCGCGATCCTGCCGGCCTCCCGGCAATGTGCTGGTGGAAGCCCTCGCGCTGGAGTGTCTTCGCTTCGTGCTGGAACGATTGTTGAATCTTAAACTGCTTTTGATCCTGATCGGCGCTTTCAATTGTCTCTAGGGAGGCGGCTAAGTGATGCGCGCCATGGAAATCTTCGGGTTAGAGCAGTTCCTCTCAAGTTCGCGAAACTGTAAAGAATGGCTCCGGGGCCTGGACTCGAACCAGGATAAACGGCTCCAAAGGCCGCTGTGCTACCAATTGCACTACCCCGGAGTGGCTCGAAAAGTGTAGCAGACATCTCCCGGTTTTGTTTCCGCCACCGCCAATACGCGCACGCTTCATGGCGCTTCGTTTGCCGCTCTTTCGCGAATTTGCTAGTCTTCTGAAGCCGAGCACAGCGGAGAGGTGTCCGAGCGGTTTAAGGAGCACGCTTGGAAAGCGTGTGTAGGGGAAACTCTACCGTGGGTTCGAATCCCACCCTCTCCGCCATTCCTTTGGAATCAGTGGGTTAGAGCCTTCCTAAAATCTTTTCCTAAGCAATCTCCGACTGGTCAGCTTTCCGGTATGGAGCACAAGGAGTTTCTTAAGGCTCGGCCCAAATTTACGCTCTACAAATTCGTCAAGATTGGCGGATGTAATGGTGAACAGCTCCTTGGACGAAATTGTTCAGTTCAACGTTCCCGCACGCCATCGCGACAAGTGCGCTAGGCCTGAGCGTCTCAATCGCTGCATCTGTCTTCGTCGGGTCCGTGACATACTTGGCGCTCACTTCGGCCGGAGGCAAATCACAGCCGTTATGCTTGATCGATCGCGCGAGTGACGAGGAAGCTCAAGCGCTGGGGCGGTGCTACGATGCAGAGTCGAATCGATGTCTTGACCGCACGCTGTCCGGAGCCCGGGTATTTGTATCGCAGCAAGAGGAGCTAGCAGCATGAATAAGCAAGCAGGCGGCTCGGACGTGCAGCAGAACGGAATGCTGACCCGGCGCGAGGTGCTTTACGGCCTTGGCGCAATCGCGTTGGCGTCAACCCTGTCAACGCCGAGAGCCTATGCGTTCAAGGGCACCGACATGATCGATGTCGAGGGCGGGAGACTCCAGTATTCGGTGCAAGGCCATGGCCCGACGATCTACATGATTCCCTCGTACGGTCGCGGCTGCGAAGACTTTGACATGCTGTCGGACACGCTGGTACAGCACGGCTACCGGGTCGTGCGTGCCCAGCCGCGTGGTGCCGGCGCCAGCACGAGCCAGAAGCCGGAGCTAACCCTGACCGACATGGCCAACGACGCCGCCACGGTTCTGAAGGCGGTGGGTGGAACGCCGGCCGTTCTGGTCGGCCACGATTTCGGTCAACGGATCACCCGTACGCTGGCAACTCAACGCCCTGAATTGGTGAAATGCCTGGTTAGTTTCGCCTGCGGCGGCAAGGTCAAGATGGCACCAGAGGTTGGAAGGGCCGGCGGGCTGTGCTTCGATCTCTCTCTGCCATGGGAGGTGCGCAAGGCTGCGGTGCGCTACGCTTTTTTTGCGCCCGGCAACGACCCCACCCCTTGGAAGGACGGCTGGTATCCAGAAACCGCCAAACTGCAACGTAGTGGCGCCAGGGATCCGGTCAGCGCGTTTTGGGCGGCGGGCGGCGTCGTGAAGGTGCTGGTCGTACAGGCTCTGCAGGATGTCGCTGCCGTACCCGAGAATGCACATATCTTCAAGGCTGATTTTCCCGACCGGGTGCATCTCGTGGAGATTAATCATGCCGCGCACGCACTTCTGCCGGAGCAGCCCAAGCAAGTTGCCAACGCAGTGCTGAGATTTCTTCACGAGAATGCATGAAGTCCTCGGCGGATCGAGGCGATGCCGGGACGCAAGACTTGTATGTTTCCTTGAAGGCGAAGCTGAGCCGGAGTCGCGAGTTTCGCCGAGGTACCGTGCTCCTGGCGTCCCTACCCGACCAATTCTGTCACGAAGAGGGCGGAGCGATTCGACCGCGCAGCCTTGTTTCACGGATTGAGTGAAGCCGGCAGCTATCAAAGCTTAGTGGACAAGAGACAAATCGCGATGACCTACGGCACTTCGCAGCGGTACAATTTTTCCTTGCCGCTTGATCCCGCCAAATGGATTGGCCTGACTGAACGGAATGGCAAGGCCACGGCCCATAGCTTGGCGAAGTCGCTCATGAGCGCGTCGCCGACATGGAATGATTCCCCTAAGGACAGTTTGACGGCATTCTCGGAAGATGATGCGCGATGAATCTCATGACAGCCTCATTCGATCCGCGGGAAAAATTTAGAAAGGCGTATGGAGCGCACCCGCGGACTTACCGTGCTCCCGGGCGAGTGAATCTGATCGGCGAGCACACCGACTACAACGATGGATTCGTCCTGCCGGTTGCCATCGATCTCTCGTGCTTCGTTACAGTTGGTCTCCTTAGCGATTCTAAGATCGTGGTGCGCTCGGAGAATTACGAAGGTATGGCCGAATTCGACCCCTACAGCACTGGGGTTTCTCGATCCGGCTCTTGGTTTGACTATCCGGAAGGGGTTGCACTTGCGCTTGTGCAATCCGGATACCGTCTCAGGGGCACGGGCATTTACATCCGAAGTGAAATTCCCGTCGGAGCCGGCTTAAGTTCGTCGGCGGCTCTCGAAGTAGCTACGGGATATGCGTTACTGGACCTGGCGGAGTGCGCAATTGATCGCACTCGATTGGCGCTGCTGTGCCAACGCGCCGAAAACGAATTTGTCGGCGCGCGATGCGGTGTAATGGATCAATTCATTGCGTGTTACGGGCAGGAAGGACTTGCGTTATTGCTCGATTGCCGATCACTCGAATACCATCCGATCCCCCTCCCGGCAAATGTTCAGCTCGTTATATGCAACACGATGGTCAGGCATGATCTGAGCGTGACGGGATATAACGTGCGCCGGGCCGAATGTGAGGAGGGTGTGCGACTTCTTGCGCAAGTACTGCCGAACATTCGAGCTCTACGCGACGTAACGCTCAAAGACTTGGATCGTTTTCAAGGGCGACTGACGGAAAAAATATACAAGCGTTGCCGACACGTCGTAACAGAAAATACCCGGGTGCTGAAGGCTGCCGAAGCGCTCCAAAGCAGTGAAATCGAGTCCATGCGAAGATTGATGGCGGATTCCCACCGCAGCCTGCGAGATGATTTCGAAGTCAGTTGTGTGGAATTGGACCTCATGGTCGATCTCGCTTCCAAAGAAAAGGGCGTGTATGGAGCACGTATGACTGGCGGCGGATTTGGCGGGTGCACCATCAATCTCGTGAATGCGGACGATACGCTTGAATTCCGGCAGCGCATTTCTACTCAGTATTTCGCCGCCACGGGCCGCCGCCCGGATATCTACGTGTGCTCTGCGTCTCGTGGCGCCGGACCGATCGATCTGGTTACGAGGATACCAAACGATGGGACGTAGAGAGAGGCTGACTGAAACGCATAGCTGATGCATAATCGGAACCGCGCGTATCACATCCGCCTCCGTGACTTGGATTCCTGCCGGAATAAAAACATGAGCGGTTCAGTACTGAATAAAATTCCGCATCGCCGCTTCAATCCGCTCACACGGGAATGGGTGATCGTATCTCCGCATCGAACCGAAAGACCATGGATTGGCAACGTAGAAAAACTCCCGCCACAATATCAGCCTGCCTACGATCCTGATTGTTGCCTCTGCCCTGGAAATTCGCGCGCAGGTGGCCAGCGAAATCCGCAATACACCGGCACGTTTGGCTTCGACAATGACTATCCCGCTCTGCTGCCAGATGCGGCCCAAGTGACCTTGGGTGAATCTGGACTGATTGTGGCCCATTCCGAGCGAGGTCTTTGCCGAGTTGTTTGCTCCTCACCTCGCCATGATCTGACGATTCCACGGATGCAGAGCACCGAGTTGCGGGAGGTGGTCGAAGCCTGGACGGAACAATTTCGATCGCTGGGCGCCATGCCCTGGGTACGCCACGTTCAAATCTTTGAAAACCGTGGCGCCTTGATGGGTGCCAGTAATCCCCATCCGCATTGTCAGATTTGGGCCACGGCCACGGTGCCTGACCAACCCACTAAGGAATACACCTCGTTTCGGGAATATCGGGAGGGACGCCACTCCTGTCTACTTTGCGATTACCTCCAACTGGAATTGAAACTTGGCGAGAGATTCGTATGCGAAAATGATGCCTTTGTCGTTTTGATGCCTTACTGGGCAGAGTGGCCGTTTGAAACTCTAGTGTTGAGCAAGCGTCATTTAGGCACGATGGGCGACCTCTCTTCGGAGGAACGGGACCTTCTCGGCGATATTCTTCGGCGAATCACGGTTCGCTACGACAATCTGTTCGAGGTTCCGTTTCCGTACTCGATGGGATTTCACCAGGCTCCTTCGGACGGCGCGGCACATCCTGAGTGGCATTTTCACGCGCACTTCTATCCACCGCTCCTGCGTTCTGCGACCGTCAGGAAATTCATGGTGGGATTCGAGATGCTTGGCACCCCGCAACGCGATTTCACTCCTGAGAGCGCCTGCGTGCGCATTCGCGACGCGGGCGAGACGCACTATCTCGACCAGGGATTGGCGCGACATTCGCTCGGTCGCGATGAACGCCGATAGTAGGCGACCGCGCCTCCGTGGTTACTCGCGGGAAACATTTTGGCAACCCTGCACCGCAATTCGCAATGCTTGATGTGGGTCTCGGATCGCTGAACCTACAGCCCTAGTATCCGCACCAAGTTTCTAAAGCGACAATTTCATTGAATGCACGAAATCATTGGTTGCGAGTGGTACTCGCTCGCTGTCGTGCGGCTTCGCGCCGGTATGAACCGTGGAACACGATTGGCCGAAAAAATTGCCATGGATCTCGTCCAAAGTGTTTTCGAAAGTGCACATGGCCGCCGAGAACGCGACGCTTGATCGAAAGCTGAGTGCTTCGTAGGCGACGGCCGTCCGCACCTTCATTACCGGACCTGCCTCGCGCCCGGTCATGACGGTCGAAGAGCGGCCAGCACTCGTTGGGGGGTCAACGGGTACTCACGCATGCGCACGCCGGTGGCGTCGAAAAAGGCGCAGCCGATCGCGCCGGCCGTTGCCGCCATCACTTCCTCGCCCGCGCCCGTGGAAGGCTGCTCCAGACGCTGAACCACGATCGGCGTCACTTCCGGACATTCCTCAAAACGCAGGATCGGATAACTATTCCAATCGAGGCTGGTGACATTGGTTTTGCTGAAGGTGACTTCTTCCTTCAACATACGGCTGGTCGCCTGCACCAACTGGCCGCTGATCTGGTTTTCGATGAACGCCGGATTCACGGCCAGGCCGGCATCGATTGCGCCGTACAGATGGAGCACTCGGACCTGACCCGTTTCTTTGTTCACTTCGATCTCAGCGACCGCGCCTCCGTAGGAAGTAAGGTGCGTGCCGAGGCCGATGCCGCGACCGCGGACGATTTTCGCGTCCGACAGCTCGGAGGCGGGCGGACGAGGATTCCATTCCGCAGCTCGTGCCACGGCATCCAGCACACCCTGCCAGCGC
>JBOGNC010000189.1:0-8722 GCA_050747045.1 Candidatus Acidiferrales bacterium | reverse complement strand
CGGCAATTTTGCGGCGAAGTTCCCGATTGGAGATGAGTGCGACAATCTGTTACGCTCTCCGGCGTAGTAGAGTATCTCATGAAGCCCGTGCTCCGCATTGCGGTGCTGATCTCCCTGGTGATGGTTGCCATTGGTCTATTAGCTCTTCGCTCTCGCGGCTTCCAATGGTTCGGTCAGAGCCCCTACGCTCCAGTCACACCCGAACAAAGCAACGTCAAAGCTGAATTTTACTGGTCGCGGCTCCGCTACACCTCCGCGCGAGGCAGCTTCGGCGGCTTCGGTTACCGCTACGGCTTTGGCGGTGGAAGTTGGTCGCAGGATTACCCGAAAGCCGACCGCCAATTCCTGATGGCCCTTCGCCGCCTGACGCGCGTGGACGCACGTCCCACCGAGCAAGTCGTCGACCTTGATAGCGATGCCATCTACAACTATCCGTGGGTTTACGCCGTCCAAGTGGAGAACTGGACTTTCAGTACAGCGGAAGCTGCGCGGCTGCGCCAATATTTGTTGCGCGGAGGCTTTCTGATGGTCGACGACTTCCACGGCACGGAAGATTGGGAAAGCTTTCTGCGCGGCATGCGCATGGTCTTCCCGAACCGCCCCATCGAGGACATCAGCAACAACGACGAAATTTTCCATGTGCTTTACGACCTCGGCCAGCGCTTTCAGGTGCCCGGCGAGCAGTATGTCGTCACCGGCCGCACGTACGAGAAGGACGGCTACGTGCCGAAATGGCGAGCCATTCGCGACGATAAGGGACGCATCATGGTGGCCATCTGCCACAACATGCATCTTGGCGACGCATGGGAGTGGGCGGATAGTCCCCAGTACCCCGAGAAGTTCGCGTCGCTTGCGTTTCGCGTGGGCATCAATTACGTAATCTATGGAATGACGCACTAATCGGCGAAAGCGAGTCGGGCGCGAGGGCTCCGGAAGATGTTCGAGTGGTTCTTCAAATATCCCGCGGTGATGTTTGCCAAGGGCCAGTTTGTTCTGCTGGGTACCTGGCCGCGATGGATCCTCGCCGTGCTGCTGCTTTCAGCCGCGGCCGGCCTCGCGTTTCTGATCTGGTCGCGCCGCTCGCAACTGACTCCTAGAATGCGTGGCTGGCGTGCGGGAATGGTCTGGCTGCTGCAATTTTGTCTCGCGGCTCTTTTGCTTGTTCTGCTTTGGCAACCGGCGGTCACCGTCGCCGAGCTCAAACCGCAGCAAAACATCGTCGCCGTGCTGGTGGACGATTCGCGCAGCATGGCCATCGCAGACAGCGGGTCAACACGCGAGGCAGATGCTGTGAAGGCGCTGCAAAACGGCGTTCTCGCGGACCTGCAGAAAAACTTTCAAGCGCGTGTCTATAGCTTCGATAGGCAGATTGCGCGCGTGTCGAATCTGCAGCAACTGCAACCCACCGCTGCCGCCACGCGCATCGGCGATAGCCTTCAGCAACTCGTGAGCGAAACGTCCGATCTGCCCGTCGGAGCGATCCTGCTGATGAGCGATGGCGCGGACAACAGCGGCGGGATCGGCCGCGCGACGATCGCCGCTCTTCGCAGCCGCCACATTCCCGTGCATACCGTCGGCTTCGGCGCCGAACATATGGAGCACGACGTTGAGATCGACGACGCGTCGCTCGCGCCCCGCGCCCTGGCCAAGTCGCGCATGTCCGCGGCCGTCACCTTTCATCAAGACGGCTTCGCGGGCCGCAAGGTAAGGCTCTCCGTGCGGGATGGCGAAAAATTACTGGCTTCCCGCGATGTCACGCTTGCGGGCGACGGCAAGTCCCAATCCGAAACGCTGCTCCTGAACGCCGGCGATGCGGGCGCAAAGGCACTGACGTTCTCAATCGCGACGCTTCCCGGCGAATCAAATACCGCAAACAACTCGGTCACCCGGCTTGTGGACGTACAGGCTGAAAAGCGCCGCATTCTTTACGTCGAAGGCGAGCCTCGCTGGGAATACAAATTTATTCGCCGCGCCGAAGATGACGATCCCATCGTCGAAATCGCGTCGATGCTGCGCACCACCGAAAATAAAATTTATCGTCAGGGCATCGAAAACCCGCAAGAGCTCGCCGAAGGTTTCCCGACCGATGCTAAGGATCTCTTCCAATATCAGGGGCTCATCATCGGTTCGGTCGAAGCCGGTTACTTCACTTCGGCGCAGCAGGATCTGATCCGCCAGTTCGTCGATCGCCGTGGAGGCGGCTTGCTGATGCTGGGCGGACGTTTCGCTTTGGCCGATGGAGGCTGGGCCGGCTCTCCCCTCGCGAATTTGCTCCCCGTCGTTTTGCCCGATCACAACAAAACTTTTCATCGCCTTCCGGCGACGGTCGAACTCACCGCCGCGGGGAAGGACAGCTTAATTTGCCGGCTCACCGACGATCCCGATCAAAACGTCGAACGATGGAAGGAGCTGCCTTACCTGATGGATTACCAGGAGGCAGGCACGCCAAAGCCCGGCGCCGTTGTCCTCGCCGACCTGAAAGCCGGCGGCCGCGGATTACCGCTGTTGATCACTGAAAACTACGGGCGCGGCCGCACCGCGGTAATGGCCACCTCCGGCACCTGGCGGTGGCAGATGAGCCTGCCCGCCGGCGATCCTACGCACACAATGTTCTGGCAGCAGCTATTGCGTTGGCTAGTGGCCGATACGCCCGGGCATGTTGTCGCTTCGGTTCCCAACCAAACGCTCTACGACGACGGCCGCACGAAACTCACAGCACAAGTGCGCGACGTTGACTATTTGCCCGCCTCAGACGCCAGCGTGCAAGCTCACGTCATGGGCCCCGACGGCCTTGCCGCCACGGTCGAAATGACGCCAGTGCCCGATTCGCCCGGCTCGTTCCAAGCCGATTGGAACGCCGCGAAACCCGGCTCGTATTTAGCCGAAATCGTGGCGCAGCGCGGAGGCCAAGATATTGGCCGCGACGTGGTCACATTTGAGCGCATGGACGGAGTTGCGGAAAATTTTCACACCGCGCAAAATCGTCCGCTCCTCGAACAACTGGCCGCCGAAACTGGCGGAAGCTACTGGCACCCCCAAGATATCTCAAAGCTGGCAAGCCAAATCCCCTACTCCGAAGCCGGAATCACGGTGCGCAACACAAAGCCGCTCTGGAACATGCCCGTCGTGTTCCTGATAATTCTGTTTCTGCTGCTCTGCGAGTGGACCTTACGGCGAAAGTGGGGCGTCGTATGAGGGCCCGCTTCCTTCCTTTTCTCTTGGTGGCTTTGCTGCTCGTCGCGATTCCAGTCCGCGCCGGGATTTATTACGTCACCGTTGCGGGTCTCGGCGGCGAACCAGACTACGAACAGGAGTTCACGCAGTTAGCGTCCGATCTAAATAAGCTTCTGAAATCCACCGGCCCAGACTCCCATGTCTACACGCTGACCGACACCACTCGTGCGCAGCTCACGCAAACTCTCTCGCAAGTCGCGGCCCAGGCGAAGCCCGACGACGACTTTGTCCTCATCCTCATCGGCCACGGCACTTTCGACGGCTTTCAATACAAATTAAATCTCGTCGGCCCAGACATTACTGCTCAAGATCTCGCCAAGCTTTGCGATCAAATTCATTCCAAGCGTCAGCTCATCGTCAACACCACGGAAGCCAGCGGCGGCTCCGTCGCGGCGTTGCAGCGCCGCGGCCGCGCCGTGATCGCCGCCACCAAAGACGGCAATGAGAAGAACGCCACCGTCTTCGCTCGTTATTTCGTCCAGGCGTTGCACGATCCTCAAGCCGATCTCGACAAAAATAACGCCATCTCCGCTCTCGAAGCCTTCGATTACGCGCAGCGCCACACCTCCGATTTTTACGACTCGCAAAAGCGCCTGGCTACCGAGCACGCCGTCTTCGAGGACACCGGCGAACACGAACCCGTGCGTGCCTCTTCCACCGATACCGGCGAGGGACTGTTCCTCTCGAATTTCACTCTGATCCGCATCGGCGCGGAGCAAAAAGCCTACAGCGATCCCGCCAAGCGCGCTCTGCTGGCCCAAAAAGAAGATCTCGAGCGCAAGATCGATACGCTGAAGTATCACAAAGCCGCTATGTCGCAGGATGATTACAAGCAGCAGCTCACTCAAGCGCTGCTCGATCTCGCCAAAGTGCAGGAGCAGCTCAATAAATGAAATGCGCGCTCCAATTCACGGCCCTCTGGGCGGTGTTGGTCCTCGTCGTAGGCGCCGTGCGCGCCGCCACACCGGACGATTGCAAAAAGCTCCAGCTGCATGGCCAGTCCGCACAAGCGCGGTCCTGCTACGAATCGCTCGCCCGCAGTTCTAGCCCCTATCTGCGCGCCGAGGGTGATTGGGGCCTTCGCATGTATCAGCAGGCCAACGATGATTTTCGCGAAGCCGTAGCCCAAAATGACGGCAGCGCTCTCTATCGCTTCCGCTGGGGCATGCTGCTTCACCAGCGATTCAACAACACAGACGCCGAGCAGCTTTTCAAGGAAGCGCTCCAGCGCGATCCCAAAAATGCGCAAGCCTACTTGGGTCTCGCGCTCGTTAGTGCCGACGGTTTCGACAGCAAAGCCCTCGAATGGACTGCCAAGGCGATCGCACTCGATCCCAAGCTCGTCGCCGCGCACGAACTCGCCGCCAATCTCGCGCTCGAGGATTCGGACACGCCCGACGCCGTCCAGCAAGCCGACATCGCCATTCAGATCGCTCCTGATGCTCTCGACGCCATGGCCATTCACGCGGCCATCGAACTTCTCGCCGATCGCTCGCCCGACGCGTGGTTCGCAAAAATTAGCGCCATTAATCCGCACTACGGTCAGGCGTATGCGATCGTCGCGCACCACCTGGTCCTCAATTATCGCTACGAAGACGCCATCGCCTACTATCGCAAAGCCGTTTCCGCCGATCCGCAGCTCTGGTCCGCGCGGTCAGATCTCGGCGTAAATCTGATGCGCCTAGGCGAAGACGACGAAGCGCGCAAGCAACTGGCCCTGTGCTACGACAACGATTACCGCGACGCAGCCACAGTCAACAGTTTGCGTCTTCTCGACAGCGAAAAAAACTACAACGTATTTCGCGACGGCAACGCCATCATTAAGCTGAACAAGAGCGAAGCTGACTTGCTATATCCCTACTTCGACGAAATCATGCAGCGCGCCATGGCCACCTACAACAAAAAATATCAGATGACGCTGCCCGGCCCCGTGCAAGTGGAAGCCTATCCCGACCACGAGGATTTTGCCGTTCGCACGCTCGGCATGCCCGGCCTCGGTGCGCTCGGTGTCACCTTCGGATTGGTCGTCGTCATGGACAGTCCTTCGGCGCGCAAGCCCGGCGAATTCAATTGGGCCAGCACCCTGTGGCACGAAATGAGCCACGTCTACATCCTCACCGCTACGAATCATCGCGTCCCGCGCTGGTTCACCGAGGGGCTCGCGGTGCATGAAGAAACGCAGGCAAATCCCGAATGGGGTGATCCCATCACGCCCGATATCGTCGTCGCGCTCCGCGACAAGAAGCTACTGCCCGTCACCCAGCTCGATCGCGGATTCGTCCGCCCCGATTACGATGCGCAAGTGATCGTCTCCTACTACCAGGCCGGGCGCATCTGCGATTACATTCAAAGCCGCTGGGGTAACCAGAAGTTGCTCGACATGGTTCATTCCTTCGCGCATCGCACGACGACCGCCGCAGTTATCCAGCAGGATTTGGGCATGACGCCCGCCGAATTCGACAAGGAATTTCAGGACTGGCTCTACAAGGGCCTCGGTCAGGTGCCGCAAAATTTCGACAAATGGCATGCAGCCCTGAAGCAGTTGGCCGCGGACTCAGAAGCTCACAATTACGACGCGGTGCTTAAAGAAGGCCCTGAAGTGGTCCAGCTCTACCCGCAATATATTTACGACGCGAACGCCTACGAATTCATCGCTGAAGCCGACGTGGCCAAGGGAAACAAATCCGCCGCAGCCGTCGAACTCACTGACTACGAGCATCATGGAGGCCGCGATCCGGACACGCTGAAAGAGCTCGCTAACCTCGAACAAGATCTCGGCCAGTCCACGCTAGCCGCCGCCACCCTCGACCGTGTCAACTATATTTACCCGCTCGATGCGGACTTGCACCGCCGCCTCGGCACGCTTTGGCTCGCCCAGAAGAATTACGCCGGCGCAATCCGCGAGTTCAATGCCGTTGTCGATCTGCACCCGCTGGACAAAGCCTCGGCGGAGTACGATCTAGCCCAGGCGTATTACGATTCGGGCCAGCGCGATAAAGCCGAGAACTTTGTTCTTGAGTCGCTCGAAGCCGCGCCCGATTATCAGCCCGCTCAAAAATTGCTCTTGCAGCTCCACGGTTCCCAATAGGAGAGAATCGATGGCCACAACCGCCGAAACGAATTTGAATTCCGCAGACCTTCAGAAGCGCGTCGAGCGTTTCCATGCCGCTCGTGAAAGTATCCTTGCTCAAGTTCGCAATGTAATCGTCGGCCAGGATGAGGTGCTCGATCAGGTTCTAACCGCGCTATTTGTCGGCGGCCATTGCCTGATCACCGGACTGCCTGGAACCGCCAAAACGCTGATGGTGCGCACCATCGCGCAAACTCTTGGCCTCGTCTTTAAGCGCATTCAATTCACGCCCGATCTAATGCCTTCGGATATTACCGGCACCGACATCATCGAAGAAGATCCCACCACCGGCCACCGTCGCTGGACCTTCGTCCACGGGCCGATCTTCGCCAATATCCTGCTTGCCGATGAAATCAACCGCACCCCGCCCAAAACGCAATCGGCTTTGCTCGAAGCCATGCAGGAGATTTCCTGCACGGTTCGCGGGAATAATTATCCGTTGCCAACGCCTTTTTTCGTGTTGGCCACGCAGAACCCGATCGAACTCGAAGGCACCTATCCGCTGCCCGAAGCGCAGCTCGACCGCTTCCTCTTCAACATAGTTCTCGATTACCTCAGTGCGGCGGACGAATTAAAGGTAGTCGATCTCACCACCACCACGCACGTGGCACAGGTTGCCGCGGTCACTTCCGCTCAAGAGATTCTCGATTTTCAGCAGCTCGTGCGCATGGTTCCGATCGCCGAATCGCTCGCCACCTACGTAATCAATCTCGTTCGCGCCACGCGCCACAATAGTGGTATCGCTCCCGACTTCGTCAAAAAGTACATCAACTATGGCGCCAGCGTCCGCGCCGCTCAATACATCGTGCTTGCAGCCAAGGCGCGCGCTCTGGCGCACCATCGCTATCACGTTGCCTACGAAGACATCACCTCACTGGCAATTCCAGTCCTTCGCCATCGCGTCCTGCTCAATTTCCACGCGGAATCCGATCGCATCGACTCGGACGAACTTTTGCGGCGCTTGCTCTCGGCCATGCCGCCGCCTGCGGGAGCCTGACGGTGCAACGCTTTCTCGATCCCGCGGTTCTCGCCCGCATCTCGAGCCTCGACCTAATCGCCAAGACGGTCGTCGATGGCTTCGTCGCGGGATTGCATCGCTCTCCCGATTTCGGCTTCAGCCAGGAATTCGCCGAATATCGCGCCTATTCGCCGGGCGACGATCTCCGCCACGTCGATTGGAACGTGTTCGCCCGCACAGAACGCGCGTATCTGAAGCGATACCGCGGTGAAACCAATTCCCTGCTCACCGTTCTTCTGGACGCCAGCAGCTCGATGAACTATTCCTCGCATTCCGTCACCAAAATCGATTACGCGCGATTTATTGCCGCTTCGCTCTTCTACTTAGCCATTCAAAACCAGCGCGACGCCGCCGGTCTGATCGTCTTCGACGATGAAGTGCGCAATTATATTCGTCCATCCACGCGCTTTGGCCAGCTTCATCGCCTTCTTGCCGGACTCGAACAAGCCGAGCCTCGCGCGCGAACCGATTTCGCCAAGCCGCTCCATCATTTCCAGCAATTCCTCCGCCGTCGCGGCCTGGTGCTGATTCTCTCCGACTTCTTCGAATCTCCGGGGAGTATCGTCCGCACCATCGAGCCGCTCCGGTTTCATGGTAACGAGGTGGTTCTCTTTCACGTCCTCGATCCACGCGAAATCGAGCCTCAGCTTGGCGAACCCGTTATCCTCGTCGACTCCGAAACTAGCCAGCACATGGAGGTCACGCCGGAATACGCGCAAAACGAATATCGTCAAAAAATCGGTGCGCATATCGAAGAGCTGCAAACGCGCGCTCGCGCCGCCGGAATGGACTACTTCCTGCTCCGCACCGATCGCCCGCTCGATAGCGCTCTCGCCGAATACCTCACCATTCGTCAGGAGCGCAACTGATGGGCTTCCTCGCTCCATGGTTCTTCGCCGGCGCCGCGGCTCTCGCCGTTCCGCTGTACTTGCATCTGCTTCGCCGCCATACATCGACGCCCAAGCCATTTAGCTCGCTGATGTTTTTCGAGCCGCGCACCCAAAGTTCGATTCGACATCGCCGCCTTCGCTACCTGTTTCTTCTGGCCCTGCGCCTCGCGCTGCTCGCCCTGCTGGTTCTCACTTTTGCCGATCCATTTATCAATCGCCCGGCTGCGAGCGTCACCACCAACAAGCTTCTCGCCATCGTGATCGACAACTCGTTCAGCATGCGCGCCGGATCCCGTCTCGCGGACGCCAAGCGCCAAGCCCTCTCCGTCCTTGCGTCTCGCTCGCCAACCGAACACGCGCAAGTCTTCGCTCTTGGCTCCGGTCTCGAAGCCATGTCGCAGCCCATCGACGATCCTCGTGCGTTGCAATCCGCGATTTCTGCTATCCAGC
>JBOGNC010000188.1:0-8822 GCA_050747045.1 Candidatus Acidiferrales bacterium | reverse complement strand
CCGGGCGGCTTTTTCTACGTGAATAGCGGGTTGCTCTTGCACGCCGATACCGAAGCCGAACTCGCTGGCGTCATGGCCCACGAAATCGCCCACGTTTGCGCGCGCCACGGCACCAAGGACATGACCAAGCAGAGCATCGTTCAGCTTGCGTCGATCCCGGCGATGATCTTTATCCCTTACACTTGGGCCGGATACGCCATTTACCAGGGTATGAATTTCGCGATTCCCCTCACCTTCCTCCGCTTCTCCCGCAAGGACGAAGCCGAAGCCGATTTCCTCGGCCTGCAGTACATGTATAAGGCCGGATACGATCCCAACGCGTTCGTCGCCTTCTTCGAAAAAGTGGAAGCGGACGAGAAGAAGCAGCCCGGCACGATTCCCAAGATTTTCGATACGCATCCGCCCACACCGGACCGCATCGAGGCTGCCCAGCAGGAAATCGCCACCATCCTCCCGGCTCGCGGCGAGTACATTGAGACCACTTCAGAATTCGACCAGGTGAAGGCGCGGCTGCAACGCATCGACGCGAACCTCCGCGTGAAAGACTCCAACGGTCCGACGCTGCGGCGCAAAACCACCGAAAACAAGGGCGGTAATCAGAATCCGAACGACAACGGCGACGGGCCGCCAACATTGAAGCGCCGCCCGAACGATCAACCTCAGCAGCAACCGCAGCCCGATCAGCAGCCGTAATCTGCTTCTAGGCCGCAGGCAGCCAGGCGCAACGACGCTCCTGCTTCCGGCGCATTTAGCACCAATTCCGCGAAATCAATTGTGAGATTGAACCGCGCGGGCGTGCGTTTCTGCCACTCCGAGCCGCTTCAGACCTTCGGAATAATAGCGACGGTAGAGTATGTCCCACTCTTCGCTGCCTTCCAAAATCTCTTTCTTCTGCGAGCCGATCTTGGCGCGCGCATCCGCGTCTACTTGTTCTTCCAGCTTCAGCAGCGAAGTCAAAATGTTCACGATTTCCTGGCGGATCGTGTCGCGATCTTCCACGAAATCGACGTCCGGACTGGATACGAGAAGTTCGATGATTCGATGAGAGAGTCGTACGGTCTTTTCGCGGGTCAAACGCATATCAGCGGAGAATGAGTTTCCTTTCGCGAGCCAACTGGCCTTT
This sequence comes from Candidatus Acidiferrales bacterium, assembly GCA_050747045.1. Taxonomy (GTDB): domain Bacteria; phylum Acidobacteriota; class Terriglobia; order Acidiferrales; family UBA7541; genus Palsa-295. The sequence continues at coordinate 7,699 of JBOGNC010000188.1, read as the reverse complement.
CACCTTCTTGTACATTTCCTGGTACGAGGCGCCGGTGCGCTGCATTTCGTCCGAATACTTGCTCAAAATCTCGCGTACCTCTTCGTTCAGCCGATCCTCGATACTGATCTCGTCCGCCATCACCTGCCGGACGCGCTGGTTCAGGTCGTCTACGTTCTTTGTTTCGATCATCTTGGAAGCCAGGAGACGCTTCACCACCTCTTTAGCCATGTATCCCACGTAATCCCGATTCAAAAGCATTCAGCTTGGCTCCGCAGCGCGAACTTTCCTGATTGAGTCTACTGGGTGTGCGCGAAAAGTGTCAAGGCAAGTATCGCCCGTACGATTCTCTCGATTTCGCGTCTACCTGCCACAATTTGCCGCTTAATGAGCACCGGCGTATAATCACTGGTTTAGGCGTATGCCAATGGGATCAACTGACAAGCCCCGGCGCGGCCAGTCACCCTCCGGGAGCACGACTACCGCCCTCGCAGTCCCGGTTATAGAGAACGACAATGCCATCCGCGTCCGTGGCGCGCGCGTCCACAACCTCAAAAATATCGACTTCTCGATCGCCCACAACGCGATCACCGTGGTCACCGGCGTCTCCGGCTCCGGAAAGTCCAGCCTTGCCTTCGACACTCTCTACGCCGAGGGTCAGCGCCGCTACATCGAATCTCTCTCTGCTTACGCCCGGCAATTCCTCGAGCGCATCGAAAAACCCGACGTGGACGAAGTTACCGGCATCGCTCCAGCCATTTCCATCCGCCAGAAGAATTCCACGCGGAATCCGCGCTCCACAGTCGCCACGGCCACTGAAATTTACGATTACCTGCGCCTGCTCTACGCCCGTGCGGGGCGTACCTTTTGCCTGCGCTGCGGCGAAGAAGTCCGCAAAGATACCTTCGATGAAATCGCCACGCGCGTCATGGCGCTTCCGGAAGGCACTCGATTTTACGTCCTGTACGAATTGAAGATCAGTGCTGACCCCGTGCCCGGCGCACCGGCGTCAGCTCGCCGTATCCGCGCGTCGGCAACCGCCCGGCCCGCGCCCGACGCCGTTCGCCAGACCCTCGTCAGCCTGCGCAAGAGCGGCTTCAATCGCCTCTACCAGGCTGGCCGCGTATTCGAATTTTCCACGCCCGAGGATCTGCTCGATATCGATTTCGATCAACCTGTCTGGGTGCTGGTGGACCGCCTGGCGATTTCTCCCGACATCCGCTCTCGCGTAATGGACTCCATCGAAATTTGCTATCGCGAAGGCCGCGGCGAAGCGATCGTTGAGTTCGCGTCCGATCCGGATGCCCCCGGGAGTGCGCCCGAACGCATGGTTTTCAGCGAACGCTTTACTTGCAAAAAATGCGGCGCTGCCTATCAGGAGCCCGAGCCGCGCCTTTTCTCGTTCAACAATCCTTACGGTGCCTGCCCCCGCTGCCAGGGCTTCGGCAACACCGTCGATTTCGATCTCGATCGTGTGGTGTCTGACAAAAGCAAATCGCTCGCCGATGGCGCCATCGAGCCGTGGACCAAACCGCGCTACCGCTCGCTGGCCATCGAGATGAAAAAGTTCGCACGCGCCAAGGGCATTCCCGTCGATGTTCCCTTCCGCGAACTCACGCCTTCGCAGCGCGACGCCATCGTCGAAGGTGACAAGAAAGAAGGGTTTCCGGGCATCAAGGGCTTCTTCGAGTGGCTTGAGCGTAAGAAATACAAGCTCCACGTTCGCGTCTTCCTTAGCCGCTATCGCGGTTACACTACCTGTCTCGATTGCAATGGTACCCGCCTGCGCGCCGAAGCTCGCGCCGTGAAAATCGCCGGTCGCTCGATCACGGAAGTTTGCCAGATGACCGTCAAGGAAGCGCGGCCGTTCTTCGACGGCCTGCAATTGAGCCCCGCCGAAATGTCCATCGCCGAAAAGGTGCTCGAGGAAATCCAGCAGCGCCTCCGCTTTCTCGACGAAGTTGGCCTCGATTACCTCACCCTCGATCGACTCACATCCACGCTATCCGGCGGCGAAGCGCAGCGCATTCAGCTCGCCACTTCTCTGGGCTCGCGCCTGGTCGGTGCCCTCTACGTGCTCGATGAGCCTTCGATCGGCTTGCATCCGCGCGACACCAACCGCCTGATCGAAATCCTCAGGGGCCTGCGCGATCTCGGCAATACCCTGGTAGTCGTCGAGCACGATCCGGATACGATTCTCGCAGCCGATGACGTGATCGACCTCGGCCCAGGCGCCGGCGAGCACGGCGGCCATATCATTTTTGCCGGTTCGCGCGACGCGCTGCTCAAAGATCCGCAGTCGGTCACTGGCCGCTACCTGCGCGGAGAAACTCGCATCGCCGTTCCTCAACGTCGCCGCAAGCCGCAGGGCAAAGTCCTGAAAATTATTGGCGCGCACACTCACAATCTCAAGAATATCGACGTGATGGTCCCTCTCGGCGTGCTTGTCGCCGTAACTGGCGTTTCCGGTTCAGGTAAATCCACGCTGGTGCATGACGTGATCTACAAAGCGCTCGAAGCAAAGCGCACCGGGGGCAATTGGCGAGCTTATTGCGATCGCATCGAAGGCGATGCCGCGATCCAGGCCATCGAAATGGTTGATCAATCGCCGATTGGCCGTACGCCCCGTTCGAATCCCGCCACGTATCTAAAAGCGTTCGATCCGATTCGCGACGTCTTCGCCGCCACGCCGGAAGCCAAAAAGCGCCGCCTAACCGCGGGACATTTTTCGTTCAACATTCCCGGCGGTCGTTGCGAAGCGTGCCAAGGCGACGGCACCGTCACCGTCGAGATGCGTTTCCTTGCCGATGTCGAGCTGGTGTGCGAAGAATGCCACGGCACACGCTATAAGAGCAGCGTCCTCGAAGTGCTCTACCGCGAGAAGAATATTCATCAGGTTCTGCAAATGACGGTGCGCGAAGCCCTGGTCTTTTTCGCTAGCAATCCGAAAGTCACCGCGCGCCTGCGGGTCCTCGACGAAGTCGGCCTCGGCTATCTCCGCCTCGGCCAATCCGGCACTACGCTTTCTGGCGGTGAAGCGCAACGCCTCAAGCTCGCCGCGCATCTCACGCGCGAGGCCGCCACCGGCATTCTGTATACCTTCGACGAGCCCACCACCGGCCTGCACTTTGACGACATTCAGAAGCTGCTTACGGCATTCCGCAAGTTGATCGACGCTGGAGCAACCGTGCTGATCATCGAGCACAATCTCGATGTGATCAAATCCGCCGATTGGGTGATCGACCTTGGTCCCGAGGGCGGCGACGCTGGCGGCCGCATGGTTGCCGCCGGGACTCCCGAGCAAGTCGCACGTAATGCGCAATCGCACACTGGAAAGTTCATCGCACGCGTCCTCACGCAAGACGACGGCAATCAGCGCGCCCACACTGCGCCGGTTACGATAAACTCCGTGACAAACGCCTCGGCTGAAAAATGAGACTGTCATCGACGGCTGGCATTCTTCTCGCGCTTTTTGCCTCGGCGAGCTTCGCGCTCCGGGCGCAAAACACCGGCGTTACTCGTACGCGCATTCATCGCGACGCTGCCGCGGCGCAACTCAACCGCCTCCTAAATGACGCGCAATCCGCCATCCAGCAGAAGGATTACGCTACCGCCGCCAAGGACTACCAGCAATATCTCGCCAAGAAGCCGGACGATCCCATCATCCATTTCGACCTTGGCTACGTCTACACCGCTCTTGGCCGCGCCAGCGATGCCAAATCCGAATACCAGAAAGCCGTGGCCATCGATCCCAAGATGTCCGCAGCGTATCTGAACCTTGGCCTCACGCTTCTGCCGGATGATCCGGCCGGCGCCGTCGACCCGCTGCAACACGCAGCCGATCTGATGCCCAATACGGCGCGCGCTAAATTTCTGCTAGGCACCGCGCTCGACCGCAGCGGCAAACTCGACGGCGCCATCACCCAGTATCAAGCCGCCGAAAAGCTAGATGCCAAAGATTTTGACACGCACCTGGCTCTCGGCCTGGCTCTCTTGCGCGCTAAACGCCCCGCTGACGCCGAGCCCGAATTTCGCGACGCACTCGCGCTTCAGCCGAATTCGCCTGATTCCCCGGAGACCGATAGAGCGCACCTCGGCCTTGGCCAGTGCCTGATCGCCCAAAAGCACTACCAGCCCGGCATAGCCGAATTGCAAACATATTTGCAATCACATCCCGCTGACGCCAAGATTCGCGTCGAGCGTGCTGCCGCTCTCGTCGATCTCGGAAATCTCGATGAAGCGATGGCGGAACTCGACCGCGCCGCCACCCAAGGCCCTGAAAGCACCGATGCCCTTGAACTTCGCGCCCGCATTTATTTCGCCAAGAAGCAATACGCTAGCGCCGTTCCGCCGTTGCAACAAGCCGTCGCTCACGCTCCGCGGAATGCCAATTTTCGCGCCCTTCTCGGCCACGCCCTGCTGCAATCCAAGAATTACGCGGAAGCGGTCAGTCAGTTGTTGGCGGCCAATCACCTCGACCCCAGCGCGAACGACGTACTCGCCGACCTCGTCCTCGCTGAGTACAATACGAAAAACTACGCGGTCGCGCTGCAAGTTCTCGACGTACTTTCTAAGCGCGCCCCCTTGCCCTCCGGGAGTTGGTTTATTCGCGGTGCCTGTTACGATAAACTGGAGCAGCCGGAACAGGCGCTGGACGCGTATCAGCATTTCCTGCAACTGAATACGAACGAGAATAGCGACATGTATTTTGAAGCCAGTTCCCGGGCTCGCGCCCTCGCTCGCGAGCTAAAGGACAAGAAGAGGTAGCATCCGTGGCCTCATCCTTCCACTTCTCCGGGGGCCTTCTTTTCGCGGCGCTCGTCTTGAGTCCCAGCCTCCCGCGCGATCATACGGCAGAACTCCGAGCTCGCTTTCAGCGCGAAACGAATCCGGTGCACAAGGCCGAGCTGATGCAAAAACTTGGTGCCGCTGAATTTCGCGAAATTGAGAGAGACGTCGCCAACCGCCAGTTCCACGACGCCGTTCAGCTCCTCAACCAATATCACTCCGAAGTCGACCAGTGCTCCAAAGAACTCGATCATACAAATATCGACCCGGTAAAAAAGCCAAGCGGCTTCAAGCAACTGCAAATTTCCGTTCGCGAATCGCTGGAGCGCATCGACCGGCTTATCTCTACGATGACATCCGACGAACAGGTTCAGTTTCGCCACGACCGCGACGATCTGGAGAGGTTAAATAGCCACCTCCTCCAGGAGCTGTTCCCGCGCGAGCGGCCTCGTCGAAATTACCATCACATTCCCATCCCCTAGGAGGCGAACATGCGCCGTCGAATGACGTTCTTGGCGACCCTCACGGCCGTTTTAGCCGCGTTCCTTGGAGTAGCCCAAGTCGCCGCCGCCCGGCCGCAACTCCATGACTACCTCAGCAACGAAGAGGCCGGAAAGATCCGCGATGCGACCACTCCGTCCGATCGCATCAAGCTCTACATGTCATTCGCCGAAGACCGGCTTGAAAAGTTCAAATATGAACTCAACCGCACCGCTCCCGAACGCGACCGCAGCGATGTCCTGAACGGCCTGCTCCACGCCTACGAGGGTTGTATGGACGATGCTTCCGACGAAATCGACGACGCCAAACTCAAGCAGGCTGATATCAAGCAAGCGCTGAACCTGATGAACGAGAAGGGCAAATCGTTCTTGTCGCAGCTCCAAAATTACAGTAAAAATGGACGCTACCTCAGCGACTACAGCGATACGTTGCAAGATGCAATCGACAGCACCACGGGAGCCCTGTCAGACGTGGCTGATGCGAAAAAAACGATGCTGCCTGCGGTGGTGCGGCGAAAACAGTGAAGAAACTGCTAGGTCGTAACAAGCGCGTTCCCGGAGGCGACAGAATCTTTCAAAGAATTTTCACGCGCCTCGGATGTCAGGGCCGCCCGCCTCAGTTTCTCGTCGAATTCCATCCCTACGCAGGGTTCACCCACACGATCCGCTTGCGGGGAGAAGTCGCTCACGTGCGTCTTTCGGACATCCTTCGCCGCGCGCCGCGTGAGGTGATCGAATCCGCCGCCGCGCTGCTGCTGGGCCGTCTGTACCGCCGTCGCCCGCCCGCTGCTTTGCTGGATGTGTATCGCCAATTCGCACACTCCGGCGCCACTCGCGAGCGGATCATGTCGCTTCGCCGCAGCCGCGCGCGAAAACTGGACTTGCACCCCGTCGGTTCGCACCACGATCTTCACGCCATGTACCAGCAACTCAATGAAAGGTACTTTGAACGGGCGCTTCTCTATCCGCGTCTGGGATGGAGCAAGCGCTCCTGGCAGGCTCAATTGGGATGTTTCGATCCTGCGCTGAATCAGATTGTTATGAATCGCGTGCTCGATCGCCCGGATGTTCCCGAATACGTGGTTGCCTATGTCCTATATCACGAGATGCTTCACCAAAAGCATCCCGTCAAGTTCGCGCGCTGCCGCCGTGAATCGCACTCTGGTGAGTTCCGCCGCGAAGAGCGTCAGTTCACCGATTACGTCCGCGCGATGAAGTTTCTCAAACACTTCGGCTCAAGCCGCCGCCGATAATTCAAGCGTCTTAGTGCGCATCGCCTGATTGTCTTGGAAGTAGGTCAATCCCGCTTGTGGGATAGTTCCTGAATCTTCTTGTGGATTTTCTTCTCGTCGCTCGCGGTTGGAAACGCGTTCAGGTAATCCTGGTAGGTTTTCGCCGCCGCCTCCCAGTTGTGTTGCTTTTCGTACGCCTCGCCCAGCAGCAGTTGCGCTTTCGCATTCTTCGGATCGAGTTGCACGGCTTCTTCGAAACGCGATATCGCGGCCCCGTCGTCACCCTTGTGCATGTAGAACGTCCCTACATTCACGTCCTTCGCCGCCCGCGATGCGTTTACCTGCGCCTGTTGCTGTTGTGCCTGCGCTGTTGCTGATGGCGAGTTCTGCTGCCGACCCGAAGCTGCAGTCGGCAGACACAGGCCAAGAGCAGCAATAAAAGCAGCGTTTCCGATCCACAGCCCCAATCGGCCCACGCTCATCTGCCCGCCACTCAGTACAGGTACACCAGCACTTCCCCACCTTGCTGGTTTCCGCTCCGCTCGATTTGCTATCATGGAAAGTGGCAAATGGCGCCGTTCCGCGCCGTCCGCCTTCCATTCTAACTCGCCGACAATGGAACTACGCGAAAAAGTCGAACAGCTGCCGACGCAGCCTGGCGTATATCTCTTTCTGGACGCCGCCGAGAACATCGTCTACATCGGCAAAGCCGGGTCCCTGCGCAATCGTGTCAAATCGTATTTTCTAGAATCGCGCTGGCAGGACGCGAAAACCGGATCTCTCGTCCGCGAAATTGCCGATCTGCGATTCATCGTCGTCGACAACGAAAAAGAAGCCCTCGCGCTTGAAAACAACCTCATCAAGAAACACAAGCCCAAGTTCAACGTGCTCTTGCGTGATGACAAGACCTATCCCTACATTCGCTATACCGCTTTCGAAGAGCATCCCCGTGTCTACGTCACGCGCCGCCTGCTAAAAGACGGCTCCATCTATTTCGGCCCGTACTTCCCCGCCAGCCTTGCGTACCGGCTCGTGCACTTGATCCACAAACATTTTCTAGTGCCGTCCTGCACAGTTGATCTAACGCGCAGTCATCCGCGCCCGTGCTTGCAGTTTTACATTCATCGCTGCCTCGGCCCGTGCGTCGATGGCCTGGTCACTGGCGATCGCTACGCTGAGGCCGCTCGTGACGTGCGCCTC
>JBOGNC010000187.1:0-8822 GCA_050747045.1 Candidatus Acidiferrales bacterium | reverse complement strand
CGATGGCGCCCAATTCGAGGGCTTTCAGGGTGCTGGCGGCGCCTTCGCGCGATTCCGAGCTGACGATGACGATGGGGCGCGGATGTTGCGACATGATCAACTCGGTGGCTTGCAGGCCATCCACATGAGGCATGTTGATGTCCATTGTGATCACATCAGGACGCAGAGATTCTGCCAGAGCGACGCCGTCGCGGCCGTCGCGGCCCTGGCCGATTACTTCCATTTGCGGGTCGGAGTTGATGATCTCCTGCAACACCTTGCACATGAAAGCGGAGTCATCCACCACGAGAACGCGTATCTTTTTCTCCGGCGACTGCATGGCTTCAATCCAGCGATGACGGCACGCTAACCGCGGGCCGCACCGGATGCTTCTCCGTGTTTAAGAGTTCTTCGACAGTGGCAATTAACTGATCTTCCTGCACGGGCTTGGTAAGGAATCCGGACGCGCCTACCTTCATCGCGCGATCGCGATGTTTTGCGCCGGCGCGCGACGTGACCACGAGAACGGGAATGCGCTGCGTGGCCGGGTTCTGGCGCAAATTGGCCATCAGCTCGTAGCCGTTCATGCGCGGCATTTCGAGGTCGGTAATCAGGAGATGGCAACCCGACTGCGCGACGATTTCGGAGGCTTCCAGACCGTCGGAGGCGAGCTTCACGCGGAAGCCGGCCTTTTCAAGCATGCGTCCCACGAATTTGCGTACGCTGATCGAGTCGTCCGCGACAACGACGACGCGCTCGTCTTGGACCGGATCCACAGCTTCGGACGGAATGCTGCCAGCGGCGATGGCTTCGGCTCCTGGCGCGAAGACTCGAGCGGCGGAAACGGTTGCAGAAACGGCGCGGTGCTCCACCGCTTCGGCCGATACAAGGCGGTTCAGGTCGACGAGCAAAATCAAACTGCCATCGGATGCGATGGTGGTTCCGGGGAAAAGCTTTACGCGGCGGAGATACTCGCCGAGATTCTTGATGACGATTTCGTCTTTGCCCAGCACTTCCTCGACGATCACGCCGACGTGTTTGCCGGCGACTTTCACGATGACCATATGAAAAAAGCCGTTGATGGGCTCGAATGGCGGCAGAGCAAGCTGGGAATCCAGGCGTACGACTTCGGTGACCACGTCGCGCACCTTGGTGAGGAGCTTGCCGCCAACGTCTTCAATGTCGGCGGGCCGCAACCGGCGAATTTCCTCGACCACGGCGAGAGGAAACGCAAACGTGGACGTGCCGCAACGGACAAAAAGCGCCTGGGAAATGATCAGCGTCAGCGGAACCTTGACGGTAAAACAAGCGCCTCGTCCGGTTTCGGAGGAAATTTCGATTTCACCGTTGAGCGCGTGCACGTTGGCGCGCACGACGTCTAGGCCCACGCCGCGGCCAGCGAGTTCCGAGGTCGAAGAAGCGGTGGAAAACCCCGGGCGGAAAAGGTATTCGCGGAGCTCGCGCTCGCTTAGCTCAGCAGCGGCAACGGGAGAAACGGCGCCCGATTCGATGAGCCGACGGCGAATGCTATCGTAATCAACGCCGCGGCCGTCGTCCTGAACTTCAATATAGATATGGTTGCCGCGATGATACGCGCGCACGAAGATGCGGCCCTTTTCGGACTTTCCGATTGCGCTGCGCGCTGCGGCATCCTCGATACCGTGGGCGACGGCATTTCGCACCAGGTGAATCAGCGGATCGGAGATGTGCTGGATGATGTTGTTGTCGAGTTCGGTTTCGGCGCCTTCGAGCGACAGTTCGACGGGCTTTGCCGTGGCGTTAGACGCATCGCGCACGGTGCGTGAGAGGCGTGTATAAAGATTGCCGATGGGCACCATGCGCGCGGCAGTAATCTCGTCCTGCAAATGGTGCGCGAGCTTGGTGAACTCGTCGATATCGATATCCACGCGACCCATGAAGCCTTCGAGCTGGGTGAGTACTTCGGTGACATCGGCGGAAATTTCCGTGAGCGAGCGCGAGAGGATATTGAAATCGTCGTAGCGGTCCATCTCGAGTTCGCTGAATTCGAGCAGATCGCCGGACATGACCGGCGGCCCGGGAACGAGATGGCCGCGGAACGTGTCCATTTGCGGCGGCCGCGAACCGGGCACCAGCGTCGGGCGAATGCGGCTGAATTCGTGCTTTTCCTGGAACTCGGAAATTTTCGAAGAAAGGCGCGCTTTCGAGAACGTCAGTACTTCGACGAGCTTTGACAATTCGGAAAGGCGGCCCAGCATGCGCGTGCGGTTGATGACCAACTCGCCGACCGCGTTCATCATGCGGTCCAAGCGATCGAGGGAAATGCGGACAGATTTGGCCTGGGGTAGCGCCGCGGAGGAGCGAGCAGCCTTGGCCGGGGCGGTAGGACTGGAGTCCGCAGATGTGGAGGGATTCTCAGCTTCCTGCTGAGGAGCATCTTCTTCGGTTTCGTCGGGCACTAATTCGGCGATGCGCGCCAACAGCGGGCCGACGGCAGCTGCCATTTCTTCGTCGCTGGGCCATTGGCGATGCAGGAAGTTTTTCAGCACGTCAACTGACTGCAGAAGCAGATCGACGATTTCGGCGCTGGGCTGCAAGAGCCCGTCGCGAAGGCGTCCGATCAAGTCTTCGACACGGTGGGCCACGGCGGAGAGACGGTGCAGACCGACTTGCGCCGCGGAACCCTTTACCGTGTGCATGGAGCGGAAGAGACGATTGATGTCTTCCGCGTTGGGATTTCCCTCGAGAGCCAACAGGCATTCGGTGACAGCTTGCAGGTGCTCTTCTGCCTCAGGCACGAAAAATTCGAGAACATCGTCGGATACATCACCATCCTGCGGCAACTGCTCTGCCAGCGAAACTTCGGATGGCGCCCCCTCGGCCGAATTGATTGCAGGCTGCGATCTGGCGCTGTTCTCACCTTCGTCACCGGAGGGCAGGGCGGCAGGAAATGCGAAGGCATAACGCTGCTTAAAGGTGGCGATATCCGCGGAAGTTTCAATTCCGCTGGAGCTGATTTGCAGCAAATCGAATTCGAGAACGGAGATGGCGTCCGAAATGAATTCCGTGAGCGGGCCGTACATATCCGGCGATAGCGCTGCGTTCGTGGCGTAATGAAAGATGTGCGCCATTTTGGCCGCCACTTCGGAAAACAGCGGGAATCCATAGCTGGCGGAGGTGCCGGCGAGCGTGTGCGCGGCGATATAGAGCTTTTCGATATCCTCGTGGGCGGTTTGAGGCTCCTGCAGCATTCCGGAATACTCGCGCAGATATTGGAGGAGCTCCGAGGCCTCCTGGAGGAAAAGCTCGATCGCGGCTGGATCGGGCGCGTTCATTACGCTTCCTCCGCCAACGCGACGGCGCGGCGCGCCTCTGCAGGCTTTGTGTTGGGCTTGCGATACAGGCGATAGCCGCCGATTACCGCCGGTTCGAATTGCACCGGCGAGTGAGAAAGCGTCTCGGAATGGCCGAGAAGGAAATAGCCGCCGGGTTCGAGAGCGTCGTAAAAGTGCCGCAAGACGGCCAGGCGCCGCTGCTCTGAAAAGTACATCAGCACGTTCATACAGAAGATGCAGTCGATCTTGCCGACGTAGACGGAGTCGACCAAATTCATGTGAACGAATGAAATCATGCGGCGAATGCGTGGCTTCACCTGATATCCGTGCTTGGTTAGAGTGAAGTAATTGTCGACGCGCGCAACGGGCATGTTTTCGAGGCTGCGTTTTGCATATGAGCCGCGTTCGGCATGGCGCAAGGCGCGACGGCTGATGTCCGTGGCAAGAATTTCAATTTCCCACGCTTCGACGAATTTCAGAGCTTCGCAAACGGTGATGGCGATCGAATACGGCTCTTCACCCGTGGAACAACCGGCGCTCCAGATTCGGAGCGCGCGGGGGTTGTTCCAAAACTTGCGTTCCTGCACATCGGGCAGAATTTTTTTCTCGAGCGCGTCGAAAACCTCGGGATAGCGGAAGAATGATGTTTCTTGGGTGAGCAGCCGCTCAATCAAGGCTTCGTAGTCTGTGCTGGAACTGCGAATTTGACGCAGCAATTCACTGCCGCTGTGAACGCCTTTTTCTTCCAGATACTCGCGGATGCGGGTTGAAAAAAAACGTTCGCGCGAGGAATCGAACAAGATCGCCGAACGCTGTTCGATGAGCGTGCGGATCTCGTCGAGTTCGGAATCCGAAGGCTTCGCGGACGTGACTGGATGCGCTTTCATATTCGGCGTTCAGCTCCGGCGCTATTCGGCTGGCGCTGCGAGGGCCGTTAGCGCTGTGCTCCCACAGGAACAGGGGCCGCGGGCTGCTCCTGAGCGGCTTCCGCTCCACGCGCGGAGCGGAACTGCGCCAGAGCTTCGTTGAGTTGCTCAGAGAGCTTGACCATGTTGTTGACGGTGGTAGCGGTCTGCCGCGCGCCAGTGGTCGTCTGGCGCGTGATGCCGGAGATGATTTGCATCGCGTTCGCCACGCCTTCCGTGCCGCGCACCTGCTGCTTGGAAGCCAGCGAGATTTCCTGAACCAGTTCGGCTGACTGGCGGACAACGCTGGAAATCGCTTCGAGCGCTTTGCCCGCCTGATCGGCGAGGCCTGCGCCGACCTCCACTTCACGCGTGCCCTCTTCCATGACGACTACAGCCTCGTTCGTTTCCGCCTGAATTGCTTTGATCAGCGCGGCGATGTCTTTGGTGGCGCTGCGGGAGTGTTCGGCGAGCTTGCGAACTTCGTCAGCAACCACGGCGAAACCGCGGCCGGCTTCACCTGCGCGTGCCGCTTCAATCGCGGCATTGAGCGCGAGCAAGTTGGTCTGTTCGGTGATGTCGTTGATCACGTTGATGATTTCCGAAATTTCCAAGGAACGATCGCCAAGCGACTTGATCTTTTTCGCGGTGGCTTGCACGGACGCACGAATCCGCTGCATGCCTTCGAGGGTATCGTTCACCGCCCGGTTGCCCTGTTCCGCTGCGTCGAGAGCACGGCGTGCAGCTTCGGCGCTGGCCTCGGCGTTGTTGGACACTTGCTTCATCGATACCGTGAGTTCTTCCACGGCCGATGAAGTGTTGGTGATTTCCTGGTCCTGTTGCGTGGCACCGGCGGCCATTTCGTCAGCGGAATTCAGGATCTGGTTGGCGCTGGTGCTAACGTCGATGGCTGCTTTGCGGACGCGTTCGAGAACTTTGGTGAAGTTGTCCAACATGAAGTTCACGGAGTCGACCACGTTTCCGAGAGCGTCGTTAGTCACCTTGCCGCGAATGGTCAAATCGCCGCGCGCCACCTGATTGATGGTGTTGAGTAGGTCGGTGATGCTGCGCTGCAAGGAATCCTGTGCCTGCTGGTTATTGATAGCGTGAGCGACTTTTGCGATGCTGCGGTTGCAATTTTCGGCGATAAAGCCGAATTCGTCGTCGCCGGAAATTTCCACGCGAGCTCGAGCGTCTCCCGCCACCATCCGCTCGGAGAATTTAGCGAGTTCGCCGAGGGGGCTCAGGACGCGCTTGCCCAGTACGAACACGAGCGACAACGCGCCCGCGATGGCCAAGGCGACGGCGAAGACCAGCGGCTCACTCGCGCTGGCAGGCAACGAGCCCGCATCGTTAAGCGCCAGCCCGCCCGAGTTTTTGCCGGCATGGTAAGCGAGTCCTAGGACCCCGAAAAGCACCAGGCTAGTCCAAAGGACCAGCAACCAGATTGTCGAACTCAAACGAGCTTTCATGACTTCCTCCCAAAAGCTTACGGCCGAAATCGGCCACGTTTGCCCTTATCGCAGCGAGTGCATAGGGCCCATGAACGCGAAACACCTAAAGTCGCGGGCGCGGATTTGCTCGCAGCAGCAAAATCCTCAAATCACCGGAACGGCGAACACATCGACCAAACGCCGAAGATCGATTACCAGTGCCAGCCGGTCATCGTGCCGCAGCATCCCACGGCAGTGCGGCACCTCTGCGGGCGCCTGATCGAGCATCGACTCTTCATTTGCCGAATAGGTGCCGATTACTTCGTCGGCGGCAATTCCAAGCCGTAGGTTTTCGCCGTGCGCTTCATTTTCGAGCGCGGCCACGACGACGTGCTTCGGCGAGAGCCCTGACTTGCGGCCCTCCGTAAACGCGATATCCACAAGCGGGACAATCGTCCCGCGCAGATTGAACACGCCAGTAAGAAATGAAGGCGCCAGCGGAACGCGCGTGACCAGAGGCCAATCGACTACTTCTTCGACTTCCAGCACAGAAAGGCAAAAACGTTCGCGGCCTGCCCGGAAAACGCAAAACTGGCGTTCCGGCCGCCGATCTTCCGGCGACGATTCGGCTTCCAAAAAATCGCCAGAATTCAATTCGTCCGCGGGCGCCAGTGACTTAAGCTCGTCAGGCATCAGGCCCACCGTCTCACCGCGTTAAGCAACTCATCCGGCGTGAAGGGCTTGGAAACATAGCCGTTGGCACCTTGCTGTTCGCCCCAATAGCGGTCGCTGGGAGCCGACTTTGAAGTCACCAAGATCACCGGAATGCTTGAGTACGGCTCATGATTCTTAAGCTCTCGGCAAACCTGAAATCCATTGCGCTGCGGCATGACCACATCCAGCAAAATCACGTTTGGCCGCTCTTCGTCGATTGCTTCCTCAACTTTGGTAGGATCGGAAATGCCGACCGACTGAAATCCACCCTGCTGAAGGACAGACTGCAGCAGTCGAATCTCGGCCTGCGAATCGTCGACCACTAAGACCTTCTTCACCACCTGCACACCTCCGCACCCAGACCCTACAGATTGGAATGCAACTCTCTCACCAGCATCCCCGCTTGATTCGCCCCTGCTGCGAAACCGCGCAATGCATGCGCGATCAATAGCTTACAAGCGGAGCGAAACATTTCACAGCCGACTCAGAAGCTGCCGCGAGGCCACTTCCGTCTCACCTTGAGATTCCTTCTCACCGGCCCACATCTCTGTCGCAAGGGATGAGAATCTCTGAATGATCTCGTTGAGCCGCAGCGCCATGGTGTGAATCGCGCGAAGCTGCTCGTGGCGGTCCGTCGAGACATCCGCCGGCTCGATGAGAAGCAGGTCGGCATTGCCCAGCACGGACGTGAGCGCGTTGTTAACGCTCGGACGCATTTCCAACATGTAGCGGCCAAGAGCGGCGTGGCGCTGCGAAATTAAGGCGAGGCGCTCGGCGCGTTGCGCGCGGCCTATCGCGTCCACGCGGCGCAAGACTTCCGTAGCCACCAAAATCAGCGTGGCAGCCCAGCCGTCATGCTGCGATACGACGATCAAATTTGGGAATTTCGGCGTGATCGACGACAAGTCCTTTTCTTCCCCGGTGGTGGCGATCACAGGTGTTCCTGCGGCAAAATTGACAGCGCGGAGCACGGACGGCCAGTCCGCACCACGCAACGGGCCGACAATCACCAAATCGCACTCCGGCCCACTGCCCGCGCGCCAAACGTCGCTTGTGGCTACCGTAATTTCTGGGACGTGCCGCTCCGCTTGCCAGCGTCCCGCCAGAATGCGCGCGAATTCCGGGTCGTCTGAAATGATTACGACACTCGAATCATTCAACACTGCACCTGCCGTTTTCTCCGATTACGATTGAAGCTTTTCGGCCTCTTCCATGAAGGAAAGCAGTCGCTTCGCGCTGATGCCAAGATTCACGGCTGCCTCCGTGTTCTTCGACTTCTTCGCATCTTCCACGCGGCCTTGAAAGTACGAGACTTCATCCCGCGCCAGCGCCAGTGCCGCGTCCAGTGGTGCTTCGTCTCCAGACCGCTTCTTTTGGTCCGTTGCTAGCGCGAGCATGGCGCGCGCTGTTACCGCGCGACGCAGGTCCTCGGCTTCTAGCCCGCCCTCGGCCACGAAGGCCGAAACTTCCCATGAAGAAAGCAATACCTTCGTATCCTGCAAAATCACGGTGGACATGGAACGTCCGCGTAACGGAGGAACTGCAATCAACTGCTCCCAGATGGCCTCCATGCACTTTTCGGCGTCGGCCGCTTCGGCAGATGTGGACGGCAGTTCGGTTTTCACTGCCAAAGCGCCTTTCTTCGCGGTACTGGCGGCCGGTGGCAGAGGCTCTACGGTTTTTTCGGCAGGAGCCGCGGCTTGCTTCCGTTGGGGTGGAGCTGCTGTTGCTGCAACCGCAGATTTCGGCTTTGCCTGGGAGGACGACTGCGTGGCGGCAGGAGCGGAAGGTCGGATCGATTTAGATTGGACGGCGGGCACGGCAGCAGCGGGCTCCGGCTGCGGCCGGACTCCTAGAGCATCTTCGAGATCGGCGCGAACGGCCAAAAGCTGCTCGAAGGCGCGCGTGACCGAGCTTTGCGTGTAGTCCTTCTGGAATGGCTGGCGCCAGTTTTCGCAAAAGTGCTGCAACTGCAGAGTGGTTTCAGCAGCAGAAAATCCCGCGCGGCGGCAATCGACTGTTTTCACGCCTTTCGCTTCCAGCGCATCAATCGCTTCGCGCACGGCACGCAGATCGGCGTGCAACATGCGAATGAAGGCGCGGCGGACGAGAAAGTTGAAGCGGCAAAATGCAACCAAGGCAGCTGGATCGTAAAACATGGCGCCAGCCGAGTCTTTTAAGAGGCGGCCTTGCTCGAGCAAGCCGCCTTCCATGAGGTCGCGAAGACTATGGCAGTTCTGAGCTTTCTCGAGAATTTTTTCGAGAGGCTCGCACCATTCCAGTGGCGTGGCATCGGCTTCGGACAACACGGGCTGCAATGCCTGTGCCACATCCGCCAGAGTGATCTCCTGGTGCAGCAAATCTTCGGTGGCACGCATGGCGAAGTACTGCACCAGAAGCAAATCGATTTTGTCGCGGTCGGCGCTTGTCTTGTGCGGCTTGCGGAGCTGGCGATGCACCAGGGATCGAAGTCCTTC
>JBOGNC010000186.1:0-8852 GCA_050747045.1 Candidatus Acidiferrales bacterium | reverse complement strand
TCACTATGTGGTAAGGTTTTTTCACGGCGGTAGGCTCCTTTTCGGGATTCTGCGTTTGGCAACCGGATTCTATCGAATCGGCGCCAACCGCCGCCTACCAACCTTCAACTACGGCTGAGACATCCTCGAGGAGACTCCTTTCGAAGAGCGGTCAAGTCGAGCACTGCGCAAACCAGATCGAAGTTCTATCCCTGATGCAGTGTCCTACGACCGACTAGGTCGAAGGGCCATAGGCATCGAGATCGAAGAGTTTCAATCCACGCTCCTCCACGGGACGCGACATTCTCGGTTCACGGCATGAAACACTTTCACCCGTTTCAATCCACGCGCCTGAGCGGGGCACGACCTTGCGTGTCAACACAAAATTCATCCGTGAGTGGTTTCAATCCACGCGCTCGCGCGGGGGCGCAACTCTGGACTTATTACCCGATGAGTTCCTGCCTAGCGTATTATCCACCATCTGTTCCGAAATGAGTGCGAGTCGCATATTTGGGGCACGGTCGGCGTGGACAGGGATGACTCGGTGCGTGATTCGCGTTTTCAGAAGTGATGTTTAGCGGGGGTCAGGTGGGCGTCGAAGGCTATTTCTACGCGCACACAGTCAATGGTCAGCCTCCTGAGAGGTGGCAGCTCTTGGAGGATCATCTGCGAGGCGTTGCCGAACTGGCAGCTGACTTTGCATCGGCTTACGACGCAGCAGACTGGGCCTACTGCGCCGGACTTTGGCATGACGTCGGCAAGTATCAAAGAGAGTTTCAGGAGAGGCTGCGAGGGAGTGGACTCTCGGTGGAACATTCTGGCGCTGGCGCGGCTCTTGCCCACATGCGGGACAAAAGCAATGGACTCGCTCTGGCTTTTGCCATTGCGGGCCATCACGCGGGTTTGGCAAATCCTATTGGGAGTGGTCCGGGATTTCCAAGCCCCCTTGTGAAACGGTTGCAGCAAAATAACAATGTGCTGCAGGGACTGCTGCCAATCATACCCTTCGAAATTCAGAATCATCCCGTCCCGGTGTTGCCTCAACGATTGAGACCGGACCCTAGATTCGATCAAAACACGGAAGAAATGAAGCGCACTACGGAGCTTTGGGTCCGTTTTGTTTTCTCCGCTCTTGTTGATGCTGACCGACTGAACACTGAGGCGTTCGTAGAACCAACTCGGCCATTTCTGCGGGGCAAATTCTCTGCGATTAAGGAACTGAGAGAAGCCCTCGACACTTTCGTTGAGAGAAAGTCGGACGTCAAGCAGAACAAAGGGTCTGTAGCGGTCAATGCAGCGAGGATATCCGTTCTCCGGCAATGCCGTGAGGCAGCGAAGCGCGAGCGGGGCTTGTTTAGTTTGACTGCGCCCACGGGTTCTGGAAAGACGCTCTCTTCAATGTCCTTTGCTCTACGTCACGCTGAACGCTGGGGTCTTCGCAGAATCATTGTAGTGATTCCATACACTAGCATCATCGAACAAAACGCAAAGGAATACGCGGATGCGTTGGGCGACCACAACGTTGTTGAACATCATTCCAACCTAGACCCAGAGCAACAGAAACGGGAGAAGGGCGAAGAGTTCACGGCACGACTCGACTTGGCGGCGGAAAACTGGGACGCGCCGGTCATCGTGACAACTACGGTGCAGTTTTTTGAGTCTCTCTTTTCGAACAACCCATCGCGGTGCCGAAAGTTGCACAATATTGCCGACAGCGTCATCATCCTTGATGAGGTTCAGACGCTTCCTCCCGGATTCCTGCTAAGTATTACAGACATTCTCAGTGAGTTGTCATTGCATTACAGCTGCAGCGTTGTGCTGTCCACAGCCACTCCACCAGCGCTAACTCAACGAGAGAGTTTTCCGCAAGGGTTACGGAATGTGCGACCGATTGTTGCAGACTCCGATGAGTTGAACGCTCAGCTACAGCGGGTTAAATACTCCTGGCCTGATATGGACTCTGCGCCGAGGAACTGGCCGAGCCTTGCGTCTGAAATGTCGGAACACAGCCAGTTCTTGACCATTGTTCACCGAAGGCAAGATGCCCGGTTCCTTGCGCAGGAGCTAATGAAGATCGTTCCTTGCGATTCGGTGTTCCATCTTTCTGCTCTAATGTGCCCGCTGCATAGGTCAGATGTTCTCGCGCAAATCAAAGTGAGGCTTGCCGAAGGAACACAATGTCGTTTGATTTCAACGCAGCTGATTGAGGCAGGTGTGGATGTGGACTTCCGTGTGGTCTATCGATGTTTGGGAGGCGTGGATAGTATCGTGCAGGCGGGCGGGCGCTGCAATCGAGAAGGTCGGCTTGAAAGCGGAACAGTTTTTGTGTTTCGAGCCCCCACCTCTCCGCCGCCAGGAACGCCTAGGCGAGCCCTACAAGTCACCGAGTCGTTGCTGCGAGAATATTCTGGACAATTAAATCTTATGGCAACTGAGACGTTCGACAAATACTTTAGAATGCTATACGCTGCTGAGGATTTAGATACCCATAAAATACAAGAGCAACGGCAGGGATTCAATTTCGCTTCAGTAGGGCGGGATTTCAAGTTGATCGAAGACGGGTACTCAGTTCCGATAGTTGTTCCGTATGGCGAGTCGTTAGATCGCCTGGTTAGCATTCGTCACAATGGGCCGTCGCGCGAGACTCTACGAGGTATTCAGAGGTTCATCGTCAACATCTATCGGGACGCCTTCTCACACCTAAGACAGGCGGGAGCGGTGGAAGAAGTTAGCGAAAATTTGTTTGCCCTAGCAGGGCCGTTTCACAGGCAGTACGATCCGGTATACGGATTGCTGATCGATGAAAAACTGACGGCTGATCCTGAAGCGCTGATTTGTTGATAACTTGGGAGAATTCTCCCCAACGCGTCAAGCGGCGGGAGAAGTATTCATGGCGAATCATCGGAGCCCGACTCTCAGTGCCCGTGCCCGAGGGCCGCTGGCTTGCTTTACACGGCCTGAGCTTAAAGTGGAGCGAGTCTCCTATCCGGTCATAACGCCATCAGCCGCACGAGGAATTCTTGAAGCCATCCTATGGAAACCTGCAATCTCTTGGCATGTCGAGCGCATCCGTGTCTTAAAGGAAATCAAGTTCACGGCATTCAGACGGAATGAGGTCAACTCAAAGGCCGTTGCGCCTACAGCCAATTTGGTAAAGCATGGGGGGGCGTCGCCTCTCTTTTTCGCTGAGGAAGATCGCGCCCAGCGAAACACCGTCGCGCTGGCAGACGTGGACTACGTGATGGAAGCTCATTTCACTCTAACGGAGAAAGCTGGGCCGGAGGATAATTTAACCAAGTTTGTCGATATGTTTGAGCGACGTCTCAGGAAGGGCCAGCACTTTCATCAACCTTACTTTGGTTGTCGCGAGTTCGCAGCTGACTTGATACCCGCGCGTGATGTGCCGGAACCTGTTGACGATTCGCGTGACCTCGGACTCATGCTTTGGGACATCCGCTTCGGAATTAAGAGGAATCTGCCGGAATTCTTCCGCGCCAAATTGAGAAGTGGTGTTATGGAAATCCCTATGCAACCGGATGCGTCACCAGACAATTCGAAATCGACGGATGAACGATGATCCTGCAAGCGCTATACGAATTGGCAAAACACGAAAGGCTCACAGAAGATGCCGACTTCGAGCCAAAAGCGATCGCTTGGCTTGTAAGAGTATCCCCTGAGGGTCGCGTTCTTGGAATAGAGGGAACTAAGAATGCAATTCCAGAGCAATCTCCCAAGAAGAAGCCCAAACTTGTAGCAAAGACTTTCCAGCTACCGAGAGAGAGACCTGTAACGAGTGGCGACAGAGCGTTCCTGCTCTTCAACAAGGCCGAGTATGTGTTCGGTATAGATCCGAACGGAACGAGGGACGCGGGGAAACTTAGGAGGCGGTTCGACTTGTTCCGTCAAAAGGTGAAAGATTGCCTCGATGCTACTGACGATGAAGGCGTAAGGGCAGTGGCTACGCTGTTGGATGAAATTGCCGCAGGCAGACAAAATATTGCGTTGCCGCCTGATTGTGTGGCGAATGACCTTTTCGCTTTCATTTATTCACCAGATGTCGACAAGTTGGTTACAGATCGAACAAAGGTTCGCGCATATTGGAAACAGCTTCGCGCGAAAGAATCTGGTAGCGGCGAGCGACAAGTCTGTCTGGTTTCTGGCGTGTCCTCTGAGCCCGTGGAGCTTTTCCCTCAACTGAAGCGTGTGCCAGGAGGGACAACAAGCGGCATATCCCTCGTATCCTTCAATAAGAACGCTTTCGAGTCCTATGGATGGGAGGGTAATGCCAATGCACCCGTTTCTCGCGAAGCAGCTGAATCATGCGCGACGGCTCTGAATCGTCTTTTAGACTCCTCGTATCCTGACCCAAAACAGCTCGGCCAGACTTTGCCGCAACGAAACCTTCGGCTTAGTTCGAACACCGTGGTGTGCTTTTGGTCTCCTGAACCGAGTGCCGAGAATTTCTGTTCTGTGTTTGTTGGACTGCTCGAAGCGAATCCTGACACGGTAAAGGAGTTGTATCGTTCCATTTGGAACGGCACGATGCCTCACATTGAGGATAAGTCCGCGTTCTATGCGCTGACGCTTAGTGGAACGCAAGGACGTGCCATTGTCAGGGATTGGTTCGAATCCACGGTCACTGACGTGGCGATGAATCTTGGCCAACATTTCGCTGATCTGCAAATCGTGCGGATCACTCCAAAACCACGGGCGAAAGATTTGCCCCCTCAGTTCGCTCTCAGCATGCTTCTCAGGTCACTTGCCGTACAAGGGGATTCGGAGAGAGTGCCGCCACCGCTTGTCGCCGACCTGGTGGAGGCAGCCCTTCATGGGACGTTATATCCGTTCTCGATCCTTCAACGAGCAGTCGAACGCGCCCGTGCAGAAATCGGACGTGACGAATGGATTGATTTGGCTCGGCGTGACGCCAGGGTGGCGCTAATCAAAGCCGTCCTAAACCGCCGCAGGCGACTGTTGCCCGCGACGGTTCAATATCAGGAGGTAATGCCTGAAATGAATCCCAATAATAGCAGCGAAGGATATGCGCTTGGCCTCTTGATGGCTGTGCTTGAAGAAGTGCAACGAAAGGCACTAGGTGAACCAAGTGCCTCCGTTGTGGACCGGTATTTCAGCGGTGCGTCCGCTAACCCTAAGACCGTCTTTGTAAGGTTACTCAAGAACGCGAGGCACCATGTTTCGAAAGCTTCCGGGATGGAACAGAAAGGCTGGCACGTATCCCGTCTTGAGCGAATCATAGACGAGCTGGCATGCCATTTTGACCCGAAACACAATGGTTTTCCCTCTTTTTTGAACATCGAACAACAGGGTTTATTCATTCTCGGCTATCACCAGATGCGGAAGTGGCTGAGGATGAGTCGCGAGGAACGGACAGAATGGGAGACAAATCACTCGAACGTGCCACGCGCTTTCATCTGGAACACCAGAGCAGAAGAAGTCCGGCCTGACGAACAAGATTCAATCCAGGAGGATGACTCGCATGGAACCGATCAAGCACCGCTATGATTTCGTGCTGCTGTTCGAGGTGGTGAATGGTAATCCCAACGGTGACCCGGACGCTGGGAATTCCCCTCGCATAGACCCGGAGACGGGACACGGGTTGGTTACGGATGTCTGTTTGAAGCGGAAGATTCGCAATTTTATATGTCTCACGAAAGCGGACCAAACACTCGGAAAGACAGAACCAGGGTATGACATCTACGTCAAGGAAAAAGCCATCTTGAACTTGCAGCATGGGCGTGCTCATGAAGCGCTTGGACTCAATGGCGCGAAGGACCGAATAACGGAGGGAGACATAGACAAGGCGCGGAAGTGGATGTGCCAGACATTTTTCGACATTCGGATGTTCGGAGCCGTGATGACCACGGGGGTAAATTGTGGCCAAGTGCGAGGCCCGGTCCAATTGGCGTTTGCTCGCTCGGTAGAGCCAATCGTTTCCATAGAACAAGCAATCACCAGAATGGCGGTGACAACCGAAGAAGAAGCAAAAAAGCAACAAGGTGGGAATCGTACCATGGGGCGCAAGGAAATCGTTCCCTATGGCCTGTATGCTGGCCACGGTTTTGTATCTCCCTTCTTAGCTGCTCAGACTGGATTCTCCGACGGAGACCTGACCCTCCTGTGGGAAGCCTTAAAGGGCATGTTTGAACAAGATCGCTCATCTGCTCGTGGAGAAATGTCTTCACGCAAGCTAGTCGTCTTCGAGCACGAGAGCCCGCTCGGAAATGCGCCAGCGCACTCGCTGTTTGAACGTGTGAAGATTAGTCGTAAGGACGAGACTCGCCCTGCACGGGCATATTCCGATTACAGAGTGGACTTTGATCGGAACGATTTACCTCATGGAATTACGGTCAGCGAGCTGTTGTGAGGAGTGCTTGTGTACGCCGAGGACGAACTCTTGCCGATTTCCGCTCTCCAACACTTGGCTTTCTGCCAGCGGCAATGTGCGTTAATTCATCTGGAAGGCGCTTGGGCTGAGAATCAACTAACTGCCGAAGGTCGGGTAATGCACGACCGCGCGCATGACCCTGGCACTGAATCGCGTGGTGACGTTCGGATTTCCCGAGGGCTGCGGTTGCGTTCGCTTCGACTTGGGCTTTCCGGGATAGCGGATGTGGTTGAGTTTCAGCGTTGCGGGCGTAGCCGGGATGAGAGTGCCAGCGACGAAAGATTGCTAGCTGACGGCGTTCGCCTTCCTGATATTTCTGGGTCTTGGGTTCCCTTTCCTGTTGAATACAAGCGTGGTCGTCCAAAATCCGGGCCCTACGACGAGATTCAGTTGTGTGCACAGGCTCTTTGCCTGGAAGAAATGCTCGGCGTGCCGGTGCCTAGTGCCGCGCTGTTTTATGGAAAGCCCGTTCGTCGTTTCGAAGTGGCTCTGACTCCATCCTTGCGAGAAGAGACGGAACGTCTAGCGGGCCGTCTGCATGAACTAATGCGTTTGGGCGTCACGCCACCTCCGATTTACGAAAAAAAGTGCGATAGCTGCTCGCTTTTCTCTGTGTGCATGCCCAAACGTCTGTCAGAACGCCGCACTGTCGAAGACTACATAGCCTCGGCCCTTGACGAGAGCCGCGGATGAGAAGTCTCCTCAATACTTTGTATGTCACCACTCAAGGCTCGTATCTTTCCCGCGACGGCGAAACTGTCCTGATTCGCGTGGAGAAGGAAACCAAGCTCCGAGTACCGATTCACACGCTGGGAGGAATTGTGTGTTTCGGACAGGTGTCTTGCAGCCCCCCTCTTATGGAATTGTGTGGCGAGCGAAATGTTGCTATTTCCTTTCTAAGTGAGTGGGGCAAATTCTACGCGAGGGTTCAGGGGCCGGTCTCGGGCAATGTGTTGCTGCGCCGAGAACAGTATCGCCGCGCCGACGATCTAAGCACTTCTGCAAATGTTGCTCGGATGATGGTAATGGGAAAAGTAGCGAATTGCCGGGCAGTTTTGTTGCGGGCTGGAAGGGACTATCCCGATTCTGCCGATGCGCCAGCCATCGATGCAGCTGCGGGCCGACTCGGACATTTGCTTAATGATCTTCGAAAGCCCCAGCCACTTGAACAAGTCCGCGGCATGGAAGGTGATGGGGCACGCACATACTTCGGCGTCTTTAACCATCTGATTACCGCACAGAAAGATGGCTTTTTCTTTCGTGAGCGTAGTCGTCGTCCGCCACTCGACAATCTCAACGCCATGCTTTCTTTTGTCTACACTTTGCTTGTACACGATGCCGCCGCAGCTTTGGAAACTGTCGGCCTGGACCCTGCCGTGGGTTTTCTTCACCGGGATCGGCCTGGCAGGCCGAGTCTTGCCCTTGACCTGATGGAAGAGCTTCGGCCTGTTCTTGCTGATCGTGTGGTGCTTTCTCTCATCAATCGGCAGCAGGTGAAGTCAGGCGACTTTCGCACGACGGAGACAGGAGCGGTTCTCATGAATGACGGTACACGCAAGGAAGTCATTCTGGCCTACCAGCAGAGAAAACAAGAAGAGATCCGGCATCCGTTCTTGAATGAAAAAGTGGAACTTGGTTTGCTCCTTCACGTTCAGGCACTTCTTTTTGCTCGTTTTCTGCGAGGCGACCTAGATGCGTATCCGCCCTTTCTTTGGAAGTAGACTCGAATGCTAGTCCTAGTTACGTATGATGTGAATACAGAAACGGTAGAAGGCCGGCAGCGGCTGCGCCATATCGCCCGTCGCTGCCAAAACTCTGGCCAGCGTGTCCAGAAATCTGTCTTCGAATGCCTAGTTGATCCAGCGCAGTGGACTGCGCTTCGTCAGTCTCTCATCGACGAGATTGAGCCGAAGAAAGATAGCTTACGATTTTACTTCCTAGGGAAGAATTGGAAGAACCGTGTAGAACATGTCGGTGCACATCCTAGCTATGACCCGCAAGGCCCCTTAGTAGTTTGAATGTGATACGTCCGCGAACCATAAGCTCCCACACTTTTCCAGGTGGGTTCGCGCCGTCATGCAAGTGTGTACGGTTCATACTCTTACGAACCAGGTTGTTTGAATCGCAAGGGAGGCATCCAAATATCGAGATGGCTTCGCGGTACATCCACTTTTTGTCTTTCATTTATAATGAGTTACGATGTAAGCGGTCGCGCCCCGCGCGGGCGCGTGGATTGAAACTATACTGTGGAAACCAGCAGCGATAGCGCAATAGGTCGCGCCCCGCGCGGGCGCGTGGATTGAAACTTTTCAAAAGCAACAAATACATCGCTCCACGAATGTCGCGCCCCGCGCGGGCGCGTGGATTGAAACTTTCGCAAATTGACGCAGGCTTAGCAAGCGGGAGGTCGCGCCCCGCGCGGGCGCGTGGATTGAAACCAGTTCCACACGTTTCGCCGCAGCTTCGT
>JBOGNC010000185.1:0-8894 GCA_050747045.1 Candidatus Acidiferrales bacterium | reverse complement strand
GCGGCGAAGCAGGAGCGCGTTAGGCGAATCGTAAGCAACGGCTTCGAGATCGTTTTTATCGCGGCGCGAGATAACGGGATCTTCCCGACGGAGGCGCAGAAGCTCTTTATGGAAGTTGAGGAGGACTTTATGAGAGGCGCTGCACCGCGAATCCCAGTGAATACGCGACTGCACGAATGTGGACTCGGCTTGCGGATCGGGAATATAGCCGTCCCAATCGAAGCGCGCGAATTCTTCGCGGCGGCCTTTGCGTACAGCCTCGACGAGGGCGGGATCACCATGGCTGACGAAATATAGGAAAGGCGATGTCTCACCGTATTCTTCGCCCATAAAAATTAAAGGCAGAAACGGGGATAGCAACACGAGCCCCGCTGCTAATTTCAGAGCTTCGAAGGAAACGAGAGTGCTGAGGCGTTCGCCCAAACGCCGATTACCCACTTGATCGTGATTCTGAGCGAAGACGACGAATTTGTCGGCAGAGAGCGATTTTGAGGAATTGCCGTGGCGGCGGCCGCGATACTTCGATTCTTGCCCGGAGAACACGAATCCCTCGGAAAAAGCCCGCGCGAGTTGCGAGGTTGAGCCAAAGTCGGTGTAGTAGCCCTGGCGATCGGCGATGAGCAGAGTGTGAACACAATGGTGGAAGTCATCGTTCCAAGCAGCGTCGAGACCATAGCCGCAGACGGGATCGGGCGACACGATGCGAGCGTCGTTTAAATCGCTTTCGGGAAACAGGTGGATTTTACGACCGAGTTCATCGGCGCGGCGGTGAACGCTGGCGGCGAGTTCGCCCAGGAATGGCTGCGCGGAAGCGTCGGTGATGGCGTGAACGGCGTCCAATCGGAGCGCGTCGAAGTGGAACTCTTCGACCCATTGGAGCGCGTTCTCGATGAAGTAGCGGCGGACGTGGTTGCTTTGCGCGCGATCGAAGTTGACGGCTTCGCCCCAAGGCGTGTGGTAGAAATCGGTGAAATACGGGCCGAAACGGGCGAGGTAATTCCCTTCGGGGCCGAGGTGATTGTAAACGACGTCGAGCACCGCGGCGAGGCCGGTTCGGTGGCAAGCGTTGACGAGGCGCTTTAGAGCGTACGGGCCGCCGTAGGAGGACTGCGCGGCAAAAGGAAACACACCGTCGTAGCCCCAATTGCGCGAACCGGGAAACTGAGCGACGGGCATGAGTTCGATGGCGGTGACGCCGAGGTTTTTTAGCTCAGTGAGGCGCGGGATGATGGCGTCGAATGAGCCTTCGGGAGTGAACGTGCCGACGTGGAGTTCGTAGAAAACGTAGTCGCGAACTTCGATGCCGAGCCAGGATTGGTCGTCCCATTGGAAGCGAGAATCGACTACCTCGGATGGACCGTGAACGCCTTCCGCCTGGAATCGAGAGGCAGGATCGGGACGCTCTTCTCCAGATTCGAAGCGGAAAAAATAGCGTGCTCCGGGGTTGACGTCTGGAACGCACAAGTGGAAATATCCGCTGGGCATTTGTTGCATGGCAAGGCTGCGCTCTCGTGGAGCGACCAGATGCAGTGCGAGGCGCTGAGCGCGCGGCGCCCAGACCAGAAAATCGCAGCCGCTATCGTCGCGAAAATGCGCGCTGAGCGTTTGAAGCGAATCTGAAGTCACGCGAAAAGAGCCTCCTGGCGTCCGTACATTCATGGCAGTGGTGTTCGCTTGCGGACATCAAGGTCCGGCGGGCTTGAAGAAAATCGCGCCAAGCGGCGGTAGATTCAGTTCAACTGAGAAACGGCGGCCATGCGCATGAATGGGGACAGCGTGCACTCCGCCGAAATTGCCCCAGCCGCTGCCGCCGTAATTCTGGCTATCAGAATTCAGGATTTCGCGCCAGAGCCCATCCTGTGGAACTCCGACGCGGTAGCTCTGGCGAGGGACAGGCGTGAAATTGAAGATGGCGACAATTTCAGAGCCGGGAGATTTGCCTTTGCGCAAAAAGGCCACGGAACTTTCATCGGAGTTGTTGCAGTCGATCCATTCGAAACCGGCGGGATCGCAATCGAATTCGTAGAGGGCCGGTTCTGAACGCAAGGCTCGATTCAAATCGTCCAGCCATTTGCGTACGCCTTGATGCGGCGGCAAATCGAGCAGATGCCAGTCGAGACTTTGGTCGTGATTCCATTCGCGCCACTGGCCAAATTCGCAGCCCATGAAGAGCAACTTTTTGCCGGGCTGCGCGAACATCCAGGCGTAGAGCAAACGGAGATTCGCGAATTTCCGCCAATCATCGCCGGGCATTTTAGCTACGAGCGAGCCTTTGCCGTGAACGACTTCGTCATGGGAGAGCGGGAGGACGAAGTTCTCGGAAAATGCGTACACGGCACGGAAACTCAGCGCGCCGTGATGAAACCTGCGGTGGATGGGATCGAGAGACATGTAGGCGAGGGTGTCGTGCATCCAGCCCATGTCCCATTTGTAACCGAAGCCGAGGCCGCCGACGTACAGAGGCCGCGAAACCATGGGCCATGCGGTGGATTCTTCGGCGATCACCTGGACGCCGGGATAGGCGGCGTAGACCTCCTCATTCAATTTCCGCAGCAATGAAATGGCATCCAGATTTTCGCGACCGCCGAAGCGATTGGGGATCCACTCGCCGGGCTTGCGGGAATAATCAAGATAGAGCATGGAGGCGACGGCGTCCACGCGGAGGCCATCGGCATGAAAGCGATCGAGCCAGCACATGGCGCTGCTCAGCAGGAACGAGCGAACTTCGTTGCGGGAGTAGTTGAATATGTAGCTGTTCCAGTCGGGATGAAATCCCTGGCGCGGGTCGGCGTGCTCGAAAAGGTGCGTGCCGTCAAAGTAGGCGAGGCCGTGCTCGTCGGAAGGGAAATGCGAAGGCACCCAATCAAGAATTACCGCGATGCCATGTTGGTGGAGGCAATCGATCAAGTGCATGAAATCTTCCGGCGGACCATATCGACTGGTGGGAGCAAAGTATCCCGTGGTCTGGTAGCCCCATGAGCCGTAGAACGGATGTTCCATGACGGGGAGAAATTCAACGTGAGTGAAGCCGCGTTCGAGAACGTATTTTGGCAAACGCTCGGCCATTTCACGGTAGGCAAGAAACCGATTTTCTTGCCCCGGAACTCTGGCCCAAGAGCCCAGGTGAATTTCGTAGATTGAGATGGGACTCTGCAGAGAACTGCGTCCGCCACGGGTGGACATCCATTCGTCGTCTTGCCAACGATAGGGAGAGTCGGAAACGATCGAGGCCGTTTTCGGCGGGATTTCATATCGCGAGCCGAATGGGTCGGCTTTGTCCACGCGATAGTTGCCTTCGCGCGAGACGATGTGAAATTTGTAAGCGGCGCCCGGCGCGATGCCCTCGACGAATACTTCCCAGATACCTGAACTGCCTCGCGGACGGAGTTCGATGGAGGAGGTGCTCCAGCGATTTGCGTCCGACATCAGGAAAACGCGCGCGGCGTTCGGGGCCCAGACGGCGAAATAGGCCCCCTCGATTCCGTCGTGCTGCAAATAGTGCGAGCCGAGTTTTTCGTAGAGGCGCAGATGAGTGCCCTGATTGAAAAGATAGAGATCGCTGTCCGTTAGCAGGGAAATGTCGTAACGCACGCGCAGGGCTTCCTGCGTTGCGGAGGAAGATGGCGCGTTCGGTTCGCGAGAATCGGTCATAAGCCTCCGATCAGCGTTAACTTTGTGGCGTGCAATCTGAGGCGGCGTACAAAAGAGCTCCGGGTACTCCCGCGGCGGTCCCGGCATGCTTTGTGCTACGCGCTGGTCCTCAAAGTCTCCCGAATGCCCGCGAGCGGTATGGCCAGCCAAGCAGGGCGGTTGTTGAGTTCGTATCCGAGCTCATAAATAGCTTTTTCCAGTAGGTGCACCTTTAGAAGCGCGTCAAAATCAGCTGCGCTGGAAGGCAGGAACCTCGCATCGCCAGCGGTGCTCCGATAACTTCGGAGGAATTCGCGAGTGGCCAGAGCTTGCCACCGCATAGCCAGCGTGTCGATCTGTTCCTGTGACGGCATTCCGTACCCATGCGATTTGGCCAAACGTTCATTCGCGGCGAGAGAAGCGGATCTCGCCGCGTAATGAAAGGAGCGCAACATGCCGGCGACATCCTGCAGCGGAGATCGCTTGGTGCGGCGTGCGCTCAACGGACGGGCCGGTTCGCCCTCGAAGTCGATGATGACATAATCGGAACCCGTGAATAGCACCTGGCCCAAGTGATAATCCCCATGAATGCGGATGCGAATGGAAGAGATATTCCTTTCCAGAATCGAATGAAGAATCAGCAGTGCGTCGTCTTCGAGCTTCAACACCTGCGAGGCCAATTCCGCTACTCGTTCAGGAAGTTCCGGGAGTTTCAATCGAAGCGCCGCAAAATTCCGTACGGCCAAATCATGGAACGCGCTATGTACTTCCTCACGAAATTCCGGCGTGAAGGGCTCCGGAGTGAACTCTGGATCGACGCTTGATGACCCGAGCGCCAAGTGAAGCTCGGCGGTGCGCTTGCCAAGTAGACCGATGAGCTCCATTTGCGCGCTCTGGTGTTCCGGAGCGCCGGAAATAAGCAAATCCGATTTAACTTTAGACGCAAATCGCCGAATCGATCCCGGCTCTTGTTCTTCTGTAGGATGATCCGGCGAGGCAAATAGTTCCACGAGATGTTCAACGGTATGGCGCCACGCGTCTCCTTGATTCGGCACGAAACCTTGCAACAATCCAAGGGTCATGCTGGTGTGTTCGTGCGAGACGTAGTTAAGCGAGCCGCAATGAGGTGGAACATTAGGGAAATGAGCGACGGAGGTCAGAAACCGGCCAATTTCCAGATCGGGATGAACGCCTTCTTCGAGGCGCCGGTAAAATTTCAAGATGAACTGATCTCCGTAGACGACGGAGGAGTTGCTTTGTTCCCCTTTCAGCAGGCGAGGACGAAGAGTGGCGAGAGAAGCGGCCGTTTTTTGATTGAGCGATGCCTCGGGCGTGCCCCGCAGGATGCCGCGCTCGCCAGCGATTGATTTAGAGTCTACGATCGCCACTAAAATCGCTGTGAGGAATTCGTGGTCACGCAGCGCGTCGTTGAGAGGTTGCTCGGAAGCGTGATCCGAAATGGGAACGCGGACCACCGTTGAATCACCGGAGCTTGGCCCGTCTGGCGGAGGAGCCACGAGGGGCAAAACATATGTCTCAACGGGCCCCTCGACGAACTCGACGACAGCGAGGGCGATGAGCGCCAAGGACTGGGGGAGCGGGGCCGGGACGCAGTCGGAGAGCCGGACGGACTGAATGCGCTTGGCCTTCGATCCAAACCATCTCTGTTTTGGCAAATACTCTGGCACCTGCGCGGCAAAAGCGGTGCGCAGCCTGCCTAGGAATTGCGCGTCGAACTGCTGCAGAATCATCCCATAGCCCCCTCCAGATACAAGGCGCGAAGCATACCGGCCCCAGAATACCCCAAAGTGGCTACAGGGGAGAGAGTTCGTCGTCGCGTTCTCTTTGTTCTTCGTGCAGGAAATGGCGTTCCAGAAGCCGCGCGGCGAGGTGGCGTCCGCCGAGTCCGAAAGCGAGAGCCAATCCGAACATGAGCGCCCCAAAGACGATGGAAAAGGCGATTTCCATGGTGGCTCGGCCGAGGCCTACTTGTTCGAGAGCCATGGAAAGCGCGAGGAAAATAATGACAACACGGACCACCCCGCTGAGAACCCTCGGGGACGACATGCCGGCGTTGACGCCAGCAAGCAGGGCCGCTCGAGAAAAGAAGTTCGCGGCCAGCAAACCGACGAAGAGGATCAAAAAGGCGACGAATATTTGGGGCAGAAGCGCGATCAGATTGGCAATTTGCTGCTGTAAACTTCCGATTCCCAGGAAGCTGATGCCGACGATGATGAATCCGAGCCAAACCACCCAGAAGACCGCGCGGCTGAGCAGTTCGGTCATAGGCGGCAACTCCGCACGCCGGAGCAGACGGGAGGCGCCCGCTTCCTCGGACATTTTGTCGACCTTGGCCACCCGCAGGATTCCGCGAAGGATGATCTTGAGCAGATAAGCCACCAGCCAGCCGATGAGAATTACTACGAGCATCAACAAAAAACGCGGGAGAAATTCGGCCAGCATGTGAGTCAAGTTGTCGTGGGCCTGTTGAAACGCGTGCACTATCATTTCTTGCATAAGGCACCTTACCCTTTCGTGCTCCATCGCTCGACGAAGAAGCTCCTCTGCCGGCCAAATTCCTGGCAGAGATCTTCGATATCGGCTTCCATGGCTTCACTATCGTCGGAACGGTGCACGGTGAGAAAAGAATGAACCCGTCCGCGGTAAATAGGAACCAATGCTTGAACCAAGTGGCCGCGATTGATGATGGAATGGTGATATGCGGCGGCAAATTCGTAAATGGTCCGCACCCACAGGGCGTTACTGAAACGAAAAGCGGATTCATCGAGAGAGGCGAGCCGGACGAGCTCGGCGTGGGTATCCGCATCGAGAATCGAGGCCAAAATCTCGGAAAGTTCGGCGACGCCGGTGCGGTAGAGCTGAAACATTTTTTTTCGGTCCACGCGAACGGGCTCGCTAGTGAGCTGGTGGTCAGGGCCGACCGTCTTCAGAGGCTCCGGATCACGGCCAGGAAGCCAGTAAGACTCCGTCGACTCGGCGCACCAGAAGAACCCGGTTACTGCCTCGCGGATCGTGTCCACGACGCCGGCGGTAGACGAGCGCGGCTTGGGACCCAGGAACGTCTGGCAGCAGGAATACGAACCGGACATCGCCGTGACTCCCATCCAAGTTTCTGCCGCGGATTGGATTCCTTCGTGTTCCCAATCAGCGCTGTTGAGGCAATCTGAAGCGAGCCGGCCGGAAAAAGCGAACTCGCTGGCGCGCAATTCTCGTATGGATTTTCCGAAAAGAGCGCGGCTGAACGGATAGACGAGGTTGCGCGTGAGCAGGCCATCGTAGCGATGGCGAGCATAGAGTGGAGCGACAAAATCGACGTTCTCGGAAAAAACTGGGCGCAGCAAGGCGTCAATCCACGCGGGACTGACCGTCGCAGTCGAAGCGGAAACAACGGCACAGGCATTGGCGTGGAGAAGGTCGGCGGCCGCCAGGATCGTTCGCAAGGAAGTTGATTCCGCCGAAGTGTTGGATGTACTCGTGGTAATCCAGCGCAAAGTGCGCAAGGATTCCAGGCCGTTCGCGCCGAGCAGACTGGCTTCGCGGACGGCTTGCGGAGTGCCGTCGCGGGAGCCGGCATCGACATTCACGAGGACTGTGCGCTGGCGGCGAAAGTTCCGGAGCAGGGATTCTTCCGCAGCGCGAACCACGTTGCCGATGGTCCTGCAATCATTGCGAGACGGAATGCCAACCAGCAGGTCGACTTCACCGACACTGACGAGCTGCCGGATAAAATCGTCGGACAGGAGGGTATCTTCGCTCAATCTCCGCTCCATGATCTGTGCCGTCGCGACGAGGGCTCAGACGAGCCGAAGCTAGTTTTTGTAATCAAATTCTACGCAGCCGAAACCAATAAAACTGATAGGGCCCCATCGTCAAGAGGTAAGGAAGATCGCCGAGGCGCGGGAAAATGGTCTTCCCGGACATTTCGATCGGGATGAACCCTTTGTATTTTCGCAGATTCAGCTCCACGGCCTGCGAGGTACTGGATAGATTGTTGACTGCCAGAACGCGCTCGTTGCCAAACTCGCGGACATAGGCGAGAACCCGGTGATTGGGCGGGTCGAGAAACTCGATCGTGCCGCGGCTGAAAACTCGCGTGGACTTCCGGACCTGCATTAGGCGCTTCATCCAAGAGAGCAAGGAATGCTCGGATCGCTTCTGCGAATCCACATTCACGGATTGATAGCCGTACACCGGGTTAGAGACCAGAGGAGCATAGAGGCGCTCCGGATCGGTGGAGGAAAAACCAGCGTTCCAGTGACCGTCCCATTGCATCGGCGTGCGGACGCCATTGCGATCACCGAGATACACGTTGTCTCCCATTCCGATCTCGTCGCCGTAATAGATCACGGGAGTGCCGGGGAGCGACATGAGCAATCCATTGAGCAGCTCGATGCGCCTGCGGTCATTATCCATCAATGGGGCGAGGCGGCGGCGAATGCCCAGGTTGATGCGCATGGATTTGTCGCGCGCGTACTCGTCGTACATGTAGTCTCGCTCGACGTCGGTGACCATTTCGAGCGTCAGCTCGTCATGATTGCGAAGAAAGATAGACCACTGGCAGTTAGCGGGAATTTCCGGGGTCCGCTGCAGAATTTCGATGATGGGCTTGCGGTCTTCCAATTTAACGGCCATGAACATGCGCGGCATGAGCGGAAAGTGGAAGGCCATATGAAATTCATCGCCATGGCCGAAGTAGGCGCAAACATCGGCGGGCCATTGATTTGCCTCAGCGAGCAGCATTTTCCCGGGAAAGGATTCGTCCATGCGTCGCCGGTATTCGCGGACGATATCGTGCGTCTCGGGCAAATTTTCGCAAGAAGTGGCGTCGCGCTCCACTAGGTAAGGAACGGCGTCGAGACGGAAGCCATCGACGCCAAGCTCGAGCCAGAATTTCATCACATTCCACATGGCATCGCGGACTTCCGGATTGTCGTAGTTTAGATCGGGCTGATGGCTGAAAAACCTATGCCAATAGTAGGCCTTGGAGACTGGATCCCACGCCCAATTCGATAGCTCGGTATCGACGAAAATGATTCGAGCGCCGCGATAAAGCTCGTCGGTATCGCTCCAGACATACCAATCGCGCCGCGGGTTATCGCGGCAGCTCCGCGCTTCCTGGAACCACGGGTGCTGGTCGGAGGTATGATTGAGAACCATTTCGATGATCACGCGAATGCCACGTTCGTGAGCCGTCGCGAGAAACCCCTTGAAGTCGTCAAGCGTTCCGTAGCTTTTGTGGACGG
>JBOGNC010000184.1:0-8917 GCA_050747045.1 Candidatus Acidiferrales bacterium | reverse complement strand
AATTATGCGATGCACTCTTGCCGGTTCGGGATTCCGGAGTCAATCTGTATCAATTGTTCAAACACGAGGGAGGCTGGAAGTGGCGCCTCGGGAAGTGTATGTCAAACCCACCGGAATGACGAAATTGGCCTACGTCAACGCAACTGATTATCCGTCCGGGTTCTCATGCTCTAAAAACCACGTGACGCCATACGCTGTAACGCGGAGTGTGATGCGCTACGCTACCGTTGAATTTCATCTGTGCATGTCGCTCACAGTCCAGCGAGTGCTGGCCGCCGTCTGCTGCGCCGCAATCAGCGCACGGAACATCCCCTCGGTGCCGATTGGCCTGCTGCCAGTCCAGCCACAGCGCCTCCAGTAAGAAGCTCTCCTCATCAATGCTCACGTGAATAGAGTAGAGATAATCCTTATCGGTCGGGCTCAGAGCCATGGGAGTGGCGCGCGACGGGCCCACGCGATCGCCGAAGTCGCACATCGTCGGCAAGCTGCCGCCTTGTCCTTGAAATCGCCGGCGCGGATGGAACCATACGCCGTTCGCCTGGTCGATCGGCTCGCCGCAATGCGCGCACGTCAGCACGCACATTATTTTACTCCTCGTTCTCTCCGGGTGAATCTTTCTTGGGGAAATCTGGTAGCGCTAACGGGAATCGAACCCGTATTTCAGCCTTGAAAGGGCCGCGTGCTAACCGTTGCACCATAGCGCCACCGCGAGGATATTCGAACTTCGATGTATCGATTATCGGGGAAAGCTTTCCGATTGACAAGCAGATGACGGGCTCCTGCAGTTTCCGAATCGGCCCTCCGCCGCGCGCGTCGAGCAAAGCCATTTCCAAAATAGTCCTGCTGTAACGCGATAGCCGTCACCGGCTTGCCCCACGAATCACCGGGCCGAGGTACAGGCTTCGGCAACTTGTACTCGCGATCAGTTGTGCCCCGCTCGCGCATTCTGATACGGTCGATCTGTGATGTCTGAACAGGCGAAATTCGGTGCCGAATGAACTCGTGGCATCGCGCACTTGCACCGTCGCTCTGAGTTCCTCGCCGATCTCGACCACATGCCAGTTCCACCAATCCCGGTTACCAATCACCGCCGCCTACCCGTCACACCCAGTCGAATAGAAACGCATGTATGTCACAGAAAACAAAGTACCTGGTATGCTCCCACCCGTCACAGTCCGTGCAAACGATAAGTTTGCGCAGGGAGCTCGGCACCGGATTCGCCGCGCACCCGTTCGCGGCGCCGCCGTCGCCGTCAGCTCTTCGAACGGCTACATGCGCCGCCCGTCGCTTCTCGTTCCCGGCGCCGCGGGTTAGAATGAACTCCATGCGTGTGCGTGTTCTTTTCTTCGGCCAATTGAAGGACATCACCGGCGTTTCGCAGGAGGAAGCGGAGCTTTCCGACGGCGCGCGCGTCGAGGACCTTTTTGAACGCTACGGCCGCCGCTTTCCCAAGCTTACTGAGTTTCGCGCGTCCATCGCCGCGTCGGTGAACCAGGAATACTCGCCGTGGCGCGCGCCGCTTACAGCCGGCGACGAAGTCGCGTTTCTGCCCCCGGTCAGCGGAGGTCAGCAAGCAGCCGTCGAGCAGGACATCTTCCGTATCATCCGAGGCCCGATTCAACCTGACGAAATTCTCGCGTCGCTGAAGGCGCCCGAAGATGGCGCCATGGTGGTATTCGACGGCTTTGTCCGCGACAATTTCAAAGGCCGAAAGACGCTCTATCTGGAATACGAAGCCTACGAGGCGATGGCCTACTCCCAAATGCGCGAAATTGGCGCCGCTATCCATGAAAAATTTGCCATTCATCGGCTGGCCGTGGTGCACCGGCTCGGTCGATTGGAAATTGGTGAGACTAGTGTATTTATTGCCGTCAGCTCTCCGCACCGCGCCGCCGCATTCGAGGCCTGCCGATTCGCCATTGATACGCTGAAACGCACCGTACCCATCTGGAAAAAGGAATTTTTCGTCGGCGGCGCCGTCTGGGCCGAAGGCGAGCAACCCCTTGCACCTCCCGCGTCAACAAACGGTGAATCGGGTTCCTAATGAAAATTTTCACCGTAGGTTCCCCGGCGGTGGCTACACGCGCAGCGCTCCTCGCCGCGATGTTGGCGCTTCCTCCCGCCGCGTACTCGCAAAATCCTCCGGTCATTCGCGTGCGAACCGATCTCGTCAATATTTTCGCCAGCGTTATTGATGTCAACGGCCAGCCCGTCATCGACCTTAAAAAGGACGACTTTCAACTTTCCGACGACGGCGTGCCACAGAAAATCGTGCGTTTCGAAGCGCAGACAGCTCGACCTCTCGATATCGCGCTGATGATTGACACCAGCGGTAGCGAGTACGTCGATTTGAAATTTGAGGCGGAAGCCGCCGATCGATTCATCGGCGAAGTCGTTCGCCCGGGCGACTCGCTGGGATTTTTCGAGTTTGACGAGGACGTCACTCAGATCGGAGCGTTCACCGACGACGTAAAACAGTTGCAAGCCGACGTGCGCCGGATCACGCTCGGCGCCGGCACTTCGCTCTTCGATGCCGTGGTGCTCGGCTCCAAGTCGCTCCAGCGCCTTCCGGGGAATCACCGCCGCGCCATCGTTCTGGTCACCGATGCAGGCGAAACCACCAGCGTCTTGAAATTCGACGACGCCCGCCGCTCGGCCATCACTTCCGGCGCGTTGCTCTATTCCATCATCGTGAATCCCGTCAGGAACGAAAATGGGCGCAACACGGGTGGCGAGCACGCGCTGATCACCATTACCGATAGTACCGGAGGCGCGCTGTATTTCCTGGATGACGTTCGCCAGGTGCCGGAGATGTTCAACCGCATCGATCGCGAGCTGCGCACGCAATATTTGATAGGCTACTATCCGTATCCCGATCCGGCCCCCGGCAGCGACCGCCACGTATTGCTCACCGTCAAAGGCAACTACACCGTACACTACAAAAAGGAGTACTTCGCGGCTGCCGCGCAAGAGTGAGGCGCGGCTCGGTCTCCGGTTCGTATGAACCCATTTCTTCAGGCTGCTATCGAAATCACGCAGGAAGCGGGAGCGATCCTGCGCGCCGATCATCAGCGTCCCAAACGATTCGCCTATAAGGGCGAAGTCGATCTGATCACCGAATCGGACCAGCGCTCGGAAGAATTAATTGTCTCAAAATTGCGCGAACGCTTTCCCGACCATGCCATCGTGGCCGAGGAGGGAAGCGGCAACGCGGCAGTCGGCGCGAAATACTGTTGGCATGTGGATCCACTCGACGGAACCACTAATTTTGCGCACGGTTATCCGTGGTTTGCCGTTTCGCTTGGACTGGTTGAGTATGGCGAACCCGTCGTAGGCGCGATCTTGAATCCTGTGTACGACGAACTGTTCAGCGCGGCGCGCGGTGAAGGCGCATTTCTGAATGGCAATCGCATCCACGTTTCTTCCGTCGAGTCGATCTCGCAAAGCTTGGTGTCCACCGGCTTTCCCACGCATCACCGCAAGAAAAGCGCGAACATCAATTACTATTGGGAATTCACTTTACGCTCGCACGGTGTTCGGCGCGACGGCGCGGCAGCCCTTGACCTCTGCGCCGTGGCCTGCGGCCGCTTCGACGGATTCTGGGAATTTGGCCTCAAGTCCTGGGACACAGCGGCAGGAACGATCCTGGTTCGCGAAGCCGGCGGCACGGTTACCGGCATCGACGGCAATCCGTACCAGCCAGGCGCACCGGTGACGATCGCCTCGAACGGAAAAATTCAAGGTGAGATGCGAGAAATCATCGCGCGCGTTTCCGAGCAGGTTGCGAAGGCCTAAATGGATGTCACAGAATTCGATTATGAGCTGCCGCCGGAGCGCATCGCGCAGCGCCCGCTTGCTGAGCGTGACGCTTCGCGATTGTTACTGCTCGATCGGGCTAATGGAGAGTGGAAAGACCGGCAATTCCGCGAGTTGCCAGAAATCGTGCGCGGAGACGAACTTATGGTCGTCAACAATGCACGCGTAGTGCCGGCGCGGCTCTTCGGCCATCGCGCGGGAATTCACGCGCAACCGCTGGGTCTCCGAAATCCGGCTCGGCAGGAATTCTTGCACACGAAAATCGAAGTGTTGCTGGTTCGCCAGCTTTTTCAGGATTGCTGGGAGGCGCTGGTGCGGCCCGGCAGAAAAATTCCCACCGGCGAACGAATCGTGTTTGGCGACAGCGAATTGGAAGCGCAGGTGGAGGGACGCGGCCCGTTTGGACTCCGCGTGCTGCGCTTTACGTCGAAAGATGGCTTTCACGAAGCGCTCGGCCGTCTCGGACACATTCCGTTGCCGCCCTACATCAAACGCGCCGATGAGCCGCTGGATCGCGACCGGTATCAGACGGTCTTTGCGAGGTGCGGAATTGCCGTGGCTGCGCCGACCGCCGGCTTGCACTTCACACCCCAGATACTTGATCGACTCCGCGCGCGAGGAGTGGAAATCGCGGAACTTACGTTGAATGTCGGGTTAGGCACGTTCGAGCCGGTTCGCACTGAGCGCTTGGAGGCGCACAAAATTCACACAGAATTGTATGAAATACCTGAGAGCACGGCGGAAGCGATCGCAAAGGCACGCCGGGGCAATCGGCCGGTGCTCGCCGTGGGAACCACGGTAGTTCGCGCCCTCGAAGATTGCGCCGGGAAAACCGGCGGTGCGCTCGAGCCGGGAAAATATGAGGCGAATATTTTCCTGTTTCCGGGCAAGATATTCCGGGTCGTGAATCAAATGCTCACGAATTTTCATTTGCCGCGCTCTACTCTGCTTGCCATGGTTGCGGCATTTGCCGGACGCGACAACGTTCTGCGCGCCTATCGACATGCGGTGGATTCAAGCTATCGGTTTTATAGCTACGGCGATGCAATGTTGGTCCGGTGACATGACATGCGCTATCTGATCATCAGCGACATTCACTCGAATCTGACGGCACTTGAGACGGTGCTCGCGTCAGCCAAGGGCAAATGGGAAAGAGCCGTTTGTCTGGGCGATCTCGTAGGCTACGGGCCGGACCCGAATGAGGTGGTGGACTCCATCCGCTCGCTCGGCGCCGTTGCCATCCGCGGCAATCACGACAAGGCAGTCGTTGGCGTAGATGATATCGAGGATTTTAACCCGATCGCGCGAGCATCTGTCCTGTGGACGCGCCAACAATTGCGGCCTGAAAACCGCGAGTTCTTGCAGAATCTTGCGAAGGGGCCCAAGACGGTTGATGGTTTTTCGATAGCGCACGGTTCCGTCTACGACGAGGATGAGTACGTTTACGCTCCGGCGCTGGCACTCGATGCGCTGGCGAATGCACCAACGCCAGTAACCTTCTTCGGCCATACGCATCTTCAGGGCGGCTTTTCGCTCCGCGGAGAAGACGTGCAGGCGTTGAGGGCCACGCCCGCCGCTGGGCGGGAATCTTCGAGAGTGGCCATCGAACCGGACGCGACGTATCTGCTGAATCCGGGCTCGGTGGGCCAGCCGCGTGACGGCAATCCTCGTGCTGGATTCGCCATCGCCGACCTTCAGAACCGGACGGTTGACTTCTGGCGCATTCCATACAATATCGAGCGGGTTCAGCAGCGAATGACCCAAGCCGGACTGCCGGAACCGCTGATTATCAGGCTTTCGTTCGGACGCTAAGGAGAAATGACCGATCCGGAACATTTCGAGCCAAAAGGAAAGAGCCGCCGATTTCCGGGCGCCTTCCTCGCTGGACTTGCGGTGGTTTCAGTGATTGTCATCATCTTCTTGGTCGCGACGCGTTCGGTCAAGCCGCCTAAGCCTGTCCCCGAGCCGAAAATGCCGTTTAGCGCGGACGCGCGGGGCTACGCCGGAAATATCCACTTTCAGAACCTGGAGCTTTCCGAATCATCGAATATGTTAAATGAAAAATTCACATATCTGGACGGTATTGTATCCAACAGCGGCGCGCGCACGATTGAAGCTTTGGAAGTTCTGGTCGAATTCCACGATCCCTTCAATCAAGTGATTCTGCGAGGAACCCGTCGAATAATCTCCGCGGGCGGCCAGCCCCTAGCCCCCGGCAAGCAGCGCGAATTCGATCTTACTTTTGAACAGCTTCCCGCGGAATGGAATCAGCAGTATCCTACGATGCGCATCACCGGTCTGGTTTTGCAGTAGCAGCACTGTTTTTCTGAACGTTGGAGCGGTTGTCTATGAACGAATGGGCTGAGCTGGACCGCGCCTTGGAAGCGATGGCTGCTTCCGGGTACGCGGAAGTCCGCGAGGATGGCGAGTGGCTCGCGGAACTTGCCGGGCTGCATTGCGAAGTTCGCAGCCAGGGTAAAAATTCGCTGGTTCACCTTTGGTCGGACGAGCGAAGCGTGACCCGGCGCGTGCTGCGCGTTCGCGAGCAGTCTGAAGATCGCATCGTCCTTGAGGTGCAACGCTTTGGCCGAGCCAGACCCGGCCGCATTGAATTCCTTCGAACTGATCTCCCGCGCTCGGCGGGGCGCATTACCCGCGATCAATTTCGCGCGCGATTTCAGCGCATTCTTTCCGAGCGATTCCCAGACGCACAAATCGATGCGCTGACCACTGCACCGGATTTGCAGCGATCGCTGTCGAGTTGGTATGCGCGGGGATGCATGCGCGAGGGTGGGCGCTCCTATGCGTTGATGGCCATCGCGCCGGGAGAATCTACGTCCGCGGTCGAAGGCATGCTGGCCTTCGGAATCATCTGGCTCGACTGGACCCGCAGCCGCGCTGAGCGCCACCCAATAGAAGCTTTGCGGCTGTTTGTGCCGGAGGGCAGCGCAAGGCTTTTGCGTGAGCGCGCGCTGGCGCTATCGGACGCAGCGCGAGCGGAAATTTTCGAATATCGCGAGTCCGACTGGCGAATCCAGAAAATGGACCTCGCAGATGCCGGGAACTTGGAAAGCTGGCTAGTGCCGCGCCGGGACTCCGAGTCTGCGTTGCAGGCGGCCCGCGACTCCGCTTCGCGCCTCTCGACGTTGGCACGGATGATGGACGACCCGAACAGCTCGATGCACTTGAGAGTGCTGGCCGGAGCAAAGGAAGTAGCGTTCTGCTGTCACGGATTGGAGTTTGCGCGCTGGTCGAAAGAAGGTCTGAAGTTTGGCTTGGGCGATTCGCAGCAGTTTGTGACCACGGCGAAAGAGCCGCTCCTCGAACGGCTGATTGCGAAAATGGACCTGCAGCGGAGCCCGCTCGCGAGCGACACGAATAACCGGCTATATCGCGCCGCCCCCGAACGCTGGCTGGAGAGTGTCGTGCTCGAGGATTGCACGCGGCTCGACGCGGTTCTCGATCCGCGTTACGTCTACTCGCAAGTCCCGGCGCTGGCGGCGGGCGACCGCGGAATTCTGGATTTGCTGGGAGTCACGCGGCGCGGGCGCCTGGTGGTCATCGAGCTGAAAGCGTCCGAGGACATTCAGTTACCGTTGCAAGCGGTTGATTATTGGCTGCGCGTGTGGCGGCACCAGCGCTCCGGCGATTTCGAACGCTACGGCTATTTCAACGGAATTACCCTCGATCCCAAGCCGCCGCTGGTCTGGTTGGCCGCGCCGGCGCTGCGATTTCATTCGGCCACGGCAACGCTGCTGAAATATCTTTCTCCGGAAATCTCCGTGACGCGCATCGGGCTGAATGAGAATTGGCGGCGCGGGCTGAAGGTTATGTTCCGTCAATAGCCCTATCGGAAGTTGTTTCTGTGCCCGCGCCGAAGATGGTGAGCGTACTGCGTAGAACAAAGAGAAGGGAAGCTGACCAGTTGTTGCTGGCCCGCTTCCCGGGGTGTGTCCTAGAAGTGTTTGATAAGTTAGACGCGGCCGTTCTGAAAAGGTTGCACTCTGGACCGGCGATAAAGGGACGATCAATAAAAAAGATATTTGCGCCACTTTTCATCGCGGTGTCCCATCAGCCGCATTAACTGACGCGAAGTATGTAAAGTAAATGGACGGGGACGGCGCTGCAATTGAATACCCGCTTCTTCGGGCGTGCGATCACCCTTACGGTTATTGCACCTGTAGCAGCATGCCACCAGGTTTTCCCACGTCGAGCGGCCTCCGCGGGAGCGCGGCATTACGTGGTCAAGCGTCAGTTCGGAGGCGGGGAAGAGCTTTCCGCAAAATTGGCAGGTGTTGCGGTCGCGAAGCAAAATATTTTTTCTGGAGAGCGCGCGGCTCTGCTGCGGGATGTGCCGATAGCTCAGCAAACGGATCACCGAAGGCACCGCGACGGATTTGGAAGTGGAGTGTACTTCGCCGTGATTGGTTTCTTCGGCCTGGGCCACGCCTTTGAGCATCAGCACGAGAGCCCGGCGTACCGCCGTCACATTGATCGGTTCGAATGTAGCGTTGAGCACCAGCACGGGTGCCTGCATCAGTGAGCGGCTACTACCAGGCGGATCAGCGGGTTTTTGCACAGCGGCTTCTGTCGAAGCGCCAGCAATCGAGATGTTGGGCCGAGGACGCAATCCGGTTTTGTGCCGATTGTCCATTACACCCCTTCATTCCTCGATACAAGACTCCCTGATGCGTTTAGATGCGTTCGCGATCCAGCTTGGTTGCCGAATCGCTTGGAACCGGAGGCGACGGGACACCAGCAGCCGGGCCGGAGCGAACTCGCCCGACGGTCAGGCCAAAAACCGCCGAGGCGCCTGCCTTGATGAGCGCCCGGGAACAGGCATCAATCGTCGCACCAGTTGTCAGTACATCATCTACCAGCAGGATGCGCATGTTGTCAATGTTGATCCCTTCGCGGGTCGCGTACGCGCCACGCACGGATTTCCAGTGCTCGCTGCGGGACAGCACGAGCTGGGGCGGGCGCGGCTTTACGCGGACCATCAGTTTTGATTCCAGGCGGAGTTTTAGACGGCGCGCCACGGCCCTGGCGATCAATTCGGCCTGATTGTATCCGCGCTCGCGTCGGCGGTCGCGATGAAGCG